>CAMTXD010000086.1:0-20561 GCA_947085625.1 uncultured Gallionellaceae bacterium | reverse complement strand
TAGCACTGGTTTTCCCTGCTTAAGCAAGGCATCGAATGTAGCCTGGTTAAAGGCATTAGCAGCAGCCAGAGATGAAGTGCCGGCAAGCAGCGAGGTCAAAAACAACAAACGAAAAAATGTAAGCATGGTGAATCTCCTTTAGTGAGGTGGGTTGGCAGGATACTTCAGTTAATTCGCAGCAAGAGGTGAAATCGTTACATCGTGAGCTTCACTATTTCAAGAATTTTTTGCCTAGTTTCGTGAATCAGAAATATCGGAACAAGGTGGCGCTTGGACATTGAAACCGCCGTGTCTAAATATATATCAATAGGTTGATACGAATTAGCTAGGCAGTACGCCCGTCAATCCAACGATCAACTCATCTTGCAGCCAGGTTCTCAACCCCTCAGCGGCCACGCTGGCAGCCTCTTGGTCGGAAAATTGCTGGCTCAAAGCATCACACACCTGAGCAAACGATGCGCCCCCGTGCAACTGCGACAAAGCAGCCTGCTCAACTGCCTGGATAGTGCGGAAATGCGGCTGCCAGCCTTTACGCCAAATCAGCAGCCAACTAGGTTCAAGCAAGGCTACGGCGGCTGGGGGCGTTTGTTCTTGGTCGAGCGCATGCCAGATGCTGACGCTGTTATTGCGCAACGGTGCGATGAAAAAAGTGGGCGCGAACTGAAATCCGACGCTTCCCCAATCCTCGGTGGACAACTCGGCTAATTCGGCTGGCTGCAGCGGGGTGGCGTTGGGGCCGTCAAACGCATGACGCAGTTGCCAATCGATTATTGCCAACTCGGCAATAAATGAATGCTGCGAAAACTGATCGGCTAAGTATTGCGGAAACTCCCCGCCGTGCCAGCGCAGATTGCGATGCAGTGGTGGGTTGGCTTCGATGAAGGCGAGTGCTAAATCATCAAATGTATCGTCGCCGAGATAATTCCAGGTTTTTTCAAATGTGTCGCGCAAATTTTCCAGCAGCCGGGCGCGATAGGCGTTGTGATAGATGTTCAGGCGGTGATCGACGCTGATGCGTCCGCCCTCAATCACTTCCTGTGCGATGCTGCTCGGCTGGTTGAGTAAGTGATCATGGAAGGCGACTTGCACGTCGGCCAACGCTAGTGTTTTCATGATACCGCCTCCAATACTTCTGGGCTCAGCGTCTCGGCGGCAATAGCCCGCGCGCGATTCAATTCCGAAATCAATTCGCTCAACTCGGGGATGTCGTCATCGCGCTCGATCATGGCCGCTACTTCTCCGAAACGTTCGCAGGTGTAGCGGTAGAGTTCCCACACCGGCTCGGCCACCGGGTGGTCATGCGTATCCACGATGTAATCGCCATGATCGCTGTGGCCCGCCAGATGAATTTGCTGCACCCGCTCCACTGGCAAGTGATTCAGAAACTCAATGGCATCGAAGCCGTGATTGATGCTGCTGACGTAGATGTTGTTGACGTCAAGCAAAAGCAAACAATCGGCTTGTTCAGAGACTAGCCGCAGGAATTCCCACTCGCTCATTTCGGAGCTGCGGTAATCCAAATAGCTCGACACGTTTTCCAGCAAAATGCGCTGGCCCAGCGTGTCTTGCACTTGTTCTACGTGCCGCACCACCAAGCGCAGCGCCTCTTCACTGTAAGGCAGTGGCAGCAGATCATGTGAATTGCGGCCTTGCACGCCCGTCCAGCACAGGTGGTCCGAAATCCATAGTGGCTGTACATGCTTGGCCAGCGCTTTGAGTTCAGTCAGGTATTGCGCATCCAAGCCATCGGCAGAACCGATCGATAAGGAAACGCCATGCATCGCCACCGGGTAACGTTCCAGAATGGCGTCGAGCATGGCCAGCGGCTTGCCGCCGGGGATCATGTAGTTCTCGGAAATGATTTCCAGCCAGTCGACCGCCTGCGCTTCACGCAGAAAATCCGGGTAATGCACGGGTCGCAATCCTAGGCCAAAGCCGGGTGATTTTTGTCTGAGCATGTTAACGATAGGGTTCATTGGAGTAGGTATTTTTTACCCTGCATGTCTGCTTTAAAACAATCAGGGTAAAAAGTCCAGGCCCAATACCTGGACTTTTTACTTATCGCTTAAGGCTAATTACTTGGCCTTAACGTCGGAAATTACACCGCCTTGGTTCATGCAGTCCTTAGCTGGAATACCCATGAAACCTTGGCCTTTGCATGCATTCTTGCCTTTGCAGCTATTCTCAGTTGTTTTGCAATCGCTTTTGCCTTTGCAAGATACCACGCCATAGCAATGCACTTTGTCGCTGGCGCCGATAGCTGCGCCGACGCTTCCAGCTGGTGCTTCTGCGGCGAAAACAGGCGACATGGACAGGGCCATAACAGCCGCGATGGAGGCCAGGGTTGCACCTTTGGATTTGACCGCAGAGAGGATGCCGTGAGTATTGGTCATGATGAGTCCTTTTGTAAAGTTGAAAGAAGAGGAGAGTACGTCTCCGACCACTGATTCGGAGTGCTGGGGGAAAAGGTTACGTCGGGGTGCAAATAATTACGTTTGCTGAATCTGGAGCAGGGACGGCTACGGACTAGATCTCAACCTATTAATTACGAGACATGTGCTACAGATGCGTAGGGCGGGTTTTACCCGCCCTACTACTGAGTTTTTATGAATTCACGGTAGCAATCTTTTCCGTTCCCGCGCTCGATCTGCGCTTGCGCACGGCAACCACCAGCCGGTAGGCCAGCAACAGCGCCAAGATAACCGCGTAAATTAACGGATCGGTGATGTCTTTTTTTACCAGCCACAGATAATGAACCACGCCGCCGATGGCGATGACGTACACCAGGCGGTGCAGGCGTTGCCAGCGTTTGCCGCCAAGGCGGCGCAGCATGGCGTTGGTCGAGGTGATGGCGAGCGGGATCATCAGTAGGAAGCTGGGGAAGCTCACGGTGATGAACGGGCGCTTGATGACGTCCTTATATATAGATGCCAGGTCGAAGAACTGATCGAGCCAGATGTAGGTGGTGAAATGCAGGCAACTGTAGAAAAACGCAAATAGCCCGAACATACGGCGCAGTCTGATAAGGCTATGCCAGCCAGACAATCGGCGCAGCGGCGTGACGCTCAAGGTAATAAGCAAGAATACCAGGGTCCAAGTGCCGGTCGAGCGGGTGATGAATTCGATCGGATTGGCGCCGAGCCGATCGGTAACGCCAAACAGAACCAAGCGCGCAAGCGGTGCCAAGGCGGCGATGAACAGCGCCGCCCTGAGCCACGGCAGATATTTATCGTCAAGCATATAAACCTAAATGCAGCAATTGGACTGCGGATGTACCGTCCGCATGCGGACGGTACATCCGCGCTCCCAGCATGCGATGACACCAATACGACGCTAATAATATTTCTTAAGATCCATGCCGGTGTACAAACCAGCAACCTGCTCGGCGTAACCGTTGAACGGCAAGGTCTTGCGCTTGCTGAACTCGCCGATGCGGCGTTCCCTGTCCTGGCTCCAGCGCGGGTGGTCAACATCCGGATTGACGTTCGAATAAAACCCGTACTCGTTCGGCGCGGCGCGCGTCCAGGCCGAAACCGGCTGTTGTTCGACGAAGCGCAGGCGCACGACCGACTTGATGCTCTTGAAGCCGTACTTCCACGGCACCACCAGGCGGATCGGCGCGCCGTTTTGATTCGGCAACACCTCGCCGTACAAACCGACCGCGAGGATCGTCAGTGGGTGCATTGCCTCGTCCAGGCGCAGGCCCTCGACATACGGCCACGCCAACACCCGCGAGCGTTGCCCCGGCATCTGCTTGGGGTCCATGAGCGTGGTGAATTCAATATATTTCGCGCTACCCAGAGGCTCGACGCGCTTGATAAGCTCGGCCAGCGGAAAGCCCACCCACGGGATCACCATTGACCAGCCTTCCACGCAGCGCATGCGGTAGATGCGCTCTTCGAGTGGCGCAAGCTTCAAGAGTTCTTCGATATCATAAGTCTTGGGGCGCTTGATCGCGCCCTCCACCGCCACCATCCAGGGGCGGGTAACCAGCGTGTGCGCGGTCTTGGCCGGTGCATCCTTGTCGGTGCCAAATTCGTAAAAGTTATTGTAGGTGGTGATGTCTTTATACCGCGTTTGTGATTCGTCAATACTGAGCGGGCTTTTGCGCACACCGGTTAGCTTCATCGCGGCCTCGCTCGGCGACATCCAGCCCGACGCGCCGAGCGCGAGACCGGCCAAGCCGGCGGCCTTCATAAACTCGCGGCGATTGAGGTAAACAGCCGGATCGGTGATCTCGGAGGGGCTGATGTCGCTGGGTCGTTTGATTAACATCTCGCTACCTTTCTGTGGATGAGAAGATGATAACAGCCAAGTAGCCAAGGTTGGGCACGGACTCATCGTGCCCACGCATATTTAGACAGCGTGGGCAAAAACCCCTGCCCACTATACCTAGCTGATTCGGCAGGGCGGAAAGAAAGGTTACATCGGGGTGAAAATATATTCACTATCCAATCAGGGGGAGGGGCTTGGTATTAGTAGCGAGATAAAGACTTTTTGAGTTTTATGTCTCATGACCGATGATTCTGATAGGATGCGGCTTGGTTGAGGGCGTTGAAATAAATCGTAGTACGTCCCCAAGGATTTCTTTGGGGTGCATTATGCTACGGTAAGCAGGGCGGCAAAGAGGGAGAAAATGTATGAATGCAAGACCCCGTGCTTTTTTGGAATGTATGAATGCAAGACTTAACCCCGTGCTTTTGACATGCGTCGCAGCATGGGGGTGACCACGGGCACTGTGAGCATGGTACTGGCCACGGCCATGAGCAGCAGGGCGGTAAACATCTCGCTGCTGATAATGCCTTTGTCCAGCAGTATCGTTGCGAAGATGATTTCGATCAGACCCTTGGTCTGTAACAACCAACCGACGAGCGATGCCTCGCCCGGCTCCCACTTGAGAATTTTGCCGGCGATCTGTATACCCACCAATTTGCCAATGAGCTGAGCCGACAGCATGATGCCCGCCGCGATAAGCACGGTTTCTCCACCTATGCCCCAGCTGGTGCGCAATCCGGTGCTAAGGAAATACACCGGCATGATGATCAGCAGAACGTTATCGCGGAAGATGTCAAGGCGCGGCAGGTTAAACCAGGAGCGTTCCATGACCACACCGGCCAAGAACGCGCCCACCATGAAGTGCAGCCCTGCCCAATCTGCTGCTAAAGCCACGATGGGGAGCCAGATCAGACTCACGTACCAGCGATCCATCTCTTTTATTTTCCACATCAATTTGCGGAGCAGGTAGCTGAGTGCGATAAAGCCGACCAGGAAGACGACTTGACGTCCGACGCGGTCCCAATCCAACAGGATGATCGCGAGCACACCCCAGATGGCGATATCGTCGATGCTGGCATAACGCAGGACGCGCTGGCCGAGCGGCTGACGCAGGATGTTCAATTTATCCATCAACACGATGAGGACGGGCAAGGCCGTCACCGCGCAGGCCATGCCTATGCCGAGAACGAACTGCCAAGTCTGCGCGTTGGGGCCCATCCACCCTGTGCTCAAAGACAGCAGCCCAAAGGCCGCGACGCATCCAAAAAAGAGCGGCATGCCCAGTGCGAGGCCGGCGGTCACGGAGGTCTCTCCGCGATGCTCCCAGACTTTTTTGAGATCCAGTTCGAGCCCCGCGATAAAAACGAAGAGGGATACCGCCCACCATGCGATTCCGTTGAGCGACTGGATAACCGGCGCGGTGAACACGAAGTTGTAGTAGTCGGCGAACGCCGCGCCCAGGATGCCCGGGCCGAGCAGGATGCCGGTGACGATTTGCACCACCACCAGCGGCGCGAAATAGTCGGTCCTACCCAGCCGCCATATCAGATAAGGTGTGGCAAAAATCATAATCATCGCAATAAAGAACAGCTCGACGACGGTAACCACTGGCATTTTTTTACTCCCCAAAAAAAACAAAACCGATGTTTGTAAGCCTGCGCCAAGAAATTGCAGGAAATTAAACCTTACTATGCCTGAATATGGAGATAGGCCGCAGTCAGCCTTGTCCAACGGGGTGTGTTCAAACTGATGTGCAGAATGCATGGGGCTTACTTCCCGTAAGCGCCATCCAATAGGCATCCCATTTGCGGTTGGCCCGGTTTATCCGCAAAGCCAACATATGTTCAGCGAACAAGCGCGGGGTCAAGTCTTGCATTCATACATTCTCTCCGCAGCCAATTCGATCAGCATCGCAATAATTTTCATTCATGCACCACCAACGCTTCGCGAGTGATCTCAACGAACCTGCCGGATGCGAACGCCGTCTCTATTCCGCTCAAATTGGCGCGTAGTATTTTTTTCCAATTCTGCGTTGGTAATATTACCAGTGGAGATAAGCAACAATGGGGGCTCGCCTGTTACCAGAAAAGATTGCACAAAATCGGCATCCTTGCTGATAACGATGCGGGCATCCCGTATGGCGTGGGCGATGAGTTAGCCATCCGGGGTGAGGTTCTTCCTGGGAAGATCGAGGGTGTGCAACGCATCGTGCCCCGCTTCGTTCAGCCAGTTGGCGAAGCGCCGGGGAAGTTGCGCGTCGACCAGAAATCTCATGCTGCCAGATTTTCCAGCCGTTTTACATGGGTCAATCGCGCTGCATAGGCAAGCGCAGCCAAGATGTCTTCGCGCTCCAGGTCTTCGTAGTCGCTTAGTATCTCATCGGTAGTCATGCCGCTGGCCAGCCACTCCAGCACGTTTTCCACCGGATAGCGCAGGCCGCGTATGCATGGCTTGCCGTGGCATACAGCGGGATCAATGGTAATGCGGCCGCTCATAATTACCTCCTGCTTTGCTGAAATGTATTTATGGTAAGCATTCTAGTCCGGGCTTGGCAGATTAGCCAGCTACCCCTCCCCCAAATCCTCTCCCACACAAAGCACGGGTAGAGTAGAGAACGCAAAATAAAAAAGCAATGGGGTTAGACTCGAATGGCACTCGGTTAAGCAATTTACAGCGCAAACTCCCTCCCTTTCAAGGGGAGGGCTAGGGTGGGGATGGGTTGATTTGCGTGATATAGATATTAACCCATCCCCATCCTAACCTTCCCCTTGAAGGGAAAGGAACCAAATTCTCACCATGCGAAAGGTTTTTGCGCTTAACCGAGTGCCATGAGGGTCAGACTCCATTGATTTTGCAGTTGGCCGGACAATAGGTGGCAGGCCACGGTTTCTCTGTGTTTCTGGCCTAAAAAATTAGCCGCGAGAATGAATGTTAGCCTGCACCGCAATCTCGTATGGCTCGATTAGAGCAAGACCAGATTGTCCCGATGTATCAATTCTAGCTCATCCACATAGCCGAGTATGCCTTCGATTTCGTGACTGGGATGGCGCGCGATACGGTGCGTTTCGGTTGAGCTGTAATTGATCAGGCCGCGCGCGATGTCGTTGCCGTTCTCGTCGAGGATGGCGACCACTGCGCCGCGCTCGAATTCGCCGCTGACCTGGGTGACGCCTATCGGCAGCAGGCTCTTGCCCTCGCTGCGCAAGGCGCGCACTGCGCCCGCATCCAGCGTGATCCTGCCGCCGACTTGCAAGTGGTCGGCCAGCCATTGTTTGCGCGCGGCCAGCGTCATCTCTGGGGCGGTAAGCAGGGTGCCGATATTTTCACCGCGCAACAGGCGCAGCAGCACGTCCGTTTCGTGGCCGGAGGCGATGACAGTGTGCGCGCCGCTGCGCGCCGCGCGCTTAGCCGCGAGTATCTTGGTCAGCATGCCGCCGCGCCCGATGTGGCTGCCCGCGCCGCCCGCCATGGCTTCCAGTTTTTCATCGCCAGCCTGCCCCAGGCTGACCAGCGTGGCATTGGTATCTTTGCGCGGATCGGCGCTGTACAGGCCGCTCTGGTCGGTGAGAATGATGAGTACGTCGGCCTCGATCAGGTTGGCGACCAGTGCCCCCAGCGTGTCGTTATCGCCGAACTTTATTTCGTCGGTGACGACGGTGTCATTTTCGTTGATGACGGGAATGACGCCCAGCTTGAGCAGGGTGCGCAGGGTAGAGCGGGCGTTGAGGTAGCGTTCGCGGTCGGCCAGGTCGGCATGGGTGAGCAGCACTTGCGCGGCGTGCAAGCCGTATTTGCGGAAACTGCTTTCATAACACTGCACCAGACCCATCTGGCCGACTGCGGCAGCGGCCTGCAACTCGTGCACGGCACTGGGTCGTTGCTTCCAGCCCAGCCGCTGCATGCCTTCCGCAATTGCACCGGAGGAGACCAGCACCACTTCATAACCGGATTGACGGAGCGTAGCGATTTGTTGCGCCCAATTGCCAATGGCGCGCATGTCCAGTCCCTCGCCCTGATTGGTGACGAGGCTGCTGCCGACTTTGACGACGATGCGTTTACATTGGGTGAGGACAGTTCTCATGGTGGGTCAGAGTATAGCCCGGATGTTTCATAAATTCGTGTGATGATCGCACAGGATTTTGTTTGATAGGGAAGTTTTGAGAAGGAGTGGCGTAGTTATTCATACGCCCGACCGAACAAAATATTTCCTATCAAACAAAAGACAAGCGAGGGCGCGCGAATTTATGAAACATCTGGGCTGAAAATATCACTTTCTTGTGCATTCTCGGCGGCAGCTTGCTGTTCTTCTTTTGCGACCTGTTCCAGGTGTTCCATGATGGCGTAGGTCAGTGCTTTGCAGCCCTCGCCGTTGATCGCGGAAATGGCGAAATGGCGCGTGTGATCACCAAATTCGCGCAGGAAGGCGGCCACTTTGTCATCACTGTCTGGTAGTAAATCGAGCTTGTTCAGCACCAGCCAGCGCGGTTTGTCATACAGCGCCTCGTCATATTTTTTCAGTTCATTCAATATCGCATTCGCTTCATGCACGGGATCCGTTCCTTCATACATCGGAGCAATGTCAACCAGATGCAGCAGCAAACGGGTGCGCGCCAAGTGGCGCAGAAATTGATGTCCCAGCCCCGCGCCTTCCGCTGCGCCTTCGATCAGGCCGGGAATATCAGCGATGACGAAGCTTTTTTCGGGTGACACGCGCACTACGCCGAGGTTGGGGTGCAGCGTGGTGAAGGGATAGTCCGCCACCTTGGGGCGCGCGGCGGACACCGCGCGGATGAAGGTGGACTTGCCCGCATTGGGCATGCCCAGCAACCCCACATCGGCCAGCACTTTCAATTCCAGTTGCAATTCGCGCCGTTCACCTTCCACACCCGGTGTGCATTGGCGTGGCGCGCGGTTGGTGCTGGATTTGAAATGTATATTCCCCAAGCCACCCTTGCCCCCCTGAGCCAGCAGTGTTTGTTGTCCGTCATGAGCCAGGTCGGCAATCACTTCGCCAGTGTTGATGTCGGTGATGACAGTACCAACCGGCATGCGCAACACAACATCATCCGCGCCCTTGCCATAGCAGGCCGCGCCGCGACCGGCTTCGCCGTTTTTGGCGCGATGCATACGGGCAAAGCGATAGTCCACCAGAGTATTGATATTGCGGTCGGCCAGCGCATATACACTGCCGCCCCAGCCGCCATCGCCGCCATCTGGGCCGCCCTTGTCTATATATTTCTCGCGCCGGAAACTGGCGGAGCCGTTGCCGCCGTCGCCTGCGATAATCTCAATTTTTGATTCGTCTATGAACTTCATAATCTTGAACCTATATGTAGGATGGGTGGAGCATTTTTGCGTAACCCATCAAGCGCACGTTGGAATGATGGGTTACGCATGAAGCCGCTCCACCCATCCTACAAACAAAAAAGCCCTATCGGACGGATAGGGCTCATTGTACTTCAGCGGGTTGCGCTTACGCTGCAATCACGCTGACTGTTCTGCGCTGTAGCGCGCCCTTGACCGCGAACACCACCTTGCCGGTAATCGTAGCAAACAGGGTGTGATCTTTGCCCATGCCGACATTGTCTCCGGCGTGGAATTGTGTGCCGCGCTGGCGCACGATGATGCTGCCGGAATTAATCAGCTCGCCGCCGTAGATTTTCACGCCCAGGCGTTTTGAGTGCGAATCGCGGCCGTTACTGGTGCTGCCGCCGCCTTTTTTTGATGCCATAGTGCTTACTCCTTCAGAATTAAGCCGAAATGCCGTCTATGCGGATCTCGGTATAGCTTTGGCGATGACCCTGATGTTTCTGGTAATGCTTGCGGCGGCGCATCTTGAAGATGGTGACTTTTTTGCCGCGACCGATAGATATGATAGTGGCAGTGACAGTGGCTCCAGTCAACATGGGCTTGCCGACCGATACCGTGTCGCCATTGCCAACCATCAGCACCTTGTCCAGCACGATAGCGCTGCCTACGTCGCCGGGGATGATTTCAATTTTAAGGGTTTCACCCTGGATGACGCGATACTGCTTGCCGCCTGTCTTGATTACTGCGTACATGAAAACCTCGCCTTAGATGCTTTTACAGAGCCGCGCATTATACACAAACGGTGCTGGCCGTCAAAATGGTTTTTAACCCGAACATTTCACACCCTAAAGGGTACAAGAACCTCTTCGAGGTAAATTCGCGTGATGATCGCGCAGGATTTTGTTTGCCAGACAAATTTTGTGGAGGAGCAGTGTAGTTATTCATACACCCGACGGAACAAAACCATAACGCCCGCTACGCTGGCTACAGCAAGCAAAAGACTAGCGAGGGTGCGCGTCAATTTATGAAATGTTCGGGTTAACGGCGCATGGAGTCGAAGAATTCGGCGTTGTTCTTGGTTGCCTTGATCTTGTCCAACAGGAATTCCATGGATTCCAGCTCGTCCATCGGGTATAGCAATTTGCGCAGCACCCAGATTCTTTGCAGGATGTCGGCCTTGATCAGCAATTCTTCCTTGCGCGTACCGGAGCGATTGATATTTATGGCCGGGTAGATGCGCTTCTCGGCCATGCGCCGGTCAAGGTGGATTTCCATGTTGCCGGTGCCCTTGAACTCCTCATAGATCACGTCGTCCATACGCGAGCCGGTATCTACCAGCGCGGTGGCGATGATGGTGAGCGAGCCGCCTTCCTCGATGTTGCGCGCCGCGCCGAAGAAACGTTTGGGGCGTTGCAGCGCATTGGCATCCACGCCGCCTGTGAGCACCTTGCCGGAGGAAGGGACGACGGTGTTGTAGGCGCGCGCCAGACGGGTGATGGAATCGAGCAGGATGACCACATCCTTTTTGTGCTCGACCAGGCGCTTGGCTTTTTCCAGCACCATTTCGGCGACTTGCACGTGGCGCGTGGCAGGTTCGTCGAAAGTAGAAGCGACTACTTCGCCGCGCACACTGCGGCTCATCTCGGTGACTTCCTCCGGGCGTTCGTCTATCAGCAGCACAATCAAATGCGCATCCGGGTTATTGGCCGCGATGGAGTGGGCGATATGTTGCAGCATCACGGTCTTGCCGGATTTGGGCGAGGCCACTAGCAGGCCACGCTGACCAAAGCCTATGGGCGCGACAATATCAATGATGCGGCCGGTAATGTTTTCCTCGGCGCGGATGTCGCGCTCCAGTGACATTTGCCTGGTTGGGAACAGCGGCGTCAAGTTTTCGAACAGGATTTTATTTTTGGCATTTTCCGGCGCGTCACCATTGACCTTGTCCACCTTGACCAGTGCGACGTAGCGTTCGCCTTCCTTGGGGGTACGGATCTCGCCTTCGATAGAATCACCGGTGTGCAGATTAAAACGCCTGACCTGGCTGGGGCTGACATAGATGTCATCCGGCCCGGCCAGATACGAGGTGTCCGGCGAGCGCAGGAAGCCGAAGCCATCCGGCAGCACTTCCAGTGTGCCTTCGCCAAAAATGCTGTCGCCTTTTTTTGCCTGGTTTTTCAGTAGGGCGAAAATCAGGTCTTGCTTGCGCATGCGGTTGGCATTTTCGATCTGGTTGGTGGTTGCCATCTCTACCAGTTCGGTGATGTGTTTGATCTTGAGGTCGGATAAATGCATATTAGGATGGATGTGTGATATTGCGGGGTTAAAGAATGCTGCCGGGTTCAAGTGCTATAAGGTGTGGGGAGTGCTACGGTTTGCGCGGGGATGCCGCGCCTGGACTGCCTTGAGTGTCTTTTTTGGTTGTGAGTTATGGTGACGCAGGGACGAAACAGGACAGGTGCAGGCGCGAGGTTAAACGGTTTAGATATGGCTGTCAATAAACGCGGTAAGTTGTGATTTGGACAATGCGCCGACCTTGGTTGCTTCGATGTTGCCATTCTTGAACAGCATAAGCGTGGGAATGCCGCGAATGCCGTATTTCTGCGGGGTTTGCTGGTTCTCATCCACGTTCAGCTTGGCCACGACCAGGCGTCCAGCATATTCCTTGGCGATCTCCTCCAGTATCGGGGCGATACTGCGGCATGGGCCGCACCATTCCGCCCAGTAGTCCACCAGCACGGGCAGCGGCGATTGCAGCACCTCGGCGGCAAAAGTTGGGTCGGTGACATAACGGATGTGTTCGCTCATGGTGGTTCTCGCTTTTCTAATTTATTAAGGGGGGTAACTAAAAATTGAAGCGTGTCAGTTTATTGCGGAGTTGGGTGGAGGTGATGCAGCTTGGTTTAAGTTCGTATCGTAACGAAAAATGGACAGAATGTGAAGGGTTTACGTATCCTTATGTTTTGTTGGGGATAACCCTAGTCTGGGCGATAGTGGCGTGCAAGATATTTCGGAATGCCATCGAGGTAGCGGCGCCAGGGCTGGAACATAAACTATCGTTGCAGCCCGTTTTCGACTTCCTGGCGCTTGGCTTTACCCAGCAGGCGTTCCACTAGAATAAGCGCGAAATCCATGGCCGTACCCGGCCCGCGCGAGGTAATCAGCTTGCCATCTTCCGCCACCGCTGCTTGTTGCTGTTGCACTTTGGGGAATGCATCCAGCGCACCGGGGAAGCTGGTGGCGCGCTTGCCGTCCAGTAGCCCGGCCGTAGCCAGCACCGACGGGGCGGCGCAGATGGCGGCGACATACTTCCCTTGTTGCGCCATGTGTTGCACCAGTTCACGGATGCGCGCATCGGCCTTGAGGTTGTTGGTGCCAGGCTGGCCGCCGGGCAGCACTACCATGTCATATTCATATTTCAGCGCTGCATCCAGCGTGGTGTCTGGGATGATAACTGTGCCGCGGCTGGCGCGCACCGGCTGGGCATCCAGTCCGGCGCTCACCACTTCAATGCCGGCGCGGCGCAGGATGTCCATGGCCGTGACGGCTTCAATTTCTTCGCAGCCTTGCGCGAGGGGAATGAGGACTTTAGGGAAACGCAGATTAATCCGATTTCGTCGCAATACGTCGTTACTCACAAAAAATTTCTCCTTACATATCAGCAATATGCGGCGTCCAAATTTTTTGTTCGCGCCTAGTCTTGCTTAGAACTCGGATTAATCTGCGCTTCCCTAGGCATGGGTTAATAGAGCGGCTCCACCTCGTGCTTGGCAGGACTGCAGCCCCCGCAAGAGGGCTGCAGTGACAACCTTTAAAAACCGTATACGGACGAATGTGCGCCCGCAGCCATAAAAAATAACATCGGAATCGAAAGCATGACATTGATGCGCGAAGCCAGAAAGGCAGTGCGGCGCGCCTTATTTTTTTCTTCATCGCTGGCCGGCTTGAGGCCGAGAACTTTTTTCTGGTTTGGCCAGATCAATCCCCATACATTAAACAGCATGATGGTGCCGAGCCAGGCGCCGACACCAATGGCGGCATGGCTGGGCTGCAAGGTAAACGCCGCAACAAAGTTTGGGCCAAGCAAGCCTGCTCCAGCCAGCCAGGTCACTAGAGCCGACCAACGGAAGTAAAACAGCGCGCGTGGCGCGACGTGCTTACTAATGCCGGCTGCGGTATTGTCGCCGGCCGCGGCTTTAAGTGCCGCAACCTGGACGAAGTTGAAATAATACAGGAGGCCTATCCACATCACGCCTGCCATCAAGTGTATCCAACGCATAATTGCCTGGTCGTAGTCCATCTGCCACCTCCATAAAATAAAAATTATTTGAAACGCATCTTGCGCGTGGTTTTTGAGCGTGCCATGCCTAAATCAATGTGAGCACCATAACCAATGACTAGGCTGTCGCTTTTGTACAGCCTAGTCAGATGGGTAGTAGTTTCACCAATTGATACAACACGGCGGTTAAAACAAAACCGATAATGACGGTACCCCACAAGGAATCGAGCGGATTTTGCATGATTACTCCTCTTTTAAATTTAGAAATGGTTGCCTGGTAAGGCGGACAACAGGGGCAGTGTAGCGGATATTGATGCGGGTAACAATTTACACGTCAACATGGTTATTGCGCCCACCCCATGTTTTGGCCGCGCTGCCGTGCGTGACGGTAGTGGTATGATGGCGCCTGCGCGGACGGCACATAAATAAAATACCAGGCGAGGTGGAACATGCCGTCTGATCTCGCTCAATTCGTGGCTGGCTACATCAAACAAAAGACTAGCGAGGGCGCGCGTCAATTTATGAAACATTCGGTTTAGGGTGTGAAACATTCGGGTTAACTGTGGGCGGGAATTTTTTCGAACCAGCGGATTGGGCGGAGCGCCGCGATCCGAGCCGCAACAACTAGGAATCCCATGCGCATATTTAAAATAGGCAAGGCATGAACCTGCTTAGGACGCTCGGCACCATCAGCAGCCTGACGCTGGTTTCGCGCATACTGGCCTTCGCGCGCGATATATTGATCGCGCGCATCTTCGGCGCGGGCATGGCGACCGATGCTTTCTTCGTCGCCTTCAAGCTGCCCAACCTGCTGCGCCGATTGTTCGCCGAAGGCGCGTTTTCGCAAGCCTTCGTGCCAATCTTCGCCGAATACAAAAATCGCCGTGGGCATGAGGAAACCAAGCTAATGGTTGATCATGTGGTCACCCTGCTGGCGATTATCCTGTTCTTCGTGACGCTCATCGGCATCATCGCCGCGCCAGTTCTGGTGTATATCAGCGCACCGGGTTTCGCCGCCACGCCGGAAAAATTTGATCTCACCGTCCAGTTGCTGCGCATCACCTCACCCTACATATTTTTCATCTCGCTGGTGGCGGTGGCGGCGGGCATACTCAATACCTATAACAAATTCTGGGTGCCCGCCTTTGCGCCCATCCTGCTCAACCTGTGTTTCATCGGCGGCGCGCTGTGGCTGGCGCCGTATTTCGACCCACCCATCCTGGCGCTGGCGTGGGCGGTGTTCGTGGCCGGCTTCGTGCAACTGGCTTTTCAAATCCCATTCCTGAAAAAAATCGGCATGCTGCCGACCTGGAGATTCAACCTGAAAGACAAGGGGGTGTTGCGCATCATCAAACAGATGGGGCCAGCGGTGTTCGGTGTGTCTATCGCGCAGCTCAGCCTGCTCATCAACACCATCTTCGCCTCGTTTATGGTGGCGGGCAGCGTGTCCTGGCTGTATTACGCCGACCGTCTGATGGAATTTCCCGCCGGCGTGCTGGGCGCGGCCATTGCCACCATCCTGCTGCCCTCGCTATCCAAACATCACGCCGATGGCAATCCGGTGGAATACTCCAGGCTGCTGGATTGGGGCTTGCGTTTAACCGTCATGCTCACCCTGCCCGCAGCATTGGCACTCGGCATGATGGCCGTGCCCTTGCTGTCCACCTTCTTCCAGTATGGCGCATTCGCCGCGCACGACGTGCTGATGACGCGCAACGCGCTGGTCGGCTACAGCGTCGGCCTGATCGGCATCCTCACCGTCAAAGTATTGGCGCCCGCTTTCTACGCGCGCCAGGACATCCGAACCCCGGTCAAGATCGGCATCATCACCCTGCTCGCCACACAGGCGATGAACCTGCTGTTCGTATTCGGAATGGAACTGCAACATGCTGGCCTGGCACTGTCCATCGGCCTCGGCGCCTGCCTCAACTCCGCCATCCTGTTTTATCTGTTACGCAAGCGCGGCCTCTACCAACCGGAACCTGGCTGGGGCAAATTCCTCGCCAAGCTGTTCGCGGCACTACTGGGGCTGGGGCTGACGCTGTGGTTCGGCATGGGCAGCGAACAAAGCTGGCTGACCAGCCACGGTTGGGCGCGCATCGGACGATTGACTGGACTGGTGGTGATAGGCGTGACGGTTTACTTCGCCGTGCTGTGGCTGCTCGGCTTCCGGGTGAGAGATTTCTCTAAGCGCGGGGTGAGTTGATAGGGTAGTTGTCATTTTGTTGGTTTTCATTTAATGTGTCTTACTAATTTCTTACTAAGGAGATCGGTTTTGGAAACCACCAAATTATCCAGCAAGGGGCAAGTCATTCTTCCGGCAGCCATTCGTACTGCCAAGCAATGGCAACCTGGCATTGAATTTGCCGTGGAGGATACCGGCGATGGTGTGTTGCTGCGCCCGCTCAAGCCTTTTGCCGCGACCACCCTTGATAGCGTCATCGGCTGTGCGGGGTACGTGGGCAAGGCTCATACCGTAGGAGAAATGGACAAAGCCATCACAGCGGAAATCAAGGCGCGCCATGGTCGCGGTTGATACCAACGTCCTGGTGCGCCTGCTGACTGGCGATGATGCCGGGCAGACCAAGCGTGCCGCCGCACTGTTCAAAAAAGAAACAATCTTCATCCCCAAGACCGTGCTGCTCGAAACCGAATGGGTACTGCGCCGCCTGTATCGTCTTGAATGCGGGGTTGTGATGAGCGCCTTTCATCAACTGAGCGGGCTGCCCAATGTAGAACTTGAACAACCGTTGGTCGTTGCCCAAGCGCTGCAATGGTGCGAAGCTGGTATGGATTTTGCCGATGCGCTGCATCTGGCCTCCAGCCACCCGGCCAGCAAATTTGCTACGTTTGACGAGCAAATGAAAAAGGCTGCGCCGACAGCAATCAAGGCAACAATCAAGCTGCTGTAAAGGAACCGCGCTCATGCCTTTAAGCTGGAACGAAATCCGCAGCCGCGCGCTGGAATTTTCCAAGCGCTGGGAACTGGAAACCTCCGAAGACGCCGAGGCCAAGGCTTTCTGGACGGAGTTGTTCAACGTCTTCGGCATAGACCGCAAACGCGTCGCCAGCTTTGAAGAGCCGGTCAAAAAACTCGGCGACAAGCAAGGCTACATTGATCTATTCTGGAAAGGCATGCTGCTGGTCGAGCACAAATCGCGCGGCAAAGATTTGGACAAAGCCTACACCCAGGCGCTCGACTACTTCCCCGGCATCAAGGAACGCGACCTGCCGAAATATGTGCTGGTGTCTGATTTTGCGCGCTTCCGCCTGTACGATCTCGAAGAAAACACCGAGACCGAATTCAACCTCGCCGACCTGCACCAGCGCATCAAGCATTTCGCTTTCATCGCCGGCTACCGCACGCAAACCATCGCGCCGCAGAACCCGGTCAACATCAAAGCCGCCGAGCGCATGGGCAAGCTGCACGATGCGCTCAAGGCCTCGGGTTACCAAGGGCATTCGCTCGAAGTGCTGCTGGTGCGCTTGTTGTTCTGCCTGTTCGCCGACGACACCGGCATCTTCCAGCCCGCCAGCGCCTTCCGCGCCTGGATAGAGGAACGCACAGCAGCAGACGGTTCCGATCTCGGGCCGCAACTGGCGCAACTTTTCCAGATACTCAATACTCCCGAAGACCGCCGCGCAAAGACGCTGGACGAGCAGATCGCCGCATTTCCCTACGTCAACGGCAAGCTGTTCGAGGAAATGCTGCCCATCGCCTCGTTTAACCTTGCGATGCGCGAGGCGCTGCTCGACTGCTGCGCGCTCGACTGGAGCGCCATCTCGCCCGCCATCTTCGGCGCGCTGTTCCAGAGCATCATGGACGGCAAGGCGCGGCGCAACCTCGGCGCGCACTACACCAGCGAAGAGAATATCCTCAAGCTCATTCAGCCGCTATTCCTCGACAATCTGTATGAAGAATTCAAGCGCGTGAAAAGCAACAAGAACAAACTGTTTGAGTTCCACAAGAAACTGCGCACGCTAACCTTCTTCGATCCCGCCTGCGGCTGCGGCAACTTTCTGGTGATCGCCTACCGCGAACTGCGCAAGCTGGAGCTGTACGTGTTGCGCGCCGTGCATGAAGGCCCCGGCTCGCGCTTCCTCGACATCCACCAGCAAATTAGCGTGGACGTGGATCAGTTCTACGGCATCGAGATCGAAGAATTCCCGGCGCAGATCGCGCAGGTCGCACTGTGGCTGATGGACCACCAGATGAACGTGCGCGTGTCGGAAGAATTCGGCATGTACTTCGCGCGCATCCCGCTCGAGACCTCGCCGCATATCGTCAACGGCAACGCCCTCACGCTGGACTGGAACGACGTGTTGCCGGCGGAACGTGCGAGCTATGTGTTCGGCAATCCGCCGTTCATCGGCGCGAAATTCATGGGCGACGTGCAGCGCGAGGAAGCGCGGCAGGTATTCGCGGGCATAAATGGCGGCGGCTTGCTTGATTATGTCGCCGCTTGGTATGTGAAGGCGGCGCGCTATATGACCACCCCCTCTCCCACCCTGTCGGGCACCCTCCCCCGCGCGGGGGGAGGGAATGCAGAACCCCTCTCCCTTGATGGGAGAGGGGCAGGGGAGAGGGTGAAAGCAGCCTTCGTCTCCACCAACTCCATCACCCAAGGCGAGCAGGTCGGCGTGTTATGGAGCTGGCTATTGAGCAAAGGCATCCGCATCCACTTTGCACATCGCACTTTCCAGTGGAGTAACGAGGCGAAAGGCATGGCGGCGGTGCATTGCGTCATCATCGGCTTTTATCTCCCCTCGCCCGCAGGCGGGAGAGGGGCAGGGGGAGAGGGCGAACTCCCCAAAACCATTTATGAATACGAGGACATCAAGGGCGAGCCGCACGTCGTCGCCGTGCGCAACATCAACCCCTATCTGGTGGACGCGCCGGATGTGGTGCTGGTCAACCGCCAGCACCCGATTTGCGCCGTGCCCGAGATCGGCATCGGCAACAAACCGATAGACGGCGGCAACTATCTTTTCACGCCGGAAGAGCGCAACGAATTCCTGCGCCACGAACCGAAGGCGGCAAAGTGGTTCCGCCGCTGGATAGGCGCGGATGAATTCCTGAACGGCTATGAGCGCTGGTGTTTGTGGCTGGGCGACTGCCCGCCCAACGAACTGCGCCAGATGCCAGAAGCAATGAAGCGCGTCGAAGCGGTGCGCGAATTGCGCCTCGCCAGCAAGAGCGCGCCCACGCAAAAACTCGCCGCCATGCCGACGCGCTTTCATGTGGAAAACATCCCCGATGCGCCCTATCTGGTGATACCCGAAGTTTCATCCGAACGTCGCGCCTTCATCCCCATCGGATTCGAGCAGCCGGACACCTTGAGCAGCAATCTGGTCAAAATTCTTCCCCACGCCACGCTCTACCACTTCGGCATCCTCTCCAGCACCATGCACAACGCCTGGATGCGCACGGTATGCGGACGGTTGGAAAGCCGCTACCGTTATTCGGCGGGCATCGTCTACAACAACTTCCCGTGGCCAGATGGGAGCGCGGACGTCCCTGTCCGCATGCCGACGAGGACGTCGGCGATCCCACCAATCGAAACCGCCGCCCAAGCCGTGCTGGATGCCCGCGCCCAATTTCCGCAAAGCACCCTCGCCGACCTCTACGACCCGCTCACCATGCCGCCCGCACTGGTCAAAGCCCATCAAGCCCTCGACCGTGCCGTGGATGCCTGCTACCGAAAAGCCGCCTTCACCAACGACGCACAACGGGTGGAGTTTTTATTCGAACGCTATCAGCAACTCACCAGCTTGTTGCCGACGGAAAAGAAAACGGCAAAGCGAAAAACAAAACGTGATGTGTAGGTTGGGTGGAGCGTAGCGATACCCAACAAAAGCTATGTGGCAAGAGCATGAAGATGATGGGTATCGCTACGCTCAACCCATCCTACATGTGAGCTAGCCCACTTCGGCAAATACCTTGCTTAATGTAACGCTTGCTGTGTCCGCGATACGCTGCTCCATTTTTGCTAGCCATGTGCGGATTGCAGTCCCATCATCCAGTTCAGACAGAGAGGCTGGATCAAACATGAATAAATGATACAACTCAATCAACTGCATAGACTCCACAGCGCGGATCATCACCCAGCCATTCCGCGCCACCTTGCGCACTATATTGGCCTGCGCCATTTTTTCCAGGATTTGTTCCAGCGTATCAAAGCCGATGTGCAATTGTCGGGATAATCCCGGCACGCTCTGCACACTGCCGCTTTGCATGCCCTCGCTCATCATCCTGAGTATGCGCAGGGCATAATATAGTTGCGCCGACGGCAGGAGTGGCTTGGCGGAACGGACGCGCCAATGCGACAGCGATGCCGCAATCAGCGCACCCGATAAAACAGTCAGCCAGGACAGATAAATCCACAACAGAAAAATCGGAATACTGGCGAATGCGCCGTACACCAGCTTGTAAGTTGGAAAATGGGCGATGTAAAGAGCAAAAGTACGGTTCATGTATTCGAATGCCACGGCCGCAACCAGCCCGCCGATAAAGGCGTGACGCAGGGGAACATATCGGTTGGGCACTACGCGGAACATCAGACTGAAAGCCAGGGTCGTGAGTATCACCGGCACCACCTTCAGCATCACCACGCCGAACGCCGGTATCTGCCTGGCATAGCCCATGGACAGGCTGGCCAGCCAGGAAGTCAGCGACAAACTGCCGCCTATCAGCAAC
>CAMTXD010000085.1:0-17305 GCA_947085625.1 uncultured Gallionellaceae bacterium | reverse complement strand
CTTCCGATCTGGCTTCATGATTCCGGGCGACGATGCGCCTATGGTGTGGCGCGGGCCGATGGTGACGCAGGCGCTAGAACAGTTGCTGCACCAGACGCGCTGGGACGGGCTGGATTATCTGGTAGTGGATATGCCACCGGGCACCGGCGACATACAATTGACTCTGGCGCAAAAAGTACCAGTGACCGGCGCGATTATCGTGACCACGCCGCAGGACATTGCGCTGCTGGATGCGCGCAAGGGGCTCAAGATGTTCGAGAAGGTGGATATCAAGATTCTGGGCATCGTGGAGAACATGAGCACGCACATCTGCTCGCAGTGCGGGCATGAGGAACATATTTTTGGCAGCGGCGGCGGCGAAAAAATGTGCGTTGATTATAACGTCGAGTTTTTGGGTGGATTGCCTTTGGACATCCGCATTCGCGAACAGGCTGATTCCGGCAATCCAACTGTGGTGGCCGATCCAGACGGGCAGATTGCCAAAGAGTACAAAAAAATTGCGCGGCGCGTTGCAGTCAAGATAGCGGAAATGGCGCAAGGCCACAGCGCGGTGTTCCCCAAGATCGTGGTTAAAAATACCTAGAGGAAGCGATGAGCATCAAAGCAGATAAATGGATACGCCGCATGGCGGAGCAGCACGGCATGATAGAGCCGTTCGAGCCGGGGCAGGTGAAAGAGGTGGATGGCAAGCGCATCGTGTCTTACGGCACGTCGAGCTATGGCTACGATATACGCTGCTCGAAAGAATTCAAGCTGTTCACCAATATCAACAGCACGATTGTTGATCCGAAGAATTTCGACCCGAGTTCATTCGTCGAAGTGAACCACGATTTCTGCATCATCCCGCCCAACTCTTTCGCGCTGGCGCGCACCGTGGAATATTTCCGCATCCCGCGCAACGTGCTGACCATTTGCCTGGGCAAGAGCACTTATGCTCGTTGCGGCATCATCGTCAACGTCACGCCGTTTGAACCGGAGTGGGAAGGTTATGTCACGCTGGAGTTTTCCAACACCACGCCGCTGCCCGCGAAAATTTACGCCAACGAAGGCGTGGCGCAGGTAATTTTCTTCGAGAGCGACGAAGTGTGCGAGACGTCGTATAAGGATAGAGGCGGCAAGTATCAGGGGCAGGTGGGGGTCACTCTACCCAAGATGTAGAGGTGCCCTGTAGCAAGGTAGGGTGCGCTTGCGCACCAGAACAAAAAATGGTGCGCAAGCGCACCTTATATTTCTCCAGCAAGGAGTACTGAATGAAATTCAATTTCCCCATCATTATTATTGACGAAGACTTCCGCTCGGAAAATGCCAGCGGCTTGGGCGTGCGCGCGTTGGCCGAGGCCATCGAGAAGGCGGACATGGAAGTGCTGGGCATTACCAGCTATGGCGACCTGACCTCGTTCGCGCAGCAGCAAAGCCGCGCTTCGGCCTTTTTGCTGTCGATTGATGATGAGGAATTTGGTGGCGGCAGCAAGGAAGAAACCGAGATCGCGCTGAAAAGCATACGCGCCTTTGTGGAGGAGATCCGCTTCAAGAATGCGGACATCCCGATTTTTCTGTATGGCGAAACTCGCACTTCACGCCATATTCCGAACGACATTTTGCGCGAGCTGCACGGCTTCATCCATATGCACGAAGACACGCCGGAGTTTGTGGCGCGCCATATCATCCGTGAAGCTAAGTCGTATCTGGATACCCTCGCCCCGCCATTTTTCCGCGCGCTGGTGAATTACGCGCAGGACGGTTCCTATTCCTGGCATTGCCCCGGCCATTCTGGCGGCGTGGCGTTCCTGAAATCGCCGGTGGGGCGCATGTTCCACCAGTTCTTCGGCGAGAATATGCTGCGTGCGGACGTGTGCAACTCGGTGGACGAGCTTGGCCAACTGCTCGACCACACCGGCCCGGTCGCCGCCTCTGAACGCAACGCGGCGCGCATATTCAATTGCGACCACTTGTTCTTTGTAACCAACGGCACCTCGACTTCTAACAAGATTGTGTGGCACTCCACCGTCGCCCCAGATGACATCGTGGTGGTGGACCGCAACTGTCACAAATCCATCCTGCATGCCATCATGATGACCGGCGCGATACCGGTGTTCCTGATGCCGACGCGCAATCATTTCGGCATCATCGGGCCGATTCCGCTGGAAGAATTCAAGCCGGAAAGCATCCAGCGCAAGATAGACGCTAATCCATTTATCAAGAATAAAAAGCAGAAGCCGCGCATCCTCACCATCACGCAGAGCACCTACGACGGGGTGTTGTACAATGTGGAAACGCTTAAGCAAATGCTGGACGGCGAGATTGATACCCTACATTTTGACGAGGCCTGGCTGCCGCATGCCACCTTCCATGATTTTTACAAGGACATGCACGCCATCGGTCAGGGGCGCGTACCGTGCAAGGAATCCATGATGTTCTCCACGCAATCCACGCACAAAATGTTGGCTGGCTTGAGCCAGGCTTCGCAGATATTGGTGCAGGACAGCGAGACGCGAAAACTGGACCGCGATTGTTTCAACGAAGCCTACATGATGCACACCTCCACCAGTCCACAGTACGCCATCATCGCCTCATGCGACGTGGCCGCTGCGATGATGGAGCCACCAGGTGGCACTGCATTGGTGGAAGAATCCATCGCCGAAGCGCTCGACTTCCGCCGTGCGATGCGCAAGGTGGACGAGGAGTGGGGTGCCGATTGGTGGTTCAAGGTGTGGGGGCCGGACTACCTGTCCGATGAAGGCATGGCCTTGCGCGAAGACTGGATGCTGATTGCTACCGACCGCTGGCATGGCTTCGGCAACCTGGCGCCGGGCTTCAACATGCTCGACCCGATCAAGGCCACTATCATCACGCCGGGGCTGGACGTGGACGGTGACTTTGCCGACACAGGCATTCCGGCCGCCATCATTACAAAATATCTGGCGGAAAATGGCGTAGTGGTGGAGAAGACCGGCCTGTACTCGTTCTTCATCATGTTCACCATCGGGATTACAAAAGGCCGCTGGAACACCATGGTGACCGAGTTGCAGCAATTTAAGGATGACTATGACAGCAACCAGCCGCTATGGCGCGTGCTGCCGGAGTTTGTGGCCAAGCATGCGCGCTATGAAAAAATCGGCCTGCGCGATTTGTGCGACCAGATACACGGCATCTACAAAGCCAACGACGTAGCGCGGCTGACTACCGAAATGTACCTGTCCAACATGGAACCGGCGATGAAGCCATCAGATGCGTTTGCCAAAATGGCGCACGGTGAAATTGACCGCGTATCTATAGACGACCTCGAAGGGCGCATTACCAGTGTGTTATTGACGCCTTATCCGCCCGGCATTCCACTTTTGATTCCCGGCGAACGCTTCAACAAAACCATTGTGGATTATCTAAAGTTCGCGCGCGACTTCAACCATAAATTTCCGGGGTTCGAGACTGATATTCACGGACTGGTGACGGATGGGGTGAATGGTGGTTCGCGCTACTATGTGGATTGCGTGAGGCAGTAAGGTAGGATGGGTGAAGGGCACCTCTAAAAATCCATATTTCATCTCAACTACGGCGTTGCGATAAAAATTTCTTGCTTATATATCAAACATATACTGCGCTGCGAAATTTTTATCGCGCCTTGTATTTGAGCGAACTATGAATTTTTAGAGGTGCCCTGAAGCGTAGCGCAACCCATCAATCTGACGCCGAATGATGGGTTGTGGTCGGCAAACTGCACCGACCTCCACTCATCCTACAGGGTGCGGTGGTAAGTGACGAAGTGATATGCTAGCGCTTGTGGCGTTTCCTGGCTGTGTCGCTCACGCGAGACTTCCTGCCACACACTTTTATCGAATGATGGGAAGTGCGCATCACCTTCCACATCCTGCTGGATTTTCGTGATGTAGAGCGTATCCGTTAGCGGCATGGCTTGCGCGTAAAGCTCCGCGCCGCCGATTATAAAAATTTCATCATCCCCCGCGCAGGCAGAAACTGCTTGTTCCAGCGAGTGCGCGATGATGCACCCCTCGATTTTTAGACTCTGATTACGGGTAACTATGACCGTGGTCCGCCCCGGCAATGGCATGCCGATGGAGTCGAAAGTCTTGCGCCCCATGATCATATGATGACCCATGGTGAGCGCCTTGAAGCGCTTGAGGTCTTCCGGGATGTGCCACGGCAGGGTGTTGTTGATGCCGATGGTGCGGTTCTGCGCCATCGCCACGAGTATAGAAAGGCGTGATGGGTGATGGGTGATGGCTGACATCAAGCCTAGGTCTTTTTCACTATTCGCCATTCACCATCCACCTTTTACTGTTTTTCAAACTGCGACGGGTGCTTTGATTGCCGGATGCGGGTCATAACCATCGAGGGTGAAGTCCTCAAACTTGAAATCGAAAATATTTTTTACATTTGGATTGATACGCATCGTCGGCAGCGGGCGTGGTTCGCGCGACAACTGTTCACGAGTTTGTTCCAAGTGGTTCGAGTATAAGTGCGCATCGCCGAAGGTATGCACGAAGTCGCCCGGTTGCAGGCCGCACACCTGCGCCATCATCAAGGTGAGCAGGGCGTAGGAGGCAATGTTAAACGGCACGCCGAGGAAGATATCGGCGCTGCGTTGGTACAATTGGCAGGAGAGCTTGCCGTCCGCCACGTAAAATTGGAAGAACGCATGGCAGGGCGCCAGCGCCATCTGGTCAAGCTCCCCCACATTCCAGGCAGAAACAATCAGCCGACGTGAATCGGGATTTTTTTTGATTTGCTCCACTACTTCGGCAATCTGGTCAACCACGCGGCCATTCACTGTGGCCCAAGAGCGCCACTGCTTGCCGTACACCGGCCCCAGATTACCGTTCTCATCCGCCCACTCGTCCCAGATGGTGACCTTGTTGTCCTTTAGATATTTGATGTTGGTGTCGCCTTGCAGGAACCACAACAACTCATAGATGATCGAGCGCAAATGCACTTTTTTAGTGGTGAGCAGCGGAAAACCCTGCGCTAAGTTGAAGCGCATCTGATAGCCGAATACCGAGAGAGTGCCGGTGCCGGTGCGATCGGATTTTTTTGTGCCATGCTCCAGCACGTGTTCCATGAGGTCTAAATAAACGCGCATAATTCCTAGTGTTGAATGCCGGGTGTTGAATGCCGCGTATAATTGCGGCATTATTGAATGATATTCGAGGACGTAATGCTAGCACAACTGACCACCACATCTGCTCTACCCAAAGCCCTAAACCCAGCCCACCTGCTGGTGCTGATGCCCAAAGGCAAGACCCTGCCGCGCGAGGTGCCGCAGCGCGAATTGCTGGCCGCCGTGCTCAAGCGGCGCGACATCAAGGCAGAAGAACTGGCGAAATCGCCGGTTGCCGCCAATGCGACTGACGGCAGCCTGATCGCCTGGGCGATGCTGGATTACAGTAAAACGATTTTTGCAGTGCAGACTCAGGTGCGCAAGGCCATGCAACTGCTGCTGGAAGAGCAACCGGCCAGCGTGACCATCGTCGTGCAGGGTGATGAAGTTCAGCGTAAACAGGCCGCCGAAGCGGCGGTATATGCGGCCTGGGTGAACGGCGCACCGCTGCCGCTGCACAAGAAAAAAGCAGACCAGCGCAAGCCGCTGCAAAAGATCGCGCTCTACGGTTTTGCCGACAGTAAAATTTTTGCCGCTCTCAAGGCGCAGGCCGAAGGCAATTTGCTGTGCCGCACCTTGACCGTGCTGCCGCCCAACGAACTGACACCGGGGCAATACCGCGCGCGCGTGAAAAAACTCGCGCAGACCTACAAATGGAAGCACGAAGAATTTGACCTGAAAAAACTGCGCAAGATGGGGGCAGGGGCATTTGTGGCGGTGGCGCAGGGTAGTGCCGATGAGGATGCCGCCATCGTGCATCTGCGCTATACCCATCCCAAGGCCAAACAAACCGTGGCATTGGTCGGTAAAGGCATCTGCTTTGACACCGGCGGCCACAACCTCAAGCCCGCGCGCTACATGCATGGCATGCACGAGGACATGAACGGCTCGGCGGTCGCGCTCGGCATCCTGCTCGCCGCCACGCAACAAAAACTGGCGGTGAACCTGGATTGCTGGCTGGCGCTGGCGCAGAACCACATCAGTCCCAAGGCGTACAAACAGAACGACATCGTCAAGGCGCTGAACGGCACGACGATAGAGATTATTCATACCGATGCCGAAGGGCGCATGGTGCTGGCCGATACGCTCACACTGGCGGCGCGCGCCAAGCCCGATCTGATGATGGATTTTGCCACGCTCACCGGCAGCATGGCCGTGGCGTTAGGCAGTCGCTACAGCGGCGTACTGGGCAACCGCGACGAGTTGTTGCGGCGCGCGGTGGCTATCGGCCAGCAAAGCGGCGAGCGGCTGTGCGCTTTCCCGCTGGATGATGACTACGAAGCCGCGCTGGATTCCAAAGTGGCCGACATCAAGCAATGCACGCTGGACGGTGAGGCCGACCACATCCTTGCCGGACGATTCCTCAAGCGCTTTGTTGACGATACGCCGTGGTTGCACGTGGATTTATCGGCCAGCCGTTGCGAAGGCGGGTTGGGCATCGTGGCGACCGAGGTCACCGGGTTTGGCGTGGTGTGGGGCTTGGGGATGTTGCGGGGGAAATAAGCAGGGTGCGCTTGCGCACCCTACAGCCATCAACGCTGCCAGTTCACGCGCAGCAGAAATTCCTGCTGGTTGTAGTGAAACTCCAGCGCGCCCTGATAGGCATGGTGCAGCGCCTCGCCGATGCCGCGCGCCAGATGTATATCGGTGGTGGTAATCAGAAACCCCGTCGGCGTTTTCTCAATATTCATCACTCGCTTCAACGGATGCTCTGCTTTTTCGCGCGCTTCCTGATGATGCACCAGGTTGAGGATTTCATCCTCATGCGCATTGAGAAAGTCGCCGGACAGGGTCAGGTAACCCGCCGGGAAATTATCATGCTGCCGGTGGCAGGCAGGGCAACGTGTCGCGTGTGCCTGCTTGGGTTTTTCCAGCCATTGCCAGCGGCCGTCTTTGTACACCGCGCCACAATCGGGACAGACTGTCGGTTCCGGCAACTTGCCCTTGGTTTTATAGGCGTCGTGCACGGTCTCCTGAAACAGGCGATCGCTGCGTATGGGGCGAAAGGCAGCGTTATCGGGTTGGCGGTTCATGAATGGCTCCTTATTCATATGGTTAGCGGCACATGCCGCTGCATGTAGTGCTCGCATGTAAAAACAGCAGGACAGCAATTGTAACAGCCTTAATTTTACATCATCCCACCATGCGCGTGTGCAGGCAATCGCACGCACCGTTAAGTCTGGTCGACCGCCACACCGCCAGTGATGTAGGGCGGAAGCCCCGCAGGGGCGTTCCGCCGCAGGTCAATTGTAGCAGGTCAGAAGCGTTCCATCATCACCGAAAACCATGCGGCGGAACCGCGTTGCGTTCCGCCCTACGCGCTGCTTTTAACGCGAAATGGAATTAGGTCTGCCGGCTGCTACACCGCCATCGCTATCACCCAGTAGCGCGCAAATTTCCCCAGCGCCATGAACAGCGCAGCCTGCCACCAGTTGAGCCGCAGCCAGCCCGCCGCCAGGCACAGCGCATCTCCAATTAACGGAACCCAGGCCAACAGCAACGCGGGTGTGCCGTAACGACGCATTTTTTCTACGTGTTTGAGTTGCCGCGTTGGCGACAGCATCCAGCCCATGCCGAACGTGACCATGCCGCCCAGCGTGTTGCCGAAAGACCCGAGCAAAAGTGCAGGCCAGAATAATTCAGGATGAAGTTTAAGTACGCCGACTAAAACCACTTCCGAGCCGCCCGGTAATAGAGTGGCGGCGAGGAAGCTGGAGATGAAGAATCCCCACAGGCTGAGGTCGCTAGTGAGGAAGTGGGTGAGGGTATCCATTTGGCTTAAACCCCTCCCAGTTGACCCCTCGCTCCCGCTCTCCCCTTGTCAGGGGCGGAGCGGGTTGTCTCTCCCCCTGACAAGGGGGGGCTGGAGGGGGTTTGGGTTCTAATGAACAATCTGGGCTTAATGCTTCTTCTTCGGCAAATACAAATCGGTAATGCTTCCCTCGGCTATTTCTGCCGCGAAGCCGACCGTTTCCGATAGCGTCGGATGCGGATGAATAGTCAGCGCTATGTCCTCCATATCCGCGCCCATTTCCAGCGCCAGCACAGTTTCGGCGATCAGTTCGCCCGCGTTGCTGCCGACGATGCCTGCACCCAGAATGCGTTTGGTCTGCGGGTCATACAACACCTTGGTCAATCCTTCCTCGCGCCCCATAGTCAGTGCGCGGCCACTGGCTGCCCATGGAAAGCTGGCTTTTTCATATACGATGCCTTGCGTTTTGGCTTGCGTTTCAGTCAGCCCCATCCAGGAAATTTCCGGATCGGTATAGGCCACGGATGGAATAGTGAGCGCATCGAAGCTGGCCTTGTGTCCGGCGATCACTTCTGCCGCTACCTTGCCTTCATGCGTCGCCTTGTGCGCAAGCATCGGGTCGCCGACGATGTCGCCGATGGCGTAGATGTGCGGCACATTGCTGCGCATTTGTTTATCCACCGGAATAAAGCCGCGCTCGTTGACCGTTACGCCAGCGGCTTCCGCGCCGATTTCGCGTCCGTTCGGGCGTCTCCCTACGGCGAGCAGCACGCGGTCATATAGTTGCGGCTGCGGCGCATTGTCGCCCTCAAACGTGACTTGCAATCCTTCTTGCAGTGCTTCAATTTTTGTAACCTTAGTTTTTAGATAAATGGCTTCGTAGCGTTTCCCTATGCGCTTAGCCAGAGGACGCACGAGGTCGCGGTCGGCGCCGGGAATCAGACCATCAGCCAGCTCCACCACGGAAATTTTGCTGCCGAGCGCGTCATACACCGTCGCCATTTCAAGGCCGATGATACCGCCGCCGATAATCAGCAGGCGCTCCGGCACGTCTTGCAATAGCAGCGCGCCGGTGGAATCCATCAGGCGCGGGTCATCGTAAGGCAAGCCGGGAATGCGCGCCACACTGGAGCCTGCCGCGATGATGGCGTTATCGAAGCTGACGGTCTTCTTGCCCGCTTGAGTTTCTACTATAAGGCTGTTGGGGGAAGAAAATTTCGCCGTGCCATAAACCACCTGCACCTTGCGTTGCTTGGCCAGCGCGGTTAAGCCGCCGGTAAGTTTGGCGATGATGCTTTCTTTCCAGTCACGGATTTTGTCTATGTCTATTGTTGGTTTGCTGAAGGTGACGCCGTGCTGCGCGACGTCGTCCGCCTCACTGATGACCTTGGCCATATGCAGCAACGCCTTGGACGGAATGCAGCCGACGTTCAGGCACACGCCGCCCAGGTTGTCGTAGCGCTCTATCAGGATCACCTGCTTGCCCAGATCGGCGGCACGGAAGGCGGCGGTGTAGCCGCCGGGGCCTGCGCCGAGCACGACTATTTCGGCGTGGAAGTCGCCCTTGGGGAAGGCCACACTAGCCACCTCTCCCCTTGTGGGATAACCAGCGACTTGGCTATCGTCTTTTGATAGCCTAGTCGAATGGCTAGTTGTTACACCAGAGGGTTGGGGAGAGGGGGTGAGCAAAAACCCCTCCCCAGCCCTCCCCTTATCAGGGGAGGGCGCAGATTCCCCCCCTGACAAGGGGGGGCTAGGGGGGGTTTGCGCCTTTGCTTCCAACAACAATATCACACTGCCATGGCTGACCTTGTCGCCCACTTTAACCTTGAGTTCCTGCACCACGCCTGCCACAGGCGCAGGCACATCCACCGTGGCCTTATCTGTTTCCAGCGTGATAAGAGCTTGCTCCGCCACTACGCTATCACCCACTTTAACCAGCACCTCGATGATGGGAATATCCTTGAAATCGCCGATGTCCGGCACGTTGATTGCGATAGTTGGTCTCATAATCTCTCTCGTGATTTATTGGGCTTGCGCCGCTCTAATAACGTTCAGCGTAGGATGGGTGGAGCGGCTTCATGCGCAACCCATCATTGCGAGGTGCGCTTGATGGGTTGCGCAAAAACGCTCCACCCATCCTACCAAGGCTCAGGTTCTTACCTGCCCGCTGCCCAGCACAATAAACTTCTGCGAGGTCAGCCCTTCCAACCCCACTGGCCCACGCGCATGGAGCTTGTCGGTGGAAATGCCGATCTCCGCGCCCAGCCCGTATTCAAAACCATCGGCGAAGCGCGTGGAGGCGTTCACCATGACCGAGCTGGAATCCACTTCGCGCAAAAAGCGCATCGCCTTGGTGTAATTCTCGGTCACGATGCTGTCAGTGTGTTGTGAGCCGTAAGTGTTGATGTGGTCGATCGCTTCGTCCAGCCCGGCCACCACGCGCACACTCAAAATCGGCGCGAGGTATTCGGTGCGCCAGTCTTCCTCAGTCGCTGTTTTCATCTGCGCTACAAGTGCGCGCGCAACCTCATCGCCGCGCAGCTCCACGCCTTTATCCAGATAGATGTTGCACAGCCTGGGTAGTACGTCAGCGGCGATGTCATGCGCCACCAGCAGGCTTTCCATGGTATTGCACACGCCGTAGCGCTGGGTCTTGGCGTTGTCGGCGATGCGGATGGCTTTTTCCAGGTCGGCCTCGTCGTCTATATACACATGGCAGATGCCATCCAGATGCTTGATCACCGGCACCCGGGCTTCTTCTGAGATGCGCGCGATCAGGCTCTTGCCGCCGCGCGGCACGATCACGTCCACATATTCTTTCATGGTAATGAGTTCGCCCACGGCGGCGCGGTCGGTGGTGGCGATCACCTGCACCGCCGTCTCCGGCAGCCCAGCCTCGCGCAGCCCCTGATGCACACACGCCGCTATCGCTTGATTAGAATGAATCGCTTCCGAACCGCCGCGCAGGATGGCGGCGTTGCCCGATTTCAAACATAGCCCGGCCGCATCCGCGGTCACGTTGGGGCGCGATTCGTAAATAATCCCGATCACGCCCAGCGGCACGCGCATCTTGCCGACCTGAATGCCGGAGGGACGATATTTCAGATCGCTGATCTCGCCGATCAAATCAGGCAGCGCGGCGATCTGCCGCAAGCCTTCCGCCATGCTGCGCACCGATAGGTCGGTCAGGGTGAGGCGGTCTATGGAGGCGGCATCCAGCCCGTTGCTGCGCGCCGCTGCGACATCTTTGGCGTTGGCCGCGACGAGCTGTGCGCTGTTGTTCAGGATGGCGGCCGCGATGTTTTCCAGCGCGCTATTTTTCATGGCCGTGTCGGCCTGTGCCATCAAACGCGCAGCGGCGCGCGCCTGTTGTCCGACTTGCTGCATGTATGTTTTGATGTCTTTCATAGCCAGTTCCTTCACCCTCTCCCCCAGCCCCTCCCCCCGAGGGGGAGGGGAGCGAGTCCCCTCTCCCCCGGGGAGAGGGTGCCGAAGGCGGGAGAGGGAAACATTAGCGTCTTCGCGTGTCAGCGCATTTTACCATCCCGCTTGAGTTAAAATGCACACCTTATTAATAAGGTCAGCCATGTCCGACATTCTGCAAAAAATTCTCACCGTCAAAACGCAGGAAGTGGCCGCTGCACAGGCCGCAACACCGCTGGCGCAGATGCGTGCCGGGGCGGAACAGGCAGCGCCCGCGCGTGATTTCGTTGCTGCCATCCGCCGCAAGGTAGCTGCAGGGTCGCCTGCGGTGATCGCTGAAATCAAAAAAGCCAGCCCCAGCAAAGGCGTGCTACGCGCCGATTTTCGCCCGGCGGAGATAGCCGCCAGCTATGCCAGCCATGGCGCAGCGTGTTTGTCGGTGCTGACCGACCGCCAATTTTTTCAGGGCAGCGCGGATGATTTGCGACAAGCGCGCGCCGCCTGTTCCATTCCGGTGCTGCGCAAGGATTTTATAGTTGACGCCTATCAAATCTATCAGGCGCGGGCGATGGGGGCGGATGCCGTTTTGCTGATTGTTTCCGCACTGAGCCTGGCGCAGATGCAGGAATTTGAAGCCCTGGCGCACAGCCTCGGCATGGCCGTGCTGGTGGAAGTACACGACGGCGCAGAACTGGACATGGCTTTGCAACTCGCAACCCCGCTCATAGGCATCAACAACCGCAACCTGCGCACCTTTGAAGTCAACCTGCAAACCACGCTGGATTTATTGCCACACATCCCGCCTGGGCGCATCGTAGTGACCGAGAGCGGCATACTCCAGCCGCAAGATGTGCAACAGATGCGCGGCCATCACGTAGATGCTTTTCTGGTGGGCGAGGCGTTCATGCGCGCGGTTGATCCGGGGGCAGAGCTGGCACGGGTGTTTACGCTGGAGTAGCTGGCGTGGATGGGGGCAGAGCGTAGCGCAACCCACCTACCTGGCTACGCTGCTTGCAACTCGTGCAGCGGCAAGTGTGACAGTGAGAGCGACTGAATATCCGCCTTCAAGCTGGCGTGCTGCACATCTATGCCGACCAGCGAACCATCGGCGGCGAAGTCCAGTACCACGCCATCGGCGACCTCATTCGAATCGGTGGCGACGGTATCGCTCAGGTGGATATACAAGGAATCTGTAGCAACATCATAGTTCAGCTTCATAGTTTGAATCTCCGGTCAGGGAAAGCGTTATGTATGGTAACTCCATCTTCCAGCGTCACCACACGCAAATATTTGCCCAATTCAGTTACAAACACCCAATATCGAACACGCCCATCTTCGGGTTGAACCTCACGCCGCAACGGACTGGTCAGTGCCGCAACGCACCACTCAAGACGAATATAAGGACGCTTCGGCAATACGTTATCACGAAAATAATCGGTTAGCTGGGGCAATTCCATGCCCCTATTCTCTTCCAGAATTCTTTATCTGGAATTCCCTTCCCGGCGTTCAATTCTGCAAGGCCTGCGTCCACTTGTTTTAGAAACCATTCTTCGTAATCCAGACGATCCTGAACCGCCTGCTTGACGATGGATGCAGGCGAGAGCCTGGATGATGCGGATATTTTTTCAAGCCGCTTGAACACGGATTGCGGCAGTGTGACGGTGTTGGTCATGATGTTTCCAGTTAAGGTGTATTGACAGTTAGGATTTTACGCCAAAGAGAGGGGAAAATATCGTAGCGTGCGCTGTGCGCACGGTTTTTTGTGTTGTCGTGCGCACAGCGCACACTACTACGCTTGTGGCAAAGCGAAGTGCTTTCCGCCGAATGTTGCGTCACCCCATGCGGCGGATAACGCTACGCTCATCCGCCATACGTGCTGCTCACGCTGGGCGGGAACGGTCATAAAGCGTTTCTGGAGCAATGTCCAGATTACCTGGCCAGCAAACGGTGTCGAAAGCAACATACGCTTGTTTGAACAGCGCCATATCTTGCAAACGTCGGAAAACGCCCTTTTCCAAATAAGGGCGAGCATCGAACAGGCGGGTTTCGCCCGTATCGAATTTTATTTCCAGGTAAAAATTGTCTCGTGTGACTACGCTTGTAACGGATTCCATAACATCAATCTCCTATCGCAATGGGTCTATTGGAAAAGGTGTTTCGCCGTTTACCGCCAACTCCCAATCGGCCAGCAAGGCATCCCGATGAATCTCAATCCAGGCCTGAACCAGTTTCGCCTTAGTGGATGGAATTTTACCCGCAAGCAATGCGCCGTCCAAAATTGAATAAGAAGCATCCTGCCCTTGGTATTTGGCGTGGATATGCGGCAGCTTGTGCCGCTCATCATCATAAAAATACAGGTAAATGATAATTCCGTAAAACATGCTTATCGTTGGCATTGTTTCCCCCTGAAATGTGGAACAGTATTGTAGCGTGCGCTGTGCGCACGGTTTTTTGTTTTGTCGTGCTACTACGCTTGTGGCAAAGCGAAGTGCCTTCCGCCGAATGTTGCGTCACCCCATGCGGCGGATAACGCTACGCTCATCCGCCCTACGTGCTGCATGGTTTGAAGCTCAGTAGTGAATGTTACGCGTTGGCGATTGCCAACCTACGCGGCTACATTTCCAGCACGTCGCAAATCGCGTCATATACCCGCGCCATCAATTTATTGTCGCAGCGCGTAAGCGGACCTTCAGTCAGACGCCGATTGTCAATCGCGCGCAATTGGTCAATCAATAAGTCGGAATCATGTTTTAACAGACCCTGCGCCACCACGCGTATCCGTAGCGGCTCCGTATTTTCAATCAGTTTTGTTGTCAGTGGCACGACCAGCGTTGAAGGATGCCCGGCATCTAGCAATGCCTGGCTTTGCACAACTAGCACCGGACGGGTCTTGCCTGGCTCGCTTCCCTTGCCAGGGTTAAGATTGGCAAGCCAGATTTCGCCATGTTTAAGCAACAGGATCACCCTCTACCGCACCAAACTCCGCATTGACCTGCATGCTTTCGGCACGCACACGTCGTGAAATTGCCATCAAACGCTCACGCCGTTTGTGCGCGAGCACCCCGTCGTTCATGGCGGCAATGGCACGCCGGATATATTCGGCACGCGGAATGTGTAAAACCTTGGCTCTGCTTTCTGTTTCTTGCAGCAGGTCATCTGGTAATCGCAATGAAACCATAGCCATAATGTACCTCACTTTGTAATCACATTTGTGATGCACTATAGCTATAGTTTTTCCAAACAGCAACCCCAATAAAAAACGGGCACCCGCAGATGCCCGTCATGGCTCGCAGGGAAGGGGCGGTGGGGTTAGTTGTTGGCCAACTCCAATCTTTTCTCAATACGCTGAATTCGTTCATTGAGTTGGTCGAGGCTTACTTGTTGGCGCACGATGTCATCGCGGTCATGTGCGGTGTCACGGCGGAATCCGGCCACGCCTGCTTCCAGGCTGGTAATTCTGGCTTTGATTTCACGCAGTTCATTTTCCATGCGATCCTGCCCGCTGCGCAAACCGCGCAGGTGTTCCAGAATCAGGTTTTCCACATTCTCGCCCATGATGCATCCTTTCAAAAGTTGGCCTAGTTTAGGCTCTTCCATAGTCAGGTGCAAATGTCAGGTGCAAATAAAAACGGGCGCCCATAGACGCCCGTCTCAACTATACCCCCGCGCCGCTCACGTCCACAAAGCCTCGCCGCGCGCCGCTTTGGCCGCAATCTCGCTTTGAAACGCCGGTGGCCCGAAGCCGAACCACTGTTCCTCTGACTGGTAAATGAACGGGCGCACCTGCTGGATGGAATAGGCCTCGTACCAGTCCAGCACGCGCCGGTCCGGGTCGCGCCCGGCGGACACCAGCACGTCCACCGGCTTGCCGCGCCAGCTTGAGCGGCCCGTGAGCACGATCACGCCGCTCTGCTTCGGCCACATCCACTCCGGCAAATGACTGCCTGCCTTGGCCCAGCCGCAGAAGAAGACGCGGCACGGGTCCTGCGGGCGTGTCTCATGAATAGTGCATTGATGCCCATTGGTGAAACGACACGGGTGGCCTAAGGAAATATCGTGTCCCAGCACGTGCGTATTGAGCCAGCCGTCGCAGCACAGCGAGCAGTCGCCGCAGGGGCGTATCTCGGCTGTTGCGGCATAGCTTGCCGCCGTAACGGGCGCAACGGCAATGGGCGCTGCCGCGCCGTGGCATTTTTTATACTTCAAGCCGCTGCCGCACGGGCAGGGGTCGTTACGTTTTTGGGCGCTCAAGGAATCCTCACTGGGTTGACTACACTTGAAATCATTATAAACTGGTTGGCAAGCTAGTGTAGTGTTGCCTTCTTGAAGGAACTTATTTTGATCCAATATTTTCAATATGCGGCTGCGTTTTGCTTTTGAATGGGAGCGCCGACGTCCTCGTCGGCATTCGTCATCTATTACCGACGGGAATGTGGCGGTCACCATACCTAATATTGAGGCGTTTGAGCCTCACCACTTAAGTTCCATACGCGTGCAACACCACCCTAGCCATCTTGCCCCCGCGGTACGCCCTAGCCCTGGAAATAGCCCTGCCTTTTTTTGGGCATGTTGTATTTATGCAACAGTCACCGAAAATATGTTGCAGGGCCGCTAAAAGAGTGATATTTTTTGCCTGTCAATTGAGGTTAATCGACAACCTGTAAACTTTAAAAAACGTTCCATTTAAGGAGAAATAAATGATAATGAAAAAGAAACTTCTGGCAGTCGCAATTGCAAGCGCCTTCGCGGCTCCGCTCGCCATGGCAGAAGAAGGCAGTGTAACCATTTATGGCACGGCCAGCGCCGCGGTCGAAAGTATTAGTCTTGATAACGTAGCGCCGGGCGCGGACTTTGACGCCACGCAGGTCAATAACAATCACTCCGCCTTGGGCATCAAGGGTTCACAACCGCTGGCCAACGGCCTCAAGGCTGTGTTCCTGGTTGACATGTTTGTCGGCTTGGACAATGGTGACAGTAATAACGGTTCGGTGTTAGGCGGTGGCCGTGATGGCTACGTTGGCCTGTCCGGTGACAGCTTCGGCACCGTGGCTTTGGGCTACCATGGCCGTCCGTGGAAGACTTCCACCAACGGTCTGGATATGTTCGGCAGCACCATCGCCGACTACAGCGCCATCATGGGTACCGCGCCGGGCGCTTATTTTGACGGCGGCATCGGCAATGCCGCGATCTGGTTCCTGCCTAACATGAACGGCTTCAGCGGCCATGTGCAATTGGGCGCGGATGAAGCGGATAACGGTGATCAGAACATGGGCGCACAGTTCAATTACACCAATGGCCCTTTCTATGGCTCCTTGTCTTATGACAAAGACGAGACTGCAATATCTGACATAGATGTGACCAAGCTGGCCGCCAGCTATACCTTTGCGGGGGCCACCACGGTCACCGGTATGGTTGAGGCGATGGGCGGTACCGCGCTTAGTACTGAGCGTAATGCCTTCTATCTCGGCGCATCGCATAAATTTGGCAGTAACACCGCTAAAGTCGCATTTGCCAGCGCGGATGATAGTGACGCCGCCGGTGCTAGTGATGGCGCGGATTACTTTGCCGTTGGTCTCGACCATAGCCTGTCCAAGAGCACCACGCTCTATGCTCTGTACAGCCGTGTAGAGAACGATGCAAGCGGCACCTACGCGTTCACAAGCGCGCCGCACACCTCCAATTACTCTACTGGCGCTGCCACAGTGCTCGCAGGGGCGGAGATGGATGTGCTCGCCGTCGGCATGAAGTACAGCTTCTAAGAAGTTAATAAATATTAAAGCTGTTGCTACGGGCGCCTTCGGGCGCCCGTTTTTTTATGCGCCTGTGTTTATTTGCACCTGACTATGGAAGAGCTTAAGCTAGCAGCCTGTCTGACTTAAAGGAAATCGGCTGCAAAAGCGCATGGCCGGTCCATATTTCGCCGCTTTTTTGACCAATAGAATGACTATTGGCCTGCAAAATCGTCAAAATCTGTCCTCGCCCAGCCACTTTTTCGCTTCGATTCTTTAAGTCAG
>CAMTXD010000084.1:0-13265 GCA_947085625.1 uncultured Gallionellaceae bacterium | reverse complement strand
GACAGGCCGGACAGATCCACCTCGATAAATTCCGGCAGGTCGTCCGGCAAACAGGCAATATTCAAATCATTCATCACGTGGCTGACTATGCCGCCGCTTTCTTTCACGCCCGGGCAAGTCTCGGCGTTAAGGAAGTGCAACGGAACTTTCATATGGATTTTCTTGCTCTTGTCCACGCGCTGAAAGTCTATATGCTGCACTTGCTGGCGGAACGGGTGCATATTGAAATCGCGCAGCAACACTTGTTCCTTTTTTCCATCCAGCTCCAGCGTCAACACAGAAGCATGGAAGCGTTCCTTGCGCAGGGCGTGGTATAGGTTGTTGTGGTCAAGATCAATCAGGGTCGGCTCACGTTCGCCATACACAATACCGGGCACGCGGCCAGCCTTGCGCAGACGGCGGCTCGCACCCGTTCCTTGCGCCTTGCGGGATGTTGCAGATATTTCAATTTTCATTTTACTTCTCCACTACTTATTGGAGCTGTCCGCGACCAGACAACTCCGGGTTGCGCAGTAATCAAAACGATTACCGCAAAAACTTCTTACTCTAAAAATAATGAACTCACAGAATCTTCAGAGTTGATGCGGCGTATGGTTTCTGCCAGCAGTTCCGCCACGCTCAACTGGCGTATGCGTTTACAGTTGCGTGCTTCTTCGCGCAGCGGGATGGTGTCGGTTACCACCAGCTCGTCTATAGCAGAACTTTCAATACGCCCTATGGCCGGGCCGGACAGCACCGGGTGCGTACAGTACGCCACCACTTTCTCCGCGCCCTTGTCTTTCAATGCCGCCGCTGCTTCGCACAAGGTGTTGGCGGTATCCACCATGTCGTCCATGATTAAACAGGTACGTCCCGCCACTTCGCCGATGATGTTCATCACCTTAGCCACGTTGGGTTTGGGGCGGCGCTTGTCTATGATGGCCAGATCCGCTTCCAGACGTTTGGCCAGAGCGCGCGCGCGCACCACTCCGCCCACATCCGGCGAGACCACCACCAAGTTGGGATAGTTCTTCGTCCTTACATCGGCCAGCAATATCGGGCTGGCATAGATGTTATCCACCGGAATGTCGAAAAAACCCTGTATCTGATCCGAGTGCAAATCCATGGTCAGTACGCGATCCACCCCTGCGCCAGTGAGCATGTCTGCCACGACCTTGGCCGTGATCGCCACTCGCGCCGAGCGCGGACGCCTGTCCTGGCGCGAGTAACCAAAATACGGCAGCGCAGCGGTAATGCGTCCGGCGGAGGCGCGTTTCAACGCATCCACCATCACCATCACTTCCATCAAACTGTCATTAGTCGGAGCGCACGTGGATTGCAGCACGAATATATCCTTGCCGCGCACGTTCTCGAGCAGCTCTATCATCACCTCGCCGTCGGAAAAACGGCCCACGGTGGCGCGACCAAGGTCAATTTTAAGGTGCCGCGCCACATCGGACGCAAGCTTGGGATTGGCATTACCGGTGAAGACCATCAAGCTGTCGTAAAACACCATGCACCTCTTAAATTGCTACAAACATCAAAATACTGGCTGGGGAGGTAGGGATCGAACCTACGAATGCCGGAATCAAAATCCGGTGCCTTACCACTTGGCGACTCCCCAAAAAAACTAAATTCAAGCGGCAAAATCCCGCAGCGGATGATACGGCAACCCTCGCGCTACAATGCCACACATCTCCGGTAGCAACTGCTCCAGCACTGCCTGCGCCTGCCCGGCGCTGGCAAACTCGGCAAACACGCAAGCGCCCGAACCGGTCATACGCGCTTTGGCAAATTGCCCAAGCCAGGCTAGGTGTTGAGCCACTTCCGGGTACAAACCACATACCACCGGCTGCAAATCATTATGCAGTGCCTGCAATGAAAGGCCGCGAATTCTGAGGGAAATCGTATCCCGTGTCAATTCCGGATGGGCAAAAACTTGGGCTGTTGCGACGTGCACCGGCGGAAACAGCACCACATACCACGCCTGCGGCAAAGGGTAGACCTGCAACTGCTCGCCCACGCCCTCGGCAAAGGCGTTCTCGCCGAACACGAACACCGGCACGTCCGCACCCAAGGTCAAACCGATCTGCATCAGCCGTGCGCGCGACAGGCCAAGGTTCCACAGCTTGTTCAATGCCAACAGCGTCGTGGCGGCATCGGAACTGCCGCCGCCCAGCCCGCCGCCCAGCGGGATGCGCTTCTCCAGCGTAATGTCCACGCCCAATGTGCAACCAGTCTCTCTTTGCAGTAAGCGCGCCGCACGCACGCATAAATCCTGCTCCTCGGCCACTCCCTCGACGCTATTGGTGCGGTGCACCGCACCGTCTTCGCGCAGTGTGAAATGCAAGGTATCGTGCAGATCAATAAAACGGAACAGGGTTTGCAGCAAGTGGTAGCCGTCCGGCCTGCGGCCAACGACATGGAGAAACAGATTGAGTTTGGCTGGGGCGGGGCAGGTCAGTTTCATTTAAAGATTCTCATTCCAGATTACAGTTTTCGTAGGATGGGTGCGACTGCATCTAAAAATATGAGGCATAAAAAAGCCGGGGGCAGTCCATGGATTTCCCCAGTATCAATTAATGTCGCTATGCAAAAAATTGGCAGGTCTCGACATGACAGTTTTCAATCCGAACGTTTCACACCCTAAAGGGTACAAGAACCTCTGCGAGGTAAATTCGCGTGATGACCGCGCAGGATTTTGTTTGATGTAGCCAGCGTAGCGGGCGTGATTTTTTGTGGAGGAGTGGTGTAGTTATTCATACACCCGACAGAATAAAATTTGCATAGCAAACAAAAGACTAGCGAGGGCGCACGTCAATTTATGAAATGTTCGGATTGATGAGTGGATTTTGCTGGCGGCCTTTGCTAATCTCAAAAAATTTGCCAATTCTTCAACCCACTTTAGGGCACCTCTACTGCATGCTCCATTCGTCTATCTGCAACTGGATTTCCAGCTCCTCGCGTTGCAGGGTAAGGCGCAGCGGCAAGCTGTCCGCTGCGGGCGTTGCGTAGCGGGTATAACTAATCGTCCAGCCATGCTGGCGCAACACGCTGATCTTCCCGCTGGCATCGCGTTCGATGTCATGTACCCCCAGCGGGGCGGGCAGCGCCAGCACCCAGTATTGTAAGCCGGATAACGGCAAGCGCCAGCCCAGCGCCTGTTGCGTCAATTCTTCTGCATCTTGCGCTACATAGTGCTTATCTGATGTGTCCAGCACGACACCCTGGCCATCGCGGTGGATGCGTGCCACGGTTTGCCCCAAGGGGGCGAACAGCAGGATTTCATCTGTCTCAGCGCTGTGCGTCCAGCGCATAGTAGCGGAAGATCGCTCACCATTATGTTTGACTGCGATACGCCCAGCAATAACAAAGGGCGCATGCTCCGCTTGCGCGGGGCGTGTAACAGACTGTGGCGCTGGCGGCGCGCTGGCGCAGCCGAGCAGCCAAAAGGGAAGCAGCCACAAGAAACACAGCGGCACTGCCCGGATCATCAGGGCAGAAATTTCTTCACCACTGCCTCCAGCACTGCATTGTCTGCATGTGCCTTGCGCGCTTGCTGCCATATTTTCGTTGCCTCTTCCCGCTTGCCTTGCATCCACAGCACTTCGCCCAGATGCGCCGCAATTTCCGGATCTGGACTGGCGGTGTAGGCGCGGCGCAGGAATTCCACGCTCTTGGCCAGGTTGCCCAAGCGGTAATAGCCCCAGCCCACGCTGTCCAAGATGGCGGGATCATCAGGTGCAAGCTGCAACGCCTTTTTCACCAGTTGCATGGCCTCAGGTATCCTTTCATTACGTTCCAGCATGCTGTAGCCCAGCGCGTTGTAGGCGTGCGCGTGATCCGGCTTGATCTGTATCAGTTGGCGCAGCAGTTGTTCAGAAGTTTCATGCTTGCCAATCTGATCTGCCAGCATCGCCGCCTCATATAACAACTCGGGATGGTTGGGGAGCTTTTCCCTGACCTGGGTCAACACCCGGTAGGCGGCCTCCGGTTGCTTGTTGTCGCGCAACATCTGCACCTCGATCAGCAACAGTTGTACGCGCTGCTGATCGTCCTGCGCCTCGACCTGGTGCAGGGTCTGGCGCGCCTCTTCCAGCTTGCCCGCCTTGTTAAGCAGGAACGCCGTGCGCGTGCGCGCGGGGAAGGCATATTCACCCTCCCCTACCTTGCGATAGTTTTGCAGCGCCTCTGCATCGTGCTTCTTTGCCTCATGCAACTGACCGAGATAGTAGTACACCGCATTCTCGTCCTTCTTACCATTGACCAGAGCCTGCCGCAACTCCCGCTCCGCACGATCCAGCTCGCCCATCTCCAGCGACAACAATGCCACCGCAAACGCCAGATCGGCGTTATCAGGATTGGAATCAAGCAGCCGCTGAAATTCTGTGCGCGCACTTTTGTACTGCTTGCGCTCCATCAGCACGCGCGCATAGTACAGGCGCACCTCTTTTTTGTCGGGATAGGACGCAAGATATTTTTGCAGCACAGCCAGTGTCTGTTGCGGTGCCTCGGCCCGCAGCAATTCCGCCTCGAGTAGCACAGCCTTGTCCCATTCCGGACGCAAGCTGCGCGCCTGGCGCGCCTCTGCCACGGCCACTTCGTGCTTGCCTGCCGCTTCCGCGCCTTGCGCCAGTACCCAGCGCGCCTCGGCTACACGCGGGTAGGGCTGCGTCAGTTCGAGCGCCAGATCAAAGGCAGCGGCCTTGTCTGGGTGACGCGCGAGCATGGGGTAAATTTGCAAAAAAGTATTGCCGGGATCCGCCACCAGCAATCCCGCGAGATGGGGACGCGCCTCATCCAGCATGCCGCCGCCCAGCAACAGGGTAACCAGCATCCGTTTCGCCCGCAGCGAGTCTGGCTCTAGCTCCAGCCACAGCCTGGCGGCCGCCAGCGCCTGCTCTATCTGGCGCGTCTCAGCGGCCAGATGAGCGGCATAGCGCGCCACGCGTGGATCACGCGTGGCCCTGGCCAGCTCCAGATAGGTCTGCGCAGCCAGATCCGGCCTGCCACGCTGCAGGGCGACATCGCCCAGCATGAATTCATACAGCAACTGCCCGGTCAATTCCAGCCTGGGCAGATCCACCCGATCTTCCGACTGGTCTTCCGCCTGATCTTCCAACTGATTTTTCGACTTGGACTCCGGCTGACCCGCCTGCCTCATGTCTGGCTGAGACACGTTGGCACAGCCAGCCAGTAGCAGTGAAAAAACTATTACGGTATATTTCGAATTCATCATAATTATGAAGGTCGCCTCTAAATTGCATTTCATTTCATTCCATTCCAAGGCGACATATTAGGTTATATTGAGCCGCCTATACAACCCGCACGAATACTAAATGCCAGACACAGCACCCATCACTCTGTCCGCACGCAACCTGACCCGCCGCTTCGGCCAGCGCGAGGTCATCTGCGGGTTGTCGCTGGAACTCAGGCGCGGCGAGGTATTGAGTCTGCTCGGACACAACGGCGCGGGCAAGAGCACCACGCTGCAAATGCTGTCCGGCGCGCTATTGCCGCATTCTGGACAAATCGAAATATGCGGCTATGATCTCGCGCGCCAGCCCAAAGAGGCCAAAGCGCGCATAGGATTCCTGCCGGAAATGCCGCCGCTGTACCGGGAAATGCGTGTGGATGATTATCTGATATATGCCGCCAAGCTGCACCGCACACCACCCGCACAGATCGCGTACGCGCTGGCCGAAACCAAGCGCCGCTGCGGCTTGCACGACTGCGGACGGAAAATCATCGGCACGCTGTCCAAGGGCTACCAGCAGCGCGTCGGCATCGCGCAGGCAATCATCCATGACCCCGAGGTGATCATCCTTGATGAACCCACCGTCGGCCTCGACCCGTCACAGATCCGCGACATCCGCACGCTCATCCGCGAGCTGGGCGATACACACAGCGTGATCCTTTCCACCCACCTGCTGGGCGAGGTGGAAAGTGTATGCGACCGCGTCGAAATCATGCAAAACGGACGCCTGATTTACGGCGACACCAGCGCACGCATGATGCAATACGGCGACGGGCGAATGAAGCTGGAAGACGTGTTCATCCAAATCACCGAAAATAAAAACCAATGATCCTCACCATCGCCCTCAAGGAATTCCGCAACCTCTTTGCCCTGCCCTCAACCTGGTTTATTCTGGGCGCGCTGCAATTCATTTTTGCCTGGTTTTTTCTGGCGCGCATGGATGCCTTCCTGCAAGTGCAGGCGCAACTGGCGCAAATCGCCAATGCGCCGGGCGCTACCCTGGCCGTGGCGGTGCCGCTGTTCGGCACCCTCGCTTTAATCATGATGATACTGGCACCAGTATTCACCATGCGCCTGCTGGCCGAAGAGCGGCGTAACCAGACCCTGATCCTGTTGATGACCTCGCCGGTTTCCGGCGCTCACATCGTGCTAGGAAAATTCATAGGCCTGATGATATTTCTGCTGCTCATCATTGCAAGCTGCACGCTGATGGTGCTGACGCTGGCCCTGGGCACACCACTGGACATCGGCCTGCTGCTCAGTAACGCGCTCGGGCTGCTGCTGCTCACCGCCTGCTATACCGCACTGGGATTGTATGTTTCCTCCCTCACCGCGCAACCGATGGTGGCCGCCATCGGCGCGCTGGCCGCGCTGTTCGGGATGTGGCTGGTGGAAATCAGCGCAGTGGATAATGATAACGCATGGCGCGCGCTCGCTCCCACCAGCCATTTCCAGAGCTTCAACGTGGGCCTGCTAAATAGCGCCGACATGGTTTATTTCATGCTGTTCAGCACCGTTTTCCTGCTGCTGACGATACGTCGGCTGCATAACAATCGCATGTACGGCTAACATGAAATTCCCGCAACCAAACCTGTTGCTCAAAAACATCGCCTTCGCCGCGCTGCTGCTCGGCGCCGTGGTCGCGCTGTATCAATTCGCCGCGCGTCACCCTCTGCAATGGGACTTCACGCACAACGCCAGCAACAGCCTGGAAGCCAGCAGCGTGGAGGTGCTGAAACAACTGCCCGGCGAAATTAAGCTAACGGTATATACCACCGGCCAGGACGCGCAACTGGGCGACATACGTAAACTCATCCGCGATTTCGTTTCTCTGTACCAGCGCTACAAACCCGACATGACGCTCACCTTCGTTGACCCAGTGCAGCAGCCGGATGAAGCGCGCAAGGTGAATATCCAGGTCAACGGCGAAATGGTGGTGGAATACCAGGGACGAAGCGAACATCTCACTATGCTCAACGAGCAGGCGCTCACCAGCGCGCTGCTGCGCCTGGCTCACAGCAAAAATCAACTGCTAATGTATCTGGACGGGCACGGCCAGCGCCAGCTGCAAGGTATAGCCAATCATGACCTCGGCCAATTCGGCAATAAACTGCAACAGAACGGCTTTCGCTTGAGCCCGCTGAATCTCACGCTGGCACAGGACGTGCCGGACAACGCCAGCATGTTGATCATCACCCAGCCGCAGTTCGACCTGCTGCCGGGCGAAGTGGACAAGCTGCTGCGCTATATCGCACGCGGCGGTAATTTGCTATGGCTGGTGGATGCCGAGCCGCTGCATGGGCTGGAGCGCCTCACCGAAAAACTGGGGCTGTTGCTCACGCCCGGCATCGTGATTGATCCCGCCGCACAAGAAATGAATATCCCGGCCACCTGGGCGCTGGGCGCGGGCTACCCGCCCCATGCCATCACACAGAGTTTTAATTTAATAACCGCCTTCCCCTTTGCCCGCGCCATAGACTGGGAGGAAGGCCGCGAATGGCAGCACACCATACTGGTGGAGGCCGCCCCGCGCGGCTGGGTGAGCCGCCGCGAATCACAAGACAAAAAACCGCGCTTCGACAAAAACCATGACATACCCGGCCCGGTCACCATCGCGCTCGCCCTGCAACGCGACGTGAATGACCGCGAACAACGCATCGTCATCGTCGGCAGCGGCTCGTTTCTGGCCAATGCTTACTCCGGCAACGGCGGCAATCTTGACCTCGGCGTTAACATGGTGAACTGGCTGGCCAACGAAGAAAATCTCATCGCCATGCAACCACGCGCGGTGAAAGACGGCGCGATCACTTTAAGTAAAATCCAGCTGGCTCTCATCGCCGGCGGCTTCGTGATTGTTTTGCCTGTGTTGTTGATGCTGGTGGGCGGGGTATTGTGGTGGCGCAGGAGAAACTAAAACCAACCCCTCCCAACCATAGCAAGTATATAATTATTGCATTATAGTGCAATTGCAAATATTGTACTATTGCTCTATAGTGCAATATATCAATATCAAATAGTGCGCTATAGCGCATAAATAATGATTATGAAATCGCGCTTCAACAACCTCAAGCAACGCCAGCTAGACTCTGTTCTCGCTCGCTGGCGCTCGTCTGAGCTGCCATCGCGGCCTCCTTCCGGCTGGATAAAAGCCATACGCGAAGCCCTCGGCATGCCTGCGGCCTATCTTGCCAAGCGGCTCGGCATCGTGCCGTCATCGGTGAGCCGTCTGGAAACCTCAGAGGCGGATAACACTATCACTCTGGGCAGTCTGCGACGCGCAGCAGAGGCACTGGGCTGTGAATTGCAGTATGCCTTGGTGCCCAAGCAAACTCTTGCACAAACCATAGCAACGCAGGCAGACAAAGTCGCCCATGAGCGCATTAAAACCGTAGCACATACCATGGCGCTGGAAGCGCAGACCACTTCAAGCGATGCAACGGATACTCAGGCAAGCGAGTTGGCCGCAAGCCTGCTTAATGGTTCCCGGCGTGAGTTATGGCGGTAAATCTCGACTACCCGCCGGGAGCCACCCCGCTGGATGCGGATGAACTTGCCTGTCTGATTCCCAAGCACATCACCACCCAGAGCGAACTCAACGAGTGGGAGCAACTCAATATCCTACAAGGCGAAGCCTGGGCGCGAAAGCAACGCAAAGACATTCTCGACGAAGCCTTAGTGCGCCAACTGCATGAGAAGATGTTCGGTGAAACCTGGAGTTGGGCTGGCGCCTTCCGCAAATCGGATAAAAATATTGGTGTCGATTGGCAGCATATCGGCGTGCGCCTGCGCGACTTGCTCAACGATGTGCGCTACCAGATCGAGCATGCCACCTATCCGCCCGACGAAATCGCCACACGCTTTCATCATCGCCTCGTGGTCATTCATCCATTTCCCAACGGCAATGGCCGCCATGCCCGCATGATGGCAGACTTGTTAGTGCAAAAGCTGGGGCAGCCGCGTTTCACTTGGGGCAGCAAAAGCATCACTGAAACAACCGAAACACGAGATCGCTACATCACCGCCTTGCGCGCTGCCGATAACGGCGACTTCCAGCCACTGCTGGCTTTCGTCAGAAGCTAGGGAAGCGCAGATTAATTCGAGTTCTAAGCAAGACGAGGCGCGAACAAAAAATTGGGACGCCGCATATTAGTGATATGTAAGGAGAAATTTTTTGTGAGTAACGACGTATTGCGACACAACGAAGTTGCTGTGTAGGCTAACCTTTAGGTTATGCCGGAACTAAAATCGGATTAATCTGCGTTTCCCTAGTGGGCGGGGTATTGTGGTGGCGCAGGAGAAACTAAAACGGGGCATGGCTCATGTTATCAAACAAACCTGAGCCCCTTTTACGCGAGCGGCATTAATATCTTATTATTCTAAAATATCCTGTAAGTCACGAGCACCATAGACTACCCGCTCAATCCTAACAACCTCGCCCGCGATACGGAAGAGAATTGCATAGTTTCCAAGAGTCGCCATACGAGCATCTTCGCCAATGTCGGGACGAAGCTGATAGATAAGTGGATTGCGTATAATTTCGAAAAATTTTGTTCGGATTTCTTGGATGAATGTGACTGCCCGACTGGGATTATCCTGAGCGATAAAGTCAGCGGCAGCGTCGAGGTCGCCTTCAATAAAAGTTGAAAGTTGCAGTTGCATCAATTCGTTGAACCATTCGCATCTGCGATGGCTTGGTATTTTCGTTCAAGACGATCAAGTACTTCATCTGGTGATATGCCGGGCGTTTTGTCATTCAGTGCTTCTTGCCAGACTTGACGCAATTCAGCTACGCCTTGTTTACGCAAGCTGCGCTTGTATGTCCAATCGCGTAATGCATCACGAATGACTTCACTGCTTGATGCGTATTCTCCGGTAGCAACTGCACTTCGGACAATGCTCACCATTTCAGGTGGCAGTGCGACACTAATTTTCTCGACGGTAGTAGTCATTGAATTTTCCTTCAGCTGACGGTAGGAATAATTCGTACTATAAGTATATTTGAATGATGTGACAATAGAAAAATGAGTGAGCCAATATTCACAGGAGCCGATATTCACACACAAAAAACTGCTGTTATCAAAAACAACCCGAGCGTGGCCGAATCGCGCGCGGTGAAAGATGGCGCGATCACTTTAAGTAAAATCCAGCTGGCTCTCATCAGCGGCGGCTTCGTGATTGTGCTGCCTGTGTTGTTGATGCTGGTGGGCGGGGTATTGTGGTGGCGCAGGAGAAACCAAAGCGGGGCATGGCTCATGTTATCAAAAAACCTGAGCCTGGCCCGAATGGCACTTACTTAACAAATATTAAAATATAATCAATATGTTGTAAGTATGCCTACTGTCGTCTTGCTGTTGCGCGCATCCGCCAAACCAGAGCTCATTACCATGCGAAGTGGAGAAAGGTGCCGTATTTATCAATGCTGGAGTTTTCATAACTAATTGAAATTATGGTAATATTTTCTTAAGTAAGTGCCATTCGAGCCTGGCCCCTTTTACTGATTTTATTTGAGTCCAAGAATTGTTCTGATCTTGTTATCCAGTTCTAGCCCTGCGGGCAAATTAGGGCCGGAAATAAATCGAGCAGAAAACTCGTCTAGCTTGAACCTTATCACCCTGTTTCTAACTAATCCCCGCATGTATCCGGGTGCAACAGTTTTATCCAGATCATAGGTAAATACTGAAATCACACCTTTCCCCGCCGCCGATTCAGTAGGAATGTCATAGCCGATGATTTCTTCAAAGCGCTGATAAACGGCTTCAGGAACGATAAAAAAGAGTCCTTTCTTTACTAATTCGGACTTGGAATACACCAAGCCTTTTCGAATGATTTGCGGCATCAATCGCTTATGAACATTGGCCCAGTTAAGACCGTGACCAGATGCGGGAATGACAGAATTTCGATCGCGTGCCGCATACCACGCATCACGATAATTGCCAGTGATGTCGATGCTCTGAACCTCAATGCCTACGTATTCAACTAGCTTGCCGTTTTTAATATGCGCCAGTACCCAATCCATACTCATCTTGCTTAATTTTACTTCCTTGCCTGAGTTCTGCCCCAAGGCCACTACGCACTCAAGCGATGCGGTCACTTTTTTGATGTAATCATCGAACATCATAAAAGGGAGTTTGCCGAACACATCCTCCGAGACGTGTCGAATCGATTCGTAATTATTCGCGTACAAGCGATTAGGACAAATGACTACTTCCTGTGCCGCATTGCTAACAGAGCATGTGCCATAGCAAATCGTGTGGGTGTGATCATACTTGATACAAGCACGGCCAATAAATGGACAAGCCTTCAATTCCCAATATTTTCTTGCCTTGGGCGTTACATCATTAGGTGCATGTCCAAATATTTCAATCAAACGTCGAGGGAGTTTTTTACTCATGGTATTCATGCAATCAATTGTTTAATTTTTTCACCTATAGCTTTCGCCATGAGAGGAGGAACAGCATTCCCTACTTGTTCAAATTGTTCAGTAAGGTTGCCAGTGAATACATACCGATCTGGGAAAGTCTGAATTCTTGCAGCTTCTCGAACTGAAATGGCGCGATCCTGCGTTGGATGAAAGAAACTACCCCAGTGCGGATCGCACTTAGTCAGGATCGTTGAGCACATTGCTTCTGGATGCAGTCGCCCATAACGCTTTGTGTGATCGCTTCTGCGCGCGCGCTGCAAACCAGCAGGAAGTAATTCATACGGAATATCCCGCCAGCTCCCGCCTTGAGGAATGTATTTCAATCTTTCAAGATTGGCCTTGCCGAGTTTAGCGCAGGCATGGTTGTATATTTTTGTTGACCCCTCTCTCAACAAGGACTGAAGTTCAGACTGTGGTGCTGCCGGATATTGAGCATCATGCACGGCAGCGCCGGGAGACAATTCCGGCAAATCAGAAATTGCCTGCCACACCGTCGCTTGTTTCTGGAGATGCTGCGAAAATAGCGGCGAAATCTTTATGCAAAGCTCTTTGGCTCCGGTGAAATTGGCAACGGCTTGTGCATTATGAGTTGGCTCAGGAAACTCGATTTCCCCCCCATCACGCAGGGCGATAAAGATTGTTCTGAAACGCATTTGTGGAACACCATAGTGGCCCGCAAACAAAATTTTATGACTTACCGTATATCCCATCCCAGCAAGATGTTTGTAGATAGCCTCAACTACCGTCCCCTTGCCCAAGGAGACCAACCCTGGCACATTCTCGATCACAATTGCCTTGGGACGAAGAATGCTCGCAATTCTCAAGTAGTCTTTGAATAGATGGTTGCGCTGATCATCCAAGCTTCTCACTGGTGCATTGATTGAAAATCCTTGGCAAGGTGGTCCTCCTGCGATCAAATCAAGCTCACCCGGCTTTAGCCCGATCAAATCAAGAATATCCTGCTCGCCTAACTCACGAATATCCTTGGTAATTACACGAGTTCCAGGATGGTTCTGGGCAAAGGTATTTGCATAAACCGGATGAATATCCGAACCTAGCACCGATTCAAAACCAGCCATCTGCAAACCGCACGACATCCCCCCTGCACCCGAGAAAAGGTCAACAGATTTCATCAATTTTATTTTTTCAATTTTCATTAAATCAGCAATTCAGGGAAAAAACACGGGGACAGGTCTCAATACTGTTCGGATAAACCCGTTCGCCCTGAGCTTGTCGAAGGGTAAGTATTTTGGCATGAGGCTTCGACAAGCTCAGCTCGAACGGATATTTGGTTCAGGCGGTTTAACCAAACAGTATTGGGGCAGGTCTTGCCTTTTGCTTTTCTTAAGCATAAAAAAGGGGCCAGGTTCAAGTTATTTTTTGTCATGCCGCCAGGGCGATTTCGCGATGGCTACCCGATGTTTCAATAATCAGATTGCCATGGTCTTCGGCCAGTTGTTCATTGGCGTTGAGTAGTTCTATGCCATAGACGGTGCCGTCCGGCGCTATGTCAATGTTCATTTCATCGCTGACTTTGATGGTTGTGACTGTGCCGCTTTTTTCGTGGAAACGCAGATAAGCGATGTTGCATTTCGGATCGTAGCTCAG
>CAMTXD010000083.1:0-24381 GCA_947085625.1 uncultured Gallionellaceae bacterium | reverse complement strand
GATCTCATGCGCAGCAGGTCAAGCGGGCGGCGGCTATAGTGTTGCTCACGCACCCCTTGCGGTTTGTGACCCTGTATCTGCGCAGCAATCCCGCCGGGCATCTCTATCCATTCGGTCAGGCTGGCAAACGAACGGCGCAGGCCATGTAGGGTCACATCCACCCCGGCAACAGCGCAAGCCTTATCGTGTGCTATGCGCGGCTCTACAACGTGTCCACTGGTCGAAGTCGTGCTACTGAATACCCACTCATTACGGCGCGGCAATGCGGCCAGCAGGTACGCCACATACGGGGTCAGGGGTATGACGCGCAGCCCTTCCACCTTGTCTTTTATGGTCATGCTGTTCCACTGAAAATCCACGTCATCCCAGCGAACCGTTATCAGCTCGTTAGGTCGCGCACCAGTCAGCAGCATGGCCTGCACATATCCGCCGATTACAGGGTTTCCTATTTGTTTCACGGCGGCGAACCATGCGGGCAGTTGCTCACGCTGGAGCGCGTCATTTTTCGCCTTGGGCTTGCCTAGATGCTTTTTGGCTTCCTTGCTTTGCGCGGCGTTGCCGGTAACGATTGCGCCATAGATGGGATGCGCAGCACACCAATTAAGAAACGTGCTTAACAGTGTTCGGGCATTACGGGCGCGCGCCGGTCTTTTCGCCCCCTCCACTTTCGCCCACGCGGTCATCATCGCGGGGGTCAGGTCAATAAGGCGGGCGGATGCAAGCGTTGCCAGTGCGTCCGGCTGGGTTAGTTTATCCGAGATTTTCCATTAGGATTTTTCAAGATGAATAAATAGGCGCAAATTTGGCGGGCAAATCAAAGGTTTTTGACGCGTCCCATAAGCCCTCCATCCAAGCGCGTTGCTGCATTGCCACCGCCAAATTAATGATGGGCTTTCTGCTTTCAGTTGTAATGTAACCAGCCTTCGCAAATAGCTTGTAACGCAAAGTTTGCAAGGTGTGTTGCACCGAGTTTGAAGAATGTTTTACTGCGCTTGTTTTGAGTAGCACCTGCCGCAACAAACTCATCAGGTTGTATGCCAACATGACGGTATTGAGCGCAGCTTCGGTGGCCCAAAATTCTTTCATATTGAGACTGTCGGCAGCGAAATCGTATTTCAATTCCTTGATCCTGTTCTCACAGTCTGCTCGCCCCCGGTAGGTGCGCCAGATCACCGTCGCGGGCAGATCAAGGTCAGTGACCAGCGCAGAAAATCGCCATTTCCCAATCACCGGATCATCAGCAAACAGGTTCAATGTTTTACCTTTTGGCGCAGCGCATTTCTCAATATGTTGGCGTATGCCGATCACCCAACGTGGCTTGCTCCACGTAGTGGCCTGATAGGCAAAACGCGTTAGTTCGATACCCTCAACCGGCTTACCATTTTCATCTTGCAGTACCCACCAACCATCGGCCTCGACCAGTGCACGTTGCAGCGACGCTGGTTGTGGTGCACGTTACGCTGTCTCAAAACCACCAACCATCGGCCTCGACCAGTGCACGTTGCAGCAGCTGATTCTGGCGCAGCGCTATGACGTAATGCATAGACTTTTGCTCTAAATTATCGAGGAAAGCGCCGTCGCTAAAGCCGCTATCGGCGCGTACTAAGCTCACGTGTTTGCCGCCCAAACGATGTAAAGTGTTGGCTAGAAATCCGATGACGTTATTGGCTGAACCTGTGTTGCCAGGACGCAGCCAGCAGTTGGCAATCATGCGGGTGTCCGCGATAAATGCCATCAATGGATGATGACTGGCACGTCCACGCTTGGCTGGGTTGTATCCGACCGCAGAGCCTTCCTGGGTGCCGTAACGCGTCATGACTGTGGAGTCTAAGTCGAGCGTAATGCCGTTGATTTCCAGCTGGCTAAACATCCATCGGTAGAGCGAGTCCATGACGGACTCATTCGTGTCTTGGGTGAATTTCTTAAATAGGCGCATGACGGCTTTGAAATTGGCCATGCGCGTAAAGCCGAACAGGCGTTTCAACACAGGGTCATGGCGGGTGACTTCACCATGCTCAAAACGGTTAGCACCACACCATACCGACAGCATAAATTGGGTAATGAGTTGCTCTGGTCGGTAGCCACGATTGCTGCCCGGTTGTGGCAGGCCGCAAGCGCTTAGCGCTGCATCGAAATGCAAATGATCCAGCATCCGCTTCATGATCCCCATGCCGCCCCAAGCGGTGATTTCTTTGTCGGTAAAACGAAGGTCAAAATCCATCAATATCCCCACACTGAAATCGCGATCCCTTATTTTAGCCGATAAAATATCTAAAACATCTAACAATTAATGACTTGCGCTAATGGCTTCCATTAGAAATTGGTCTCTAATGGAAAATCTCGGTTTATGGCTTCGTGTTCTTTTCTCGCCACCGGCTTGCATGGCCTTGTGATGGTCGAGTAGGTGTAGGTTGCCCCATGTCGGCTTCATGGTGGCAATGTAGTCAGCCCACGCCTTGCTTACTGTTACAGTTTCACGGGCTTGTCGCGCTTCCTGTTCGGCTTGGGCGGCATCCTTTGCGGCGGCTTTATCGGCTATCACTTGGCGCGGGTCTGTTCCTTGGTCGGTCATCGCCTTGAGGCGGCTTGCTTCTTTTTGCGCTTTCCCTAGCGGCCAGTTGCCGCTGTTGCCTATCGTGATGCGGATAGTCTTGCCGCTCAAGTTAGTTTGGAATATGTAGGACTTGGAATCGTTAGCAGTTACACGCAACCCCAGCCCCGGCGTTTTCCCGTCCCAGTAGATACTCTGTTGCTTGCCCGGCTTGCACTGATAACCAGCTACCCGGTCGGCTGTAAAGTTTTCCCATTTCATGGCATTTCCCCGTGTAAGACTGGTGTAAGAAAATAATACACTAATTACGGAATGCTTATCAACAGATATTGCAGGGGTAAAATAGATAACTGCTTGAATTTGATAGAATTAGGTTATTTTAGGAATATCAATCAACGCTAATAAACTGCATTTTGCGGGTACTCATAATCCTTTGGTCCGCGGTTCAAGTCCGCGACGACCCACCAATAAACACACGGCTTGTAGAGATGCAAGCCGTTTTGTTTTTCTACAATTCCGGCTCACTTTTCTACAATTCTTCACTTGAGTGGGCTAACCTTCTCGCCTTTTCTGTTTCTGGTGTAGTGCTCAGTCATCGCCCTGGATTTGTGCCCCAGCAATTTTTGAGCATGCGCCAGGTTCTCGATATCGGTCGCGGTCTTGGCGCGAATGTCGCGGAACTGAAAATTGATACCAGCCGCTTTGCGTGCCTTATCGAAACGAGTGCGCAGCGCGCCGGAGGAGAGCCGCTGGCCATTTCCATCCTGCAACAGAGCATCACTACCCATAATGCGATTATGACGGCTCAAAACGCGTTCTATGAGGTCTTTCAATTCGCCGGTGACTTCAATGCGTAGAGGCCTACCGGTTTTGTTCTGTGCCAGGCACAACTCACCATTCCGAATATCCCCACAATTCAACTTGAGCAGATCGGCTGGCCGTTGGCCGGTGAGAAGCGCCAAGTCCATTGCATCTTGCACGGTGTAGTGAGCCGCATTCCACACAGCCAGAAACTCATCATGTTCGACGTAGCGGTCGCGGCCTGTTTCGCGGTGTCCGCGCACACCGGCGCATGGGTTCGGCGCATCGGTACACCCCCACTCGCGCGCGCAGTTAAAAACGTGGCTGAATAGCGCCTTCTCGCGGTTTGCGCGCACCTTGGCCACCCTGCCCCGTTCGTCCAGGTAGCGTTTGATGTGGTGCGGCTTGATGGCATCTAACGGCACGTCACCAAACACACCTTCCAGATTCACCAATTCCTTTTCGTTGTCACGCTGTGTCTGTGGCGCCTTGGTCAAAAAAATTTCCCTGCGGTAACGCGCTGCTATGCCGCGAAATGTGGAATTGTTCGGCTCAGGTTGTTCGCCCTCAATCTCAGCCCACAAGCGTTTTGCAGCGGCCAGATCATGCCCCAGCTTTGTCCACTTGCGGGGGCTGTCGGTCGAGACGTGGTAATACATTTTGCCCTTGAGGCTCATCCTTGGCGGAAGGCCGTGATTTATTGTGCGCTTGCGTCCCATGACTTAACGCGGCATCGCATCCCAATTAGGCTGCGGCGTTGCTTGAGGCGGCGCGGTGTTGCTTCCCCCCAAGCGCGCCAGCACATAATCGCGTGACACACGCGCATGGCCGTTTGCTCCGATTGCGTGGTGATAACTATTGGCCTTGAGCCAGGCAATCTGCTCAGCCTTGCGCTTGCGCTCTGTCAGTTCGGCAACTTCGGCTTGTGTGAGAAACATCGTTACTTCACGATGCGGAGTTGTGGGCGGCGTGTCGAGCGCTTGCACTGGTGCTGTGCCTGATAGCGGCTTCCCGGCTTGTACTCCGGGGCAACTGTACGCAGGCGCTTGTACACTTTTAGGAGCGAGAGGGATGCGTTCACGTTCATGTCCGAGCTGCCCATATAGGGGGTAATGTCGCGTCTTGGGGTCATGCTGCTTTCTCCTGTAGTTGTTGTTCAATTTCAAAAAGTGGAAATGGAATTACTCGCGCTGTTCCGATGCCGGTCAGCAGTTCGCTGAGTTTGTCTTGCATCGCAACCAGCTCATCTACTACGCCTTGAGAGAGGTACAGTTGCCGCAGCCTGGTGTTCTCTGCGACGGCTTCATCCAGTTTTGTTTGGAGCCGCGTTACCTCACTGCGCAACCACGCATTTTCTGAGAAGGTCAGGGTGTACATATTCAGATGCTCCGGCGTGTATCCAGCCCGGCCATAGTCTGGAGACATCAGTTCGCCGGTATCGCTGATGAACCAACCATCCCAGCTTGCGTGCGATGTTTTGAAGCGCACGCTTTCCAGTATCAGGCGCAACAGTTCAAAGACGGCGAACGGGATTCCGGCTTCGCCGCGCTCCCACCTGGCAACAGTAGTGAGGCCGGTGCGCAGATAGGCCGCGCATTGCTCGCGTGTCATGCCAAGCACCATGCGTAGGTGGATGAAATTTTCTGGCGCAATGGTCATCTGTTGCGACACCTGCACCCACTGCGGATGGTAGCCGGGGAATGCCTGGTTGATGGTTTCGGACTTCGGCTCGATGGCCTGCATGTAATACGCCCAGCAGGTTTTTTTGCTGGGTCGCTGGTGCAAATTTTTCTTGTTGGTGGTATTCTTCATTCAGCCTTCTCCTATCAAGGTGAGTTGCGCGCCGGTGCTTGGCGGTTCCGGCGCGTAGCGTTTTCTAGGCGTCCAACTTGTGCCACTTGCTGTCCATCGTCCCTCTTTCGTAATAAACACCCTGGTGCGATGCTCGCCGCCCGGCCAGATCAAGCAGCAACTCGGCAACCGCCTGCGCGCCACCAGATGCCGCCGCTTCTAACACTTGCCAGCGCGCATTGCGGCTCAACACCAGCTTCCACGCATCATATTCAAGAAGAGTGACAAACTCGCGCTCTGGCATTGCTTCGGCCGCAATCTGCTTATCTTCTTTTGAAGGCTTTTTTATCCCCAAAATATTGCGCAACTTCGGCGACCAAAACAACTGCACTTTGCCCTTAAAACACCTGGCAAATTCCTGGAACAGTTCGCCTGCTTCCTTGTCTTCCTCGATATAATCAGCCACCAGCGTAAACGGCGTGCGCCCTCCCAGGCGCTTGCCAACCTTCGCATAACCCTTGCTGAGTTCGTGCGATACGCCCCAAGTGTTGCCGGTTGCTTTTTTTGTTTTTTCGCTGGCCTCATGGCCAAACTTAGCCACATACTCGGCGGCATAGTCGCCGTTCTGCACGTCGAAGGCCACGCGCTTCATATCGTTGATCTGGCTACGCTCGGCCAGATCGACTTTTATCAGCGCTTCGATCCACGCCATATCCAGCTCGCGCAACAATTCCAACTGGCCCGGGCTGGCGAAAACAAGCGTGTGTGTGTGTGCGGATGCCAGCCGTTCGCGCCGTGGGTAACCTCCTTCGCCACGATGCTGCCGACACACCCCGCCAGCTTCATGATGCGCAGGTATGGTTTACTCTGTTTGTATTTTTTCTGTGCAGCGGAAAACTTTTCAAGATTCGCCGCTATCGGCTGGTGATTGAGGTGCGGGAAAGTTTGCGTGGCCAAATACACCTCGCCGCCCTTTAGTGCCCAGGCGGTAATCGCTGCCTGCAACTCCTGCCGCCTTACTTCCGTTATCTTGGCCGCGCACACCGGGCAATGCCACATGCTGCCGCAAGTCGCCAAATTGCTGAACGATGCGCCGCCTGCCGCCGTGCGGAACACACCCACGCCGCTGGCGGACATCGTGCTGCGCTGGCAATGCGCCACACGTTCCCACGGCAGCAATCCCTGTGCCCCCCGCTGTAGTTGATACCGCCAGCGCCGCCCGGTAGCCACTGCCTCATCTTTGGTAGCCAACCGCACTGGTCTTGATGCCGAAGGGGGGCAAACCGTATTCGCACTAATACCAAGAGAAGACACCCCCACCGGATTGAAGTGCTGCCGGTGGTCAATGTTGGGCGTCATGCGGCCAACCTTTGTCTGCAAACGCGGATAAGCGCACCGCGCACCGCTTGCCAACTCGGTTCACTGCCATTCTTTTGGCGCAGTCCATCTGCGATGCGGTCGGCATCGGCTTCGGTTACACGGCCATAACAGAAATCTGGCAAAGTAATCGGCTGCCCACGGTTGGAACCTGGTATGCGATAGCCCATCCCGATGCTCAGCCGCTATCCTTTCTGACAAGCGCACCACGGCGCACACACAGCCGGTGCGGTCAGAGACCTTCTGCGACCGGCGCAGGGCATCCTTGAGACGTGTATAGCGACGCGCGAAGGCTGGGATGATGATGCTGGTGTTGTTCCAGAGCATCCCGGCATGTTTAAATTCGTTCTTGAGGGTCAACGACTCCGAGTAGTAGTCGTCGGTTTCGATGTTGAGGATGGCGAAGGTGGTCATGGCGGAATGTCCTATCGTGGATGGTTAGCGTGGCGGCTGAAACGGTGGTGCTGACTTGTTCACCAGCATGGCCACGGCCAACACGCCCAGGACAACGAGGATAATCACTGGCGCTGCTTTGCCGCCTACGGGCAGCACAGGGACGGGCATCATGCTGTCTTCTCCTCTTCCTCGATCTCGATTTCCGCTGTTTGCTCGACGGCACCAAAACCAGCCACAGCATCGCGGTAAGTGTTGAACAGCAGATCTCCCAAGGTCCTGGGTTCTGGCTTGTCCCCATCAGCCACAATGTTCGCAGTGATGCGCTTTTGGTCAATGAGAATGCGGCCTTGCAGGTGCAGACTCACTAGGCCGATACTGGCCAAGTGGCCCCATAGTTCGCGCAAATTGGTGTCGGTGGTTTTGTTGTAGCCGTCAGATAAAAATTTACCCACCAGCTCAACACCCATCAGTTCTTTGGCTTGGCCAAAACTTTCCAGGATGCGTTCACCGGCTTCCTTGATCTGATCGTCGGTAATGCGTTCGTCAATGAAGAAATGGCGGCACACCAGGGCTGTGCGTTGGGTGAGGCCGTCGTCAGAAATGATGATAGGCAGCGTGATAGAGCTACCGGGTTGAGGATTTTTTGTTGATTGTGGCGCGCCTGGTTTTTCTTGCTCGCTGGTGAACTCCACGCCCTTGGACTCGAAGTAGTCTCTCAGCTTGGCGGCTTGCTCTGGTTTCAGACCATCACCGTAATTTCTGAAGTGGCTGACAATGTGCCGGGGTATGCCGGATTCTCTGGATACTTCGGATACGCTTAGACGCAGGGTGACGAGTGCTGCTTCAAAGTCGGCTTTGGTGAGGACGGGTTGCTGTTTGATTGCCATGATGGCCTCCATGCAATTAAACAACGCAAAAATTGCATTGCTTCATTGCATGGTAGCAGACAATTTTATTAATTTGCAAGCATAATATACATAATATGAATACATATATTGCATATATTGGCAAAAAAACACACAGCCTATTGTTTTTAAGTGTCTTTTATTTCGCGGGGCGGAGGCGGGGAGGTAAAAATGTTCTCTTCTTGTTCTTCCGTCAGGTTCGCAGGTCGAAGATTTCCATAATTCGAGTATCCACCCTCCGATGCCTTGGCGACGAATTTATTCAACACGTCGCGGAAAGGTTGATTCGCAATATCTTCACCAACAATTTCGCGAATTCTTTTCATGACGTCATCGGCGGAAAAATTAGCGATCATCATCAGAGTGGAAAGGCCAAGGTCGTCTATTTTTTTTGTGGCAAGCGGAAATAGCAACCCAGCGAAACAATCGCGCTCTTCTGGCTCTATGGTCAACATCGCAAACGCAAGACGAAACGCTAGTGACAACTCTGATTTAAGGCGCTCATCGGACTGTAAAAATTCTTGGCTTGCTTGCAACGTCTTCGCTGGAGAGATTGAACCGTAAAGCAACCAATTGGGTGTAATTTTGAGTGTCTCGCATAATAGGCGAATCTCCCTTGCGCCAGGCTTATTTACACCCGTCTCATACAGTGACAAAGCCGCTCGTGAAATACCAACATCCTCAGGATCGCACCACCTTGATCTTTCGCTTACTGCCGATTGCGAAAGGCCAAGGCCATTGCGAGCCTCAGAAATTCTGCGCCCTATTTCCAGCGCAAGCTTATCGTTCTTCGGCTTATTTGAGGGCTGTTTTTCGTTGTCTGCCATGGGTGTTTTTCACTGTGTTTCACAGGATGTTTTTAGGATGAATACACACTGTCGGAAGCCTTGTCGTTACAAGGTATTCAACTTGAATACAGGGGGGCATTATTGCAGGGATAGGGGCGGTGCGCCAGTGCTGATAATCTGCCTAGTCAGCGCGTGGCGGCATAAATCGCTCGCAACCCTATGCGGGGTGAATCTCCGCACAGGGAACCCCTCGCGACGCGGTGTCGCGTGCCACCATGAACGGGCAGTGGAGTACACAGATGGCTAGTCTACAGAGAAGGGGGCGTAAGGGGCGATGCTGGCAAGGATTACGCATAAGATTCTAATGGCCATTAAGCCCCCGCGCTCCTATTGGGTTTCCAGCCCACCATTCCCGGACGGAAGTAAAATCGGATGTCAGTTAGCTTGTCCAGTCCTGCACTGTCAGCCCCGAAACGCGGTCGAATTCATCCCGGTTGTTCGTTACCATTACCGCACCAAGTGCTTTTGCGTGCCCGGCGATCATGGTGTCCATTGGACCGATTTTGCTTCCCGATTTTTCCAGGTGTACGTGGAGCTTGGCAGATTCGAGCGCGGCCTTGCGGTTGAATGGTTCGATTTTGAATTGCGCTGTCATGGCGGCCAGATCATCCGCTTTGGCCTTGCCGGCCTTCGCTGCGATGATCTTGGTGTTGAGTTCGTGAAAAGTGATGGCTGATAAGACGAGGCTGGATTTTTCTGCGCGTTCAAGCCGCTTTAGAATCTTTCGGTATCCGGCGCTGTAGTTCACCACATGCAGCAGCACGTTGGTGTCCAGCATGTAGATCACTTCAGCTTGCCACGGAAAGGCTTGGCCGCCAGCATGAATTTACGGAGCCACGGGCTAAGCGATGCCAGAAGCGTGTCTTCGTCCAGGGCTTCCAGCTGCTTGTCCGATAGCTTGGTAATGTCCACCTTTTTGATGGGCGAGAATTTATGCGTAGACGGTGCGCGTACTGTAGCTGTTGTCATGGTAATACCCTCCAAGGCTTATGACGTGAGGGGGAATTGTAAGCCAAATGAGGGTAGCAAGGGCGGTATTTTTCCTACCATGGGCCTCTACAATTCTGGGGGAGGCCGCGCAAACAGTAGCTTGCGAAGAGGTCACAATTTGTGATTTGTAGATTTTGCAGGCGTTAAGCCACTGTTTCGCGGGTGTATTGCTTCGGCCTCATAATCCTTTGGTCGGCGGTTTAAGTCCGCGACGACCCACCAATAAAACAAAGGCTTAGAGTTGATTCTCTAGGTATTTTGTTTTTGTGTTCTATAAATGTAACCAGTTTGGGTGCACAAAAAATGAAGTATCGACACTACAAGGGCGGCAACTATGAGATTGTTTGCGAGGCGCGACTCGAGTCCGAGCCACAATGTTGGCGCTGATTAAATATTGACTCAGGACGGATTGCTGACGAGGTATTCAAGTGCACCTATCCCACGAAACAAGTGGCGGTTTCAATGTCCAAGTGCAACAAGGTTAAGTTTATCAGCCCAATAAGCTTTAAAGTCAAAAGCGTCTTCAGAATGGAAGAGTTCGGCTGGGCATTTCCAGTCTAGCGATTTTCTGGGTCGGGTATTGAGCTTCCATGCAATGTCATCGAGCTCTTGCTGCAAGAAAACGGAGAGGTCAGCACCTGAGGTTTCCCCTCAAATAACGCTTGTAAATAAATGAGTTACGCAATACTCTCCGCGTAAAAACGCAGTAGGTTGTGCATGCATGGCACGTTTGTTGTCTCTATTTCAGCGACCAAACGTCAAAGGAAACCATACCATGCACGCACTATCGATGTTACACAAATTGTTTGAGTCGTGCGATATTGTCATGCACACCAAGCGCCGTGATGCACTGTTCAAAGCGGTCGCCGCCGCCCTGGCGGGTCATACACTGACCCTGACCCGACTTGCGGTTGGAATGACAGGCGAGACTGCCGTCAAGCACCGCGTCAAATGTATGGATCGCCTGCTGGGCAATGTCCATCTACACGCCGAGTGTTACGCCATCTACGCCGCCCTGAGTAGCCATAGTCTCGATGGTATCGGGCGACCGTTAATCGTCGTCGATTAGTCGGATTTGTCCACTGCGCGGGGCTGGCAATTGTTGCGTGCCTCGCTGGCTGTTGAAGGTCGTTGCATCACGCTCTATGAACAGACTTACCCGTTGACTCGGCTCCCCCAAAGTTCATAAAGCGTTTCTCAAACGGCTCCGAGCCATGCTGCCACCTGGTACGCGGCCCATTGTGTTGACCGAGGCCGGGTTTCGCTCAACCTGGTTCAAACTCATTGATGCGATGGGATGGGACTGGATTGGCCGCATTCGCAATTGTGACATGGTTGCCCGAGCCGATTCTGAATCGTGGATAGGTGCCAAGTCGCTCTACGCAGAAGCCACGGGTGTCGCCTGTGACCTGGGGGCGTGGCGCTATGTGCGGAAGCATCCGCTGACGTGCCGTTTGGTGCTCATCAAGCGTGTACCCAAACAGCGCCACGCCAAAAGCCGCACAGGCAAGAAGGTGCGCTCCTCGCACAGCAAAAAGCAAGCGCGCGCGCAGCGCGAGCCATGGCTGCTGGCGACATCTGTCGGGCTGACGCATTTGACAGCTGCGGCTATCGTGGCACTGTACGCACAGCGGATGCAGATTGAAGAATCATTTCGTGATACGAAGAGCGCGCGCTTCGGCTTGGGCTTTGAGTGGAACCGCAGCCGCACCGGGAAACGCTTGAGCGTGTTGTTGTTGATCGCAGCGTTAGCGCTCTATGTGTTGTGGCTGGTCGGCACAGCGGCTAAAGCCCGACAACTCCATCTGCATTTCGAGAGTGTGCATCGAACATCACGCGCCGTGCTGTCCGTGATTACGCTGGCGCGGCTGGCAATTCAATGCGCCGCGCCGCCGCGCTTCACCATGCCGCAGCTGCGGGCGGCATCGCAGTCGATTCAACAACGATTGCGACATCCACAATATGCGGAGATTTGAGGGGAAACCTCAGGGTCAGAACCCTTGGGCAGATACTGGCGCAACAAGCCATTGGTACTTTCATTTTGGCCGCGCTCCCAAGGACTGTGCGGGTGAGCGAAGTAAACTTTGATGCCGGTGTCTTCAGTCAGTTGTGCATGTTGCGCCATTTCGCGCCCCTGGTCATAGGTGAACGAGCAGCGCAGGCCCACATCAAAGCGTTTCAGAATCGTGCCGAAGCCCGCTGCTGTTGCCAGTGCAGTGCCATTGCAGAGCTTGACCAGCGCGATATAGCGGGTCTTGCGCTCGACCAGCGTACCGACTTGAGAGCGGTTGCCAGCACCCTTGATGTGATCGCCCTCCCAATGACCGGGTACCAGACGCTCGGCAATGTCGGCAGGGCGCAGGTCGATGCTGGTCATGTTGGGAATCTGCCCGCGCCGGTCAACGCCGCGTGAGCGTGGTCGGCGTTTGGTGTGGCCCTGCCGCAGCAACGCAATCATGCCGGTGCGCAGCCCGCCTTTGGGCATCGCATAGATCGCTTGGTAAATTGTTTCGTGGCACAGACGGACGGGGCAGTGAGTGCGCCCCAGTGTACCGGCAACCTGCTCAGGCGATAAGCCTTGTTGCAGGCCACCGCTAACTTTGTTCCATAGCGAATTGCCGACCACCAGCTTACGCTCGACGCGCGGCATGACAGACAGCTTGCGCGCACGCAGGTTGGCGCGGCCGGAAGAATAGCCGCCTGCAATGGTTGGCCGCCCAACGGATCGCACGGCAGCCGGCGCTTCCCAGCCATTGCGGGCAAGTTCGCGTGTGACACAAGAGCGGGGCCGTCCCAGACTCGCTGCAATTGCGGCAGGTTTGAATCAACGTACGGTCACCCAATGTGATGTGTTTGTATTTTTTTGGCATGCAGCATTCTCCCATGAAAGAATGTTGCACTTGGAGTTAGAGCGCGCCAGTCGTATCCCCGGGTGCTATTTTAACAAAAATAAAACCCCCCAATCCAGCCGGATTGGGGGGTTTTATTTAACGGCTATTGATGTTACTTGCCGGTGATTAGTTCTTTCAGCAGCATCAGTGAAAACACAGTTGCTGCGACGAAGGTGCCTATTGCGGATACGGTAGCGATGAGAGCCATTTCTTTCTCCTGAATAAATAACAACTACAAGTGCAAATCCAGTGGTCATCGTAGCATATTTTTTTGCGGTCGCAAGGCTTTTTCTATAAAATTATGACCAAGTTGCCTAGTCGGGTTTTTCGGCAGCCAACTGCCTGAACTCACGTTGTGCTTGAGCGCGGTTCCTCTGATGCTTGTTTGACCCGGATTTGAATCTGCATGGCAAAAAAATTCTATATCAAAACTTATGGCTGTCAGATGAACGAGTATGACTCGGGCAAGATGGCAGATGTGCTGCGTGCCTGCGAGGGCATGCAGCAGACCGATGTGCCGGAAGATGCCGATATTATTCTGTTCAACACCTGTTCGGTGCGCGAAAAGGCGCAGGAAAAGGTGTTCTCCGACCTAGGCCGGGTGCGCCCTTTGAAAGCAGTACGGCCAGACCTTATTATCGGCGTGGGTGGCTGCGTCGCCAGCCAGGAGGGCGACACGATCGTGAAGCGCGCGCCATATGTGGACGTGGTGTTCGGCCCACAGACTTTGCACCGCCTGCCGCAACTGATCGCCGCGCGGCGCGCCAGCGGGCGCCCGCAGGTGGACATCAGCTTTCCCGAGATTGAAAAATTCGACCACCTGCCCCAACCACAAACCACCGCTGGCTCGGCTTTCGTTTCTATTATGGAAGGGTGCAGTAAGTATTGTTCTTTCTGTGTGGTGCCTTATACCCGGGGCGAAGAAGTGTCGCGTCCGCTGGCCGATGTGCTGCACGAGGTGCAAACGCTGGTGGCGCAGGGGGTGGGCGAGATCACCCTGCTGGGCCAGAATGTGAATGCTTACTGCGGCGCGACGGATGACGGCGAAACGGTAGACCTCGCCTTTTTGGTGCAGGCGCTGGCGCGGCTTCCCGGCTTGCAGCGGCTGCGCTTCACCACCTCGCACCCAAAGGAAATGACCCAGCGTTTGATAGACGTGTATGCCAGCACGCCAAAGTTGTCCAGCCATTTGCATCTGCCGGTGCAGTCCGGTTCAGACCGCATCCTGGCGGCGATGAAACGCGGCTACACCGCGCTGGATTATCAATCCACCATCCGCAAACTGCGCGTGGCGCGCCCGAATATCGTGCTGACCTCCGATTTTATCATCGGCTTCCCTGGCGAAACTGAGCGTGATTTTGACGCGACCATGAAGCTGGTCGAAGAGGTCGGCTTCGATGCCAGCTTCAGCTTTGTCTACAGTCCGCGTCCCGGTACGCCCGCCGCCAACTTGCCGGACGAGGTGCCGCATGAGATCAAGGCTGAGAGATTGAAGCGGCTGCAAGACTTGGTGGCGGTGCAGGCACAGCGGCTGGCACAAAGTTTGTTGGGCAGTGTCCAGCGCGTGCTGGTCGAGGGCGCGTCACGCAAGGATGCACAAGAACTGGCGGGGCGTCTGGACAATAACCGCATCGTGAATTTCATTGGCACGCCTGCTATGGTGGGGCACTTTGTGGATGTTAAAATTACTGCCGTGTGGGCATACACGCTGCGCGGCGAGTTGGTGCCGGGTTGATATGGACGCTACCGACAGGCTGCTAACCCGAACGTTTCATAAGTTGACGCATGTCCTCACTTGTCTTTTGATTGATATGAAAGATTTTGTTCAGTCGGGCGTATGAATAACTACGCCACTCCTTCTCAAAACTTCCCTACCAAACAAAATACTGCGCGATCATCGCACGAATTTATGAAACATTCGGGCTAGAAGGTTACAATGACGGCCATGGCGCAACTCGATTTCAGACATCACTTTCTCATCGCCATGCCCGCCATGGCCGATTCCGTTTTTGCCAAGTCACTTACTTACATTTGCGAACACAATGAGCAAGGCGCGCTGGGCATCATCGTCAACCGTCCAAGCTACCTCACCGTGGGCGAGCTGTTCAAGCAACTCAAGGTTCCACTGGACAAGCCCGAGCTGAAAGATCTGCCGGTGCATTTTGGCGGCCCAGTGCAAACTGACCGCGGCTTTGTACTGCATGAACCGATAGGAAAGTGGCAATCCACCCTCCCCGTTAATGACAGGGTAGGCCTGACTACCTCCATGGACATCTTGCAGGCAGTCGGCCAGGGACTGCAGCAACCGCACAAACTGTTGCTGTCGCTGGGCTATGCCGGCTGGGCACCGGGACAACTGGAGCACGAGCTGGCGCAAAACGCCTGGCTCACCGTGGCGGCCTCCGAGCGCATTTTATTCGATCTGCCAGCTGAAGAGCGCCTGCCCGCCGCAATGGCGCTGCTGGGCGTGGACTATGCTTCGCTGTCGGAGGAAGCGGGACATGCCTGATATCAGAAGACAGAAGGCAGAGGACAAAGGACAGAAAGAACCGCGTAGCGACAACACTCTGTCTTCTGTCTTCTGTCCTCTGTCTTCTGGTACTTATCTGGCATTCGATTTTGGCACAAAACGTATCGGCGTGGCGGTCGGCAATTCCATTTCCGGCACGGCACAACCGTTGACCACCCTGCATGGCGAACAAAATGAACAGCGTTTTGCGGCCATCGCCGGGCTCATCCGTGAATGGCAGCCGGCGGCGCTGGTGGTGGGGCTGCCTAGCCATGACGATGGCACGCCGCACGAGCTGACCCGCTTGTGCCGCCGCTTTGCCCAGCGCCTCAAGGGACGTTTTGATTTGCCCACCATCTTGGTGGATGAACGTTATACTTCCGTCGCCGCGAGTTCTCTATTGAATGAGGCAGGGATACGCGGCATCAAGCAGAAGCCGCTGCTGGATCAGGTCGCGGCGCAGCAGATACTGCAAGCGTATTTCGATGAACCATCAGCGGGACTGATCGCATGAACAATCCACAGTTAAACAAACACGGCGAACTGCAGCATCTGCTCTCTACCGAAGGCTTACCCGCGCCCATTTTGCGCGGCATCCTGGACCGCGCCGCCTCTTTCATGAACGTGGCCGCAGGCGGCGAGATCAAGAAAGTACCGCTGCTGCACGGCAAGTCCATATTCAATATCTTCTTCGAGAACAGCACGCGCACGCGCACCACCTTCGAAATTGCCGCCAAGCGCCTGTCAGCCGACGTGGTCAACCTCAATATAGGCTCATCCAGCGCGAGCAAGGGCGAGACCCTGCTCGACACGGTGGACAACCTGTGCGCGATGCATGCCGACATGTTCGTGGTGCGCCACGGCGAGAGCGGCGCGGCGCACCTTATCGCGCGCCACGTCGCGCCAGAAATCCATGTCATCAACGCCGGCGACGGACGCCACGCGCATCCCACGCAGGCCCTGCTCGACATGTTCACCATCCGCCACTACAAAAAAGAATTTCACAACCTGCGCGTCGCCATAGTCGGCGACATTTTGCACTCGCGCGTGGCGCGTTCACAAATTCACGCGCTGACCACGCTGGGCGTGCCGGAAGTGCGCGTGATCGCGCCCAAGACACTGTTGCCCGCCTGTGTCGAACATCTGGGGGTGCAGGTCTATCACGACATGGCGTCAGGGCTGCGCGATGTGGATGTAGTGCTGATGTTGCGCTTGCAGAATGAACGCATGCAGGGCGCGGCGCTGCCCAGCGCGCAGGAATACTTCAAATACTACGGCCTCACCCAGGACAAGCTGGCGCTGGCCAAAGCGGACGCCATCGTGATGCACCCGGGGCCGATGAACCGCGGCGTGGAAATTGATTCCAGCGTGGCCGACGGCGCGCAGTCTGTGATTTTGCCGCAAGTCACTTTCGGCATCGCGGTGAGGATGGCGGTGATGAGTATTCTGGCGGGGAAGTGATGATGAACATCCAAATTAAAAATGGCCGCCTGATAGACCCGAAAAACCAGCTTGATGCAAAGCTGGATGTATTCATCGCGGCGGGCAAGGTTGCCGCCGTCGGCCACCCTCCGGCAGGCTTCGTTGCGGACAAAATCATTGACGCCACCGGGCTTGTGGTCGCGCCCGGCCTGATAGACCTCGCCGCGCGCCTGCGCGAGCCTGGTTACGAATACAAGGCCACACTGGAATCCGAGATGAATGCGGCGGTGGCGGGCGGCATCACGTCGCTGGCCTGCCCGCCGGACACCGATCCGCCGCTGGACGAGCCGGGGCTGGTGGAAATGCTCAAGCACCGCGCCAAAACGCTGAATCAGGCGCATGTCTATCCGGTTGGCGCGCTCACGCAGGGACTGAAGGGTGAAGAGCTGACCGAGATGGCTGAGCTGAGTGACGCCGGCTGCGTGGCCTTCAGCCAGGCCGACGCGGCGCTGACCGACACGCGTGTGCTGATGCGCGCCATGCAATATGCCGCCACCTTTGGTTTCAGCGTGTGGCTGCGTCCGCAGGACAGTTTTCTGGCGCACAGCGGCGTAGCGCACGACGGCGAGGTGGCAACGCGTTTGGGTTTGCCCGCGATTCCCGTGTGCGCCGAAACCATCGCGCTGGCGACCATGCTGCATCTGGCGCGCGTGACCGGTGTACGTCTGCACATCTGCCGCCTCTCCAGCGCGGAAGGGGTGACGCTGGTGCGCGCCGCTAAACAGCAGGGCTTGCCGCTCACCTGTGATGTGTCCATGAACCACATTCATCTATCCGAAATGGACATCGGTTTTTTCGACTCGAATTGCCATCTGGTGCCGCCGCTGCGCAGCCTGCGCGACCGTGACGCGCTGCGTGCCGGGCTGCTCGATGGCACGATAGACGCCATCTGTTCCAACCACTCGCCGGTGGATGAGGATGCCAAGCAATTGCCCTTTGCCGAAGCGGAGGCTGGCGCCACCGGCCTGGAATTACTGCTGCCGCTGGCACTCAAATGGGCGGGGCAAGGTGCACTGAGCGATGCGCTGGGCAAGGTGACGCTGCAACCCGCGCGTATTCTGGGTCTGGACGCGGGGCATCTGTCAGTCGGCAGTGTCGCCGATGTGTGCGTGTTCGATCCCGAAGCGTACTGGAAGATCGAAGCGGCGGCATTGAAAAGCCAGGGCAAGAATACGCCGTTCCTCGGTCTGGAGTTGCAGGGCAAGGTGCGTTATACGCTGATAGATGGGCTAGTTGTTTATCAGGGGTAGTATCTCAATCTATGTAATTACGCGGCATGTGCTACAGATGCGTAGGGCGGGTTTTACCCGCCATGGCGGACATAACCAGCCACTTGCACAGTTTTATCGTGCTTAGTGGAATGGCTAGTAGTTTCATCAGAGCCAGCCCTACTACTGCATGTAATCTCTAAACCAGATGTTTCATTATTTATGATCCTCGACACTAGGGTTTGCCGGGGATAGACCTTCGTGTCTCATTTTATAAATCCGTGATCGATAATGATGTGGCAAGTTACAGCCGGGCGGCTATGGAGTGCAAGCGACAGCACGTCAAAAACAAGCTTACCGCATTGGGTTATTGCCCTGAATATTTTGTAGTAAAATACGACCTCCAGATTTTCCACCGCCAGTTTAATCATGAACCCATTACTCAATTTCTCCGGTTTGCCGCGCTACACTGAAGTCCATCCGCAACACGGTACGCCAGCAGTTGATCAACTGCTGGCGGAAAACCATGCGCTGGTTGCGCGACTGCTGGCCGATTCATCTCACCCTACGTGGGATAATTTCATGCAGCCCTTGACCGATGCCAACGAGCGTTTGTCGCGGGCATGGGGGCAGGTGTCGCACCTCAATGCCGTAATGAACAGTGCGGAACTGCGTGAGGTATATAACGCCAACCTGCCCAAGGTCACGCAGTATTACGCCGAGCTGTCACAAAATCTGGCGCTGTACCAGAAGGTCAAGGCACTGCACAGCAGCAACGCCTACACCGGGTTAAGCGCTACACGTCAGAAAATTATCGAAAACGAATTGCGCGACTTTCGCCTCGGCGGGGCGGAATTGCCGGACAAGGAAAAGGCGCGCTTCCTGGCCATTCAGGAGGAGTCGTCCACGCTGTGTGCGCGTTTTTCCGATAACATTTTGGATGCCACCAATGCTTACACCTGGCTGGTTGAGGACGAGGCGGAGTTGTCTGGCATCCCTGCCGATGAGCGCCAGGTGGCTGCCGAGGCAGCACAGGAAGCTGGAAAAACTGCTTGGTTATTCACGCTGAAAGCGCCATCCTACGGGCCTTTGATGCAATACGCCGACAACCGCGCGTTGCGTGCGCGCATGTATGCTGCTTATAACACGCGCGCCAGCGAGCTGGGTAAGCCAGATTTGGACAACACGCCTCTCATGGCGCAGATATTAAAGTTGCGCGCCGAAGAATCTCATCTGCTGGGTTTTTCCAATTATTCCGAGTTGTCGCTGGCGACCAAGATGGCAAACACGCCGCAACAGGTGCTGGATTTCCTGCGCGCACTGGCGCGGCGCGCACGGCCATACGCCGAACGCGACCTGGCCGAGCTACGCGAATTTGCGCGCGCGCAACTCGGCATTACAGAATTGCAGGCATGGGATGTCAGCTACGCCAGCGAACATTTGCGCCAGCAGCGCTATGCTTTCTCGGAGCAGGAAGTGAAACAATATTTTCCGGAAGAAAACGTGCTGGCCGGCATGTTCAAACTGGTGCAGACGCTGTATGGCCTGGCTATCCGCCCCTCATCCGCGCCAGTGTGGCACGCGACCGTACGTTTCTTCGATATTGTGGACCATGCTGGCAAGCTGGTCGGCCAGTTCTATCTTGACCTGTATGCGCGCGATAGCAAGCGCGGTGGGGCGTGGATGGATGATGCCATCGCGCGCCGGCGCACCACGACTGGCGTGCAGACCCCGGTCGCCTACCTCAACTGCAATTTTGCCGCGCCGGTGGGAGGCAGGCCGGCGTTGTTCACGCACGATGAAGTCATCACCCTGTTCCATGAATTCGGCCACGGCCTGCACCATCTGCTAACGCAGGTGGAAGACCTCGGCGTGTCCGGCATCAACGGCGTGGAGTGGGACGCGGTGGAGCTGCCCAGCCAGTTCATGGAAAATTTCTGCTGGGAGTGGGCGGTATTGCAGGACATGACGCGCCACGCGGAGACTGCCGAGAAGGAGTCTGATGGCAAGCTGCCGCGCGCGCTGTTCAACAAGATGATCGCGGCGAAAAATTTCCAGAGCGGTTTGCAGACTCTGCGCCAGATCGAGTTCTCGCTGTTCGACATGCGCTTGCACGGCGATTTTGATCCTACTGGCAGCATGACCATCCAGCAATTGCTGGATGAGGTGCGCAGCGAGGTGGCGGTGCTGATCCCGCCTGCGTTCAACCGCTTCCCCAACAGTTTCTCGCACATATTTGCCGGCGGCTATGCTGCGGGCTATTATAGTTACAAGTGGGCGGAAGTATTGTCCGCCGACGCCTACAGCCTGTTTGAGGAAAGCGGCGTGCTCAACTTGGCGGCGGGACTGCGCTTCCGCGATGAGATACTGGCGGTGGGCGGCAGCCGCTCCGCGATGCAATCCTTTGTGGCATTTCGCGGACGTGAGCCGACCCTGGACGCGCTGCTGCGGCACAGCGGCTTGTCTGGTGGCGGGGCGTGATAATAGGCACCTCTAAAAATCCAGATTTCATCCCAAATACAAGGCGCGGGAAAAATTTTAGTTCCGGCCAACCTAAAGGTTACCCTACACTGAAACTTCGTTTTGCAGCGCCGCATATGCGTTATATGTAAGCAAGAAATTTTTTCCGCAACGCAGCAGTTGGGATGAAATCTGGATTTTTAGAGGTGCCTTTAATGAAGATGTCGGGCAAAGCCCGACCTACACCCACTCCGTCGGGAGAGTGAAACGAATAAGTCAGGAGTAAGATGTGATTAAAGTTGGCATCGTAGGCGGCACGGGCTATACCGGTGTGGAGTTGCTGCGCCTGCTGGCGCTGCATCCGCAGGTAGAGCTGCGTGTCATTACTTCGCGCGCTGACGCGGGCACGCCAGTCAGCCAGATGTTTCCCAGTTTGCGCGGCCATGTAGATTTGAGTTTTATCCACCCGGATGAAGCGCATCTGGAGCTATGTGATCTGGTATTTTTCGCCACGCCCAATGGCATTGCCATGCAACAGGTGCGTGCCTTGCTGGATGCGGGTGTGCGGGTAATCGATCTGGCAGCGGATTTCCGCATTCAGGATGTGGCCGAGTGGGAGAAGTGGTATGGCATGAGCCACGCCTGTCCCGACCTGGTCGCTGAAGCAGCATATGGCTTGCCCGAGGTTAACCGCGAGCACATCAAAAAAGCGCGGCTGGTGGCCAATCCCGGTTGCTACCCGACCGCAGTGCAGCTTGGCTTTATTCCGCTGCTGGAGGCGGGGCTGGTGGATACGGCAACGCTGATTGCCGACGCTAAGTCTGGCGTATCCGGTGCGGGACGCAAGGCAGAGATAGGCGCCTTGTTTGCCGAGGCAGCGGACAATTTCAAGGCTTATGGTGTATCCGGCCATCGCCATTTGCCGGAAATCAGGCAGGGGTTGACGCGGGTGGCGCAGCATGAGGTGGGCCTGATTTTCGTGCCGCACTTGACACCGATGATACGCGGCATTCATGCCACGCTGTACGCGCGCCTCAAGACTGATGCCGACTTGCAGGCGCTATACGAGCAACATTATGCCCACGAGGCATTTGTGGACGTGATGCCTGCCGGCAGCCATCCGGAAACGCGCTCGGTGCGCGGCGCGAATGTTTGCCGCATTGCGGTGCACCGCCCGCAGGGGGGCAATACCGTGGTAGTGCTGGCGGTGATAGACAATCTGGTCAAGGGCGCAGCAGGGCAGGCAGTGCAGAATATGAACATCATGTTCGGGCTGCCTGAAACTACGGCGCTGACCGGCGTTCCCTTGTTGCCTTGACATGAGCCGCCGCAGCCTGATCAGCGAGATTAAGCGAAAATTCGGCATTTCTGCGCTGCGACTGGCGGTGCGCCCGCACGTGCCGTGGTATGTGCGTTGGGCCATAATCCTGCCTTTTGTATTGGCGGCGGGCGGACTGGTGTGGTGGGCTTACGGTTCCGGCATGGAGTTCGCGGGCTTTCATCGCGGTCAGACGGAGCATGAGTTGGCCGGGTTGCGCGCCCAGGCTTCCAGCCTGAGGGACGAGAACACCCAGTTGGCCAGCCAGGCAGCGTCCTTTGAGCGGCAGGCGCAGATTGAACGTGCCGCCAACCTGGAAACAGCCAGGCAACTACACGGTGTAAGTGAGGAAAATTTGCGTCTCAAGGAAGATTTGACGCTCTTTCAAAACCTCACCCTGTCCGGCACACGCGAGGGGGAATTGTCCCTGCAACACTTTAAAGTCAAGCGCGATACCCTGCCGGGCGAGTATCGCTACCGCTTGCTGCTAGTGCAAGGCGCGCAACGGCGTACAAAACCGTTCCAGGGTAATTTGCAATTGCTAGTTAATGTGCTGCACAATGGCAAGAGATCGGTGATGGTGTTCCCGCAGGAAAATACTGCGCCAGTAAATACGCCAGGGCATACTCTAGAGCATGCTGGCGAGGATGCGACGTACCAGCTTAGTTTCAAGTATTATCAGCGTATCGAGCGCAGCTTTCAGTTGCCGCCGGGAATGTCGGTCGAGAGCATCCAGGTACGGATTTTTGAACGGGGTTCGGACGAGCCAAAAATCAAGCGGAGTGTTAATCTATCTTAAGGGCACCTCTAAAAATTCACATTTCGTCATTTCCGCGAAGGCTGGAATCCAGTCTAATCAAGCATCTGGTTCCCCGCCTTCGCGGGGACGACGGCATTTTTAGAGGTGCCCTTAACCATGAAGAGGGAAAAAAATGTTCGGCAAAAAACACAGTAAGCCGCAAGACCGCATTGATTCTCTGATCGGGGCGGCAACCAAAATAGAGGGAAACCTGAGCTTCAGCGGCGGCTTACGCATAGACGGCGAGGTCACCGGTAACGTCGTTGCCACGCCAGGTGAGTCCGGCACACTGGTGCTGAGCGAGCATGGGCGCGTCAACGGAGAAATCAATGTGACCCACCTGGTGATGAACGGCGTGGTGATGGGGACGGTGCGGGCAGATGAATACCTGGAACTACAAAGCAAGGCCAGGGTCACAGGGGATGTCCATTACAGAACTCTGGAAATCCAGTTGGGCGCGGTAGTCGAGGGCAGACTCGTACATATGGCGGACGCAACGGCTAACAAGGTGGTGGCGTTAAAGCAGGGCGGCGCGCAATAACCAGCGACTTGGCTGAGGTATTTTGCAGCCTAGTCGAATGGCTAGTCTTACTGTGTCAAAAAATGAAAACACCTGCTACAATTAAACCATTCCATGGTGGCGGGAGATTTGTGATGGTAAGTCTGAAGGAATTTGAAGATTATCTGGAGCATCTTTGCGGTGCATTGGGGCATATGGATCGAAACAAGAGCTTAAAGGACTACTGTCGTGGGCTGATGCTGCCGATTCAGCGCAAGAGCATCGAGCCGCTGGCGGCGTATACCGATCCGCTGCATGTTGCGGCGAAGCACCAGTCGTTACACCATTTTGTTGCGAAGTCGGACTGGTCGGACGAGGCTGTGCTGGGCCGCACCCGCGAATGGGTATTGCCGACACTCGGCGTGAACAGCGGCTGCTACTGGATCGTTGACGACACGGGCTTTCCCAAGAAGGGGCGGCACTCTGTCGGCGTCGCGCGGCAATACTGTGGCCAACTGGGCAAACAAGACAACTGCCAGGTGGCAGTTAGCCTGTCGCTGGCAAGTGAGCATGGCAGCATTCCAATCGCGTACCAGCTCTATCTTCCCAAAGACTGGGCGGGTGACCCCGTGCGCCGCAAAACTGCAGGCGTGCCCGATGATGTCGAATTCGCGACCAAGCCCGACATCGCCTTAGCACAGATACGCTGCGCCATCGCAACAGGCGTCACGATGGGTGTTGTCTTGACGGATGCGGGTTATGGAGACGAAACGGCCTTTCGCGACGGCATCACTGCGCTGGGGTTGCTCTACGCGGTTGGCATCCGGCCAGCGACAACCGTGTGGGCGCCGGGAACGGAGCCACTGCCGCCCAAACCGTGGACCGGTCGCGGCATACGCCCAACCCGACTGCGTCGGGAACCCGGTCACAAACCCGCTTCGGTAAAGGCTCTGGCGATGGGTCTGCCGACGCAAGCCTACCGCTCGGTCACTTGGCGGGAAGGCAGCAACACCGAACTGTCCTCCCGCTTCGCCGCCGTGCGCGTGCGTCCGGCTCACCGCGACTACCTGAGTGCCGAACTGCGCCCCGAAGAATGGCTGCTGATCGAATGGCCTGAGGGCGAGCCCGAGCCTGCGAAATACTTCCTCTCAACAGGCCCGTCAGATGCGCCCCTGGAACAACTGGTCTTCGTCACCAAGATGCGCTGGCGCATCGAGCGGGACTACCAGGAACTCAAGCAGGAGTTCGGGCTCTCTCACTACGAAGGGCGGGGTTGGCAGGGTTTCCATCACCACGCCACGCTGTGTATTGCGGCCTACGGCTTTCTCGTCGCACAGCGTCTCGGACATCACGGCTCCAAAAAAAACTCCGCTCTGCCAAAAGCACCTGCCTTACCCGAAGATTACGTCCCTCGCGGAAGTCGGGCGAGCGCAGCGGCACGTGCCGGACTCTATTACGACGCTGCGTATCCTCATCGCGCGAGCCGTCGCTGCGAGGCTGCTACGATGTCCGTGTTGCGGTGGGGGTTAACGAGATTTGTGACACAGTAAGACTAG
>CAMTXD010000082.1:0-11540 GCA_947085625.1 uncultured Gallionellaceae bacterium | reverse complement strand
AACAGAAAAAACGTCTTCAGAAAAAATGGCAAAAACAGAAGCAGGAAATCGGGGCAGCGCCGTTCAGCTGCGTGAAAAAGGCGACCATCTTAAACTCGATGCATTATTGTCTTGACCGAGGGGTCCACAGTATCTACCTGTGGCTGCGGGTCGTCCTTCTCGGCTTAACTTAGGAGTAATAGCATGAGTGCAGCACTGCAAAATCTCGTCAACCAGCCCTACAAGCACGGTTTCGTCACCGACATCGAGTCCGATGTCGCGCCGAAAGGGCTCAATGAAGACACCATCCGCATGATTTCAGCCAAGAAGAACGAGCCCGAATGGCTGCTCGATTTTCGGCTCAAGTCGTATGAGGCATGGCTCAAGATGGAAGAGCCGACGTGGCCTAACGTCCACTTTCCAAAAATTGATTATCAGGCGATCAGCTACTACGCCGCACCCAAGCAGAAGCCGAAGTTGAAAAGTATGGACGAGGTCGATCCTGAATTGCTGCGCACCTTTGAGAAGCTTGGCGTACCGCTGCACGAGCGCATGGCGCTGGCTGGCGTTGCGGTTGACGTAATTTTCGACAGCGTGTCGGTGGCAACCACCTACAAGCATAAGCTGGCCGAGGTCGGCGTCATTTTCTGTTCGATGTCGGAGGCCGTGTTGGAGCATCCGGAGCTGGTGCAGAAGTATCTCGGTACCGTCGTGCCGACCGGCGACAACTATTACGCCGCGCTCAACTCAGCGGTATTTACTGACGGCTCGTTCTGTTTCATCCCCAAGGGCGTCAAGTGCCCGATGGATTTGTCGACCTACTTCCGCATCAACACCGAGGAAACGGGGCAGTTCGAACGCACCCTAATCATTGCCGAGGAAGGGGCGTCGGTTTCCTATCTTGAAGGCTGTACGGCACCCGCATTCAGCTCCAACCAGCTGCATGCGGCGGTGGTTGAGCTGGTGGCGCTGGACAACGCCGACATCAAGTACTCGACGGTGCAGAACTGGTATGCGGGTGACGAAAACGGCATAGGCGGCGTTTATAATTTCGTCACCAAGCGCGGCCTGGCCAAAGGCGTCAACTCGCGCATTTCATGGACCCAGGTCGAGACCGGATCGGCGATTACCTGGAAATATCCGTCCGTCATACTGCGTGGCGACAATTCGGTCGGCGAGTTTTATTCGGTCGCGGTCACCAACCACCATCAGCAGGCTGACACCGGCACCAAGATGATTCATCTCGGCAAAAACACGCGCAGCACCATCGTCAGCAAAGGCATCTCAGCCGGTCGTTCCAATAACAGCTACCGCGGGCTGGTGAAAATTGCACCAACGGCTGCCGGTGCGCGCAATTATTCGCAATGCGATTCGATGCTGATCGGCGACCAATCCGGCGCGCACACCTTTCCCTATATTCAGGTGCGTAACAACAGCGCCAAAGTGGAGCACGAAGCATCCACTTCAAAAATTGGCGAAGACCAGTTGTTCTATTTCGCACAGCGCGGCATAGACGCCGAAGCGGCGGTATCCATGATCATTAACGGATTCTGCAAAGACGTATTTAAACAATTACCGATGGAGTTTGCGGTCGAAGCGACCAAGCTCCTCAGTTTTAAATTAGAAGGAAGTGTCGGATGATTCTGCAAGACAGTAAAACCCTGCTCGAAGTTCGCGGGCTGTGCGCCAGTGTGAGTGGAGTGGAAATTCTGAAAGGGCTGGACTTAACCGTGAAAAGCGGCGAGGTACACGCCATCATGGGGCCTAATGGCTCGGGCAAAAGCACGCTCTCAAAAGTTCTGGCGGGGCACTCGGCGTATCAGGTAACCGGCGGCACCGTCATGTTTGAAGGTAAGAATTTATTGGAGCTTGCCCCCGAAGAACGTGCGCGCGCCGGGGTGTTCCTGGCTTTTCAATATCCAATCGAAATCCCCGGCGTGGCCAACAGCCAGTTTCTGCGCCTGACCTACAACACCGTACAGACGCAGCGCGGCAAGGAGGAACTCGACCCGCTGGAGTTTGATGACTTCGTGCGCGAAAAAATGAAGATGCTGGAAATGAACCCTGATTTTCTGGACCGCAGCGTCAACGAAGGTTTCTCCGGCGGCGAGAAAAAGCGCAATGAAATATTGCAGATGGCGCTGCTCGAACCGCGCCTGGCCATCCTCGACGAGACCGATTCCGGCCTAGACATCGACGCGCTCCGCATCGTCTCGCAAGGCGTCAACCAGCTTGCCAACAAGGACAACGCTATTATTCTGGTGACGCACTACCAGCGCCTGCTCAACTACATCGTGCCCGACTTCGTGCACGTAATGGAAGCAGGCCGCATCATCAAGACCGGCGGCAAGGAGCTGGCGCTGGAGCTTGAGGAGCGCGGCTACGACTGGGTGGGTGCAGAGAGAGTGGCAGCATGAACCTCGTCACAACAACAACTTCTTCGAGTTACCTCGCCAGCCTGCTCAATGGCCAGCCGCAGCTGGCGGCAAGTCCATCGGCTAGTCTCAACACGCTGCGCGCTGCGGCGGTTGAGCGCGTCGGCGTGCTGACCGTGCCGACCACGCGCGATGAGGAATGGCGCTTTACCGATATTTCGCTGCTCACCAAGATGTCATTTCATCCGGCGCATACTGCAAGCAATTTGCAGGCGGCGGACGTTGAGCATTTTTATATCAAGGAAGCGACCACCCGACTGGTATTCGTTGATGGCGTTTATGCGCCACATCTGTCCAACCTTGCCATAGACGGCGTAAAGGTCAGCAATCTGGCGTCATGGTTTGCCGAAAATGCAGGGATTGCCGAAAATGTAGCGTTTGCCGCACACGCCGCCCATCTCGGCCAGCACGTCGGATTCCAGCACAATGTATTCGCCGCGCTCAATACGGCATTTCTGCATGACGGTGCTTTGGTTATCGTACCGCGCAATGCATCAATTGATACACCAGTACATCTGCTGTTCATTTCGACGCAAAAAGAAGTGGTGAGCTATCCGCGTTGTCTGCTGCTGGCAGAACAGGGAAGTGCTGCAACGGTGATCGAGGATTACGTGTCCTTGCAGGACGAAGCTTGCTTCACCAACGCCGTCACCGAAATTGCGCTGGCGGATAACGCGCGCATCCATCACATCCGGGTGCAGCGCGAAAACTTGCAGGCGTTTCATATCGCCAACTGCGCGGTATCACTGGCGCAGGGCAGTAATTATCAATCGGTGAGTGTCGCGCTGGGTGCGCGCATTTCACGTTACAACTTGAACGTATTGCAATCCGCACAGGGCGCCGAGTGTGCGGTAGACGGGCTGGCACTGATTTCCGGAAATCAGCTGGCTGACACGCACACCTGCATAGACCACGCACACCCGCATGGTGTCAGCCGCCAATTGCATAAATGCATCGTCGGCGGCAGCGCTCACGCGGTGTTCAACGGCAAAATCATGGTGCGCCAGGGCGCGCAACGCACCGACTCACAACAGTCCAGCCGCAATCTTTTGCTGACTGGCCGTGCACAGGTGGATACCAAGCCACAATTGGAAATATTTGCGGACGATGTGAAATGTACACATGGTGCGACCGTCGGCCAGCTCGACAGCGAGGAAGTGTTTTATTTGCAGAGCCGTGGCCTGTCCGAAACCGCAGCGCGCAATCTGCTGACCTACGCCTTCGGCGCGGAGATTATTGAGCGCATACCCGTTGCATCGCTCAAAATACAACTCGAAAAAACAGTCAATGAGCAAACCACCAATGAAAAAATAGGTCGCCAGCCATGAATGCGCCACAGGCTGTAATCAAATCCCGTTCGATATCCGCATTGGATGTGGAGCGCATCCGTGCCGATTTTCCTATTCTAAACCTTAAGGTTCATGGCAAGCCACTGGTCTATCTCGACAACGCCGCATCGAGCCAGATGCCACAACAGGTAATAGACCGCCTGAACCGTTATCAAACGATGCAGCACTCCAACATAAACCGCGCGGTGCATTACCTATCTGAAGTGGCGACCACCGAATTTGAAGAAGCGCGGCGCAAGTTGCAGCGCTTCATTAATGCGCGTGAAGAGCGCGAAGTTATTTTTACCAGCGGTACTACTGACGCGATTAACTTGGTCATGCATGGTTATGGTCGCAAATTTATCGGGGCCGGCGACGAGATAATTCTGACCACACTCGAACACCATGCCAACATCGTGCCGTGGCAGATGCTGGCCGAAGAGAAGGGCGCAAAAATTCGTGTAGTACCCGTCAACGATGCTGGGGAGCTGCTGCTGGATGAATATGAAAATCTGTTCAACGAGCGTACCAAATTTGTTGGCGTGATGCATGTCTCGAATGCGCTCGGCACCATCAACCCGGTCAAGCAGATGATAGCGTTCGCCCACGCGCGTGGCGTGCCGGTGCTGGTGGACGGGGCGCAGGCTGCGCCGCATATGCAGGTGGACGTGCAGGATCTAGACTGTGACTTCTATGCCTTCTCCGGACACAAGCTATGCGGCCCGACTGGCATCGGCGTTCTTTACGGTAAGGCTGCGCTACTTGAAAGCATGCAGCCCTTCAAAGGCGGCGGCGACATGATTTTGTCGGTGACCTTCGAAAAAACCACCTATAACACCATACCGCATAAATTTGAGGCCGGCACGCCGCCGATCGCGGCCGCCATCGGGCTGGGTGCGGCGGTTGATTATCTGTCGGAAATCGGGTTGGACGCCATTGCCGCGCACGAACACGAGTTGCTGAATTATGCGACCGAGCAAGTGAATCTCCTGCCCGGCGTGCGCATAATCGGCACGGCCAAAAACAAGGCAGCAGTGCTGTCGTTTACGGTGGATGGCGTACACCCGCACGACATCGGCACGTTGCTCAATCAGGAAGGCGTCGCGGTGCGCACTGGCCATCATTGCGCGCAGCCGGTGATGCAGCGCTTCAAAGTACCCGCTACCTCGCGCGCCTCGTTTGCGTTCTACAATACCATGGCCGAGGTTGATGTATTGATTGCCGGGATACGCACCGTGCAGAAAGTGTTTACGTAATGGCTGACTATAGAGCGCTGTATCAAGAGGTGATTCTTGAACACAACAAAAAGCCGCGTAACTACGGCAAGATAGAACATGCCAGCCACCAGGCGGTGGGCCACAACCCGCTGTGCGGCGATCACATCAGTGTCGCGCTTAACCTCGATGGTGAGAGCATCTCCGCCATCGCATTCGAGGGAGAATCGTGCGCGATCTGCAAGGCATCGGCCTCCATGATGACCACCGCCGTCAAGGGCAAGTCGCGTGCGGACGCGGAAATTCTGATCCAGGAATTTCTCGCCATGGCCACTGGCAAGCTCGACCTTGACCGTCCGAATAACATCGGACGGCTCGCGGTATTCGCTGGCGTGTGTGACCTGCCGACGCGCGTCAAATGCGCGATCCTGCCGTGGCACACACTGCTTGCCGCGTTCAATTCGGTCGCCAGTGCCTCGACTGAAGCCGAGGCAGACCCGATGCACGCACAAATAGGCAACGCGTGATGCTACCCATGCCACAGAGTAACCCTTGAGAGGACAAGATGTTGACAGCAAATGAACTAAGAAACTACATCACGAATGGCCTGCCATGCGATCACGTGGAAGTGTTGGGCGATGATGGCCAGCACTTCGAAGCGGTGATCGTGAGTCCGCAATTCACCGGAAAGAATAAGGTACAGCAGCATCAGCTGGTGTATCTGGCACTCGGAGATCGCATGCGCTCGGAAATTCATGCGCTGGCCATGCGCACATTCACGCCCGATGCCTGGACGCAATCGGTTAATAAATAACTTTGGAGAAATAAAAGATGAACGTACAGGAAAAAATTCGTAATCAGGTCACAAGCAATGCCGTCGTGCTGTACATGAAAGGCACACCGCAGTCCCCGCAGTGTGGTTTTTCCGGTGCGACGGTGCAGCTACTTGAAGCCTGCGGCATGCATGACTTTACCGCTGTGAACGTGCTGGCCGACCCGGAAATCTGCGATGGCATCAAGGTTTATGCCAACTGGCCAACTATTCCGCAGCTCTACATCAAGGGCGAGTTTGTCGGCGGTGCCGATATTGTGCGCGAGATGTATCAGCAAGGTGAATTGCAGACGTTGATTAAATCAGCGGTGGCTTGATGACATTGAAATGGGTTATGGGCGGGGCACCTACTGCACCCTGTTGTCGTATTTTTAGCATCAGGATGGTGGCCCCGCTTTCAGGAGATTGAGATGCCGAAAATAGCAGAAATTGAAGACACGCCCAATCCGAACGCAGTGAAGTTCACCCTCAAGGAACCGCTGAGCTGGGGGATAACGCGTTCATATGAAAACGCAGGGCAGGCGAAGGATGATGTGCTCGCTACCGCGCTGTTCGACATCGAGCATATTACCAATGTGTTTTACGTTGATAAATGGCTCACTGTCACGCAGGACGGCGGCGCCGACTGGCCGGATTTGGTGCGCCTAGTTGCCGTGCCGATCCGCGCCGCGCCGACGGCGGAGGCGCAATCAGTGGACACCGTTGCAGCAGCCACCAGTGCAATGGCTGACCTAAGCCCAGAGGATCAGCAGCGCCTCGGTGCTATAACCATTTTGCTCGATGAGCAGATCCGCCCCGCTCTGCAAGGCGACGGCGGCGACCTTAAGGTGATCGGCCTCGACGGCAACCAGCTCAGCGTGCACTACCAGGGCGCGTGCGGTACCTGTCCAAGCTCGATATCCGGTACGCTCCGAGGTATCGAAAATCTGCTTCGATCGATTGAACCGGACATCGAAGTCGTGGCAGTTTAACGTGAAACTCGCGCAGCGATAACCAGCGACTTGCCTGCTTGCAGGCTTAGTCGAATAGCTAAAAACAGCTACTTAGCGCATGTTTCATCGCACTTAGTGGAATGGCTAGTTGTTTTATCAGTAGTTCCATCAGACCCTGTCCCCCTCTTCCCGCTGAGAGATAACCAGCAACTTGGCTGCGGTATTTTGCAGCTTAGTCGAATGGCCATGCAAAGCCTAAACCACGACACCCGCGACGCGTGCTACAGCAAACAAAAGACTAGCGAGGGCGCGCGTCAACTTATTAAATGTTTGGGTTAGGGTCGCGCTAGACACCCAGTCCGGTGAGCCACCATAATACGAGGAAAATATGTTGCCGCTGTGGCAGGCGTATCAAGACGGCGTGGATATTCGGGTTAAAATTGAGTTAGGGAATATAATCCTAGAAATCTCAGTTGACCGCTTATCTGGGTATTTAACAAAATAATTTCAATAAATTAATTCAAGATTAATCGTTTCACCCGATTGTTGAGACCGCTAAGTGATGGATTGCACTATTTTTACGGCACATAGCTGCGTTGCAACTCCTTGGAATGGAACGACCATTCCGCATCGTTGCGCCTTGCCCTGCACCCCAAAAATAGCACACTCCATCCCGTCCAACTGAGGTTTCTAGGATAATGAAAATTTGCAAGCTGTGGCACACGCTTTCTAACCGCTGGCTGTATCTGGCCGGAACGCTGGTCATCGCCGCCCTGTTCGGCGCGGCGCTCTATCTGCAATATGTGCTGCGGCAGGAGCCTTGCCCGCTGTGCATGATGCAGCGTTTTATTTTCATTGCCATGCTGATCGTGTTCGCCATCGCCACCCTGCACAACCCCAAGCACACTACTGCAAAAGTATATGGCGCATTGATCACTTTGCTGGCGCTGAGCGGCATTGGTGTGGCCAGCCGCCACATCTGGATACAGCATTTGCCCGCAGATGAAGTGCCAGCCTGCGGCCCCGGTTTGGATTACATGCTGGATAATTTTCCCCTGGCCGATGTGTGGAAAGAGCTGATGCACGGCTCCGGCGAATGTGCCGAAAAGGGCTGGACTTTTCTCACGCTGGGTATCCCGGAGTGGTCGCTGTTTTGGTATGTGCTACTGGGTGTGTGGGCGGTGATGATCGCATTTAGAAAGCCGGAATTAAAACAACCATAATTTTTGGGTGCTCAGGCGCATCAAGCTCAAGTACCGTAGATGGGTATAGCGTTTTTGCGTAACCCATCGGGCGCACGTTGCAATGATGGGTTGCGCATGAAGCCGCTCCACCCATCCTACGGCTAGCAAAATGGAGTAAGATTTCTCTTCCCCACCTACCGTAGGAGATTGCCATGACTGACATCGCGAAACTGCTGGCGGACGAAGCGGAACATTTGCTGACGCATCGCTGCACTGGAATTCTAAAAGAATCATTGCACCTGCCGGGGCCGGACTATGTGGATCGCGTAGTGGCGATGAAAGACCGCAAGCCCGGCGTGTTGCGCAGCATGCAGGCGCTCTACGGCCACGGTCGTCTGGCTAACACCGGTTATCTTTCGCTGCTGCCGGTGGATCAGGGCGTGGAGCATTCCGGCGGCGCTTCGTTCGCGCCTAACCCGATTTATTTCGACCCGGATAATATCGTCAAGCTCGCCATCGAAGGCGGCTGCAACGCCGTGGCTTCCACGCTCGGCGTGCTGTCCTCGGTGGCGCGCCGCTACGCGCACAAGATTCCCTTCATCGTCAAAATTAACCATAACGAAATACTTACCTATCCCAATATCTACGACCAGACCTTGTTCGCCAGCGTGGATCAGGCCTTCGATATGGGCGCGGTGGCGGTGGGAGCGACGGTGTTCTACGGCTCGGAACATTCGCGTCGCCAGATTCAGGAAGTCTCCGAAGCATTCGCTCATGCGCATGAGCTGGGCATGGCCACTATCCTGTGGGCGTACCTGCGCAACCCGGCATTCAAAACCGCCGACAAGGATTTCCACGTGTCGGCCGACCTCACTGGCCAGGCCAACCACCTTGCGGTCACCATCAATGCTGACATCGTCAAACAGAAAATGGCCGAGAATAATGGTGGCTATAACGCCATCAAATTTGGTAAGACCCATCCCAAAGTGTACAGCGAACTCACCACCGACCATCCCATTGACTTAGTGCGCTACCAGGTGGCGAACTGCTACATGGGGCGCGCCGGCATGATCAATTCTGGCGGCGAATCTTCTGGCAAGGACGATCTGCACCAAGCGGTGCGCACCGCAGTCATCAACAAGCGCGCCGGTGGTATGGGGCTGATTTCCGGGCGCAAGGCGTTCCAGAAGCCGATGCAGGAGGGTGTGATTTTACTCAACGCGATTCAGGATGTGTATCTGGATACGGCGGTGACGGTGGCGTGATAAGTTAGGTTGTCCCGTTTTTTTGTCTGCTTATCGTTGGCACACCGCACAATAAAAACTTGACCGCTGTCCCTGCGTGATTTGTTTAATAGCGGCACCACACGCGCGGCATGGTTCCCCTGCCTTGCCATATACCCAGTAGTGCTGCTGGAAATATCCGGGGTTGCCATCGCTGCCGACGAAATCGCGCAGGCTGCTGCCGCCCTGCGCAATCGCTTCCGTTAATGTTTCCCGTATTATTTGCACCAGCCGCACACAGCGCGGTTTGCTTACCTTGCTTGCTGCCATTTGCGGGCGGATGCCGGCGCGGAACAGCGCTTCGTTGGCGTAGATGTTGCCCACGCCTACCACCAGATGATGATCCATGATGACCAGCTTGATGGCCGCGTTGCGCGTGCGTGTGGCGCGATACAAATAGTCGCCATCAAATTCCTGCTTCAGCGGTTCCACTCCAAGATTTTTCAATAGCGGATGCAGTGCGGGGTCGCCTGTATGCCACAGCACCGCGCCGAAACGGCGCGGGTCGCGCAGGCGCATTAACATGCCGTTTTCCAGCAGCAGGTCGAAGTGTTCGTGAATTTGTGGCGGTGTATCGGCAGGCAATATGCGCAGGCTGCCGGACATGCCGAGGTGGAGGATGAGCGTGCCATGGTCGAAAGTAATCAGCAGGTATTTGGCGCGGCGGTGCAGTGCCTTAATGGTTTGCTCGCGCAGGATGGCTGGCAGTTGTGGGGGGATGACCCATCGTAGGTGTGGGGTGCGGATGACGACATCGGCGATGCGTTGGCCGAGCAGGTGCGGCTCGAGGCCGCGCAGGGTGGTTTCGACTTCGGGGAGTTCGGGCATGGTTGTATTTGCTAATCAAGGAAAATTTGTGTCTGTTTGCGTCCTAAACTCCTTCCGGCCTCTGTAGGAATGTGAGAACTGCCCCCATCACTACCACCACGGATTAAAGATTTGCGGGTACGGCGCGAAGTCCTGCACATTGCGGGTGACGATGTTGAGGCCGTGGCATTGCGCGGTGGCCATGAGCAGCGCATCCATCACCGGCAGGGGTTGCCCGGCAAGTCCCGTGTGAGCGGAAATTTGCGCCCAGACGTGAAGTGCTGCGGCATCGAGCGGCAGGATGCGCCCGGCAAAACGCTGTTCCAGCTTGCCCAGCCATGCGGTCAGTTTCTGGCTGCGGCGCGGGTCACTGGCGCGCAGCTTGAGGATACCCTTTTCGATTTCGCCGAGGCTGATGACGCTGATGAACAAGCTGGCTTCATCCTGATCATCCAGCCAAGCGATGACTTTTGGTGCAGGTGTTTTTTTGGTGTATTCGGAAAGCGCGCAGGTGTCCAGCAGCCAGCTCATAGCTCAATCTCGCGTCCGGTGTCGCGGCTGCGGGAAAAATCCAAATCCTCTCCGGCGAGATCAGGGCGCAACAGCGCGGTGGAAAGCTTGCCCCGCTGGCGGGTGAGCCGGGCGTATTCTTCAGCCGACACCACCATCGCCGTAGGCTTGCCGTGTACCGTAACCGTCTGCACATCGCCGCCCGCCGCCTGCTTGATGAGCTGGCTCAAGTTGGTCTTTGCTTCTTGCAGTTGCCATTCACTGTGCATGATTCCCCTCTTTCCTTGATTCTGGTCAGACTGGGCGGAATTTAGCACAAAACGGATGGGTTGGCTATGAGTAATGTTATTGGTGTAAACGGCAAGTTGACAAGTGTAAATAACTAAATTACAGTATTATGGATGATCCAATCATTTATTCACAAAGGACTGCAGGAGCTTCACGAAACTGGCCGGAGCGCCAAGGTGCGATCTGATTTATGTGCCCGTGTTTTGCGGCGGGTGGATGCAATTGCTACAGCAAAAATTCCTGAAGCATTAAGCCTCCCTGGTTTTGATTATCACGCATTACGTGGGAAGCCAAAGCGCTATAGCGTGCATGTGAATGGACCTTATTGCATCACTTTCGAATGGGAAGGTGAAGATGCAGTACGGGTCAATTTGGAAAACTATCACTAGGAGGGTTTTATGATGAAAAAAACCACACAAACACGCAAGCCTACCCACCCCGGGGCGATATTGCGTGAGGATGTATTACCGGCATTGAGCATGTCTGTCAGCGCTTTTTCCAGAAATATGGGGGTATCGCGCCAGATGGTGCATGGCATTCTTGCAGAGCGTACCGGAATTACCCCCGAGACTGCCTTGCGGCTTGGTGCATTGTTAGGTAATGGGCCGCAGCTATGGATTGATATGCAGTCGCGTTATGATTTGTGGATGGCTCAAGCGAAGCTGCAGGAGGTGTTAGCAACAATACAACCTGTGAAGGTACATGAGCGCATAGCTGCCTGACTGGCGGATTCGCCCCGCAGACTTTT
>CAMTXD010000081.1:0-28852 GCA_947085625.1 uncultured Gallionellaceae bacterium | reverse complement strand
TCGAGCACGCCTTCCTTGCCAGCCAGATGGGTGTGGAATTGGTGGAAGGGCAAGACCTGTTCGTGCATGAACAAAAAGTTTACATGCACACCACCGAAGGCCCGCAGGAAGTGCATGTGATCTATCGCCGCGTGGATGATGACTACCTCGACCCGCTTGCCTTTCGAGCCGATTCCACATTAGGTGTGCCGGGCTTGTTGGAAGCTTATCGCAGCGGCAATGTGGCACTTGCCAATGGGGTTGGCGCTGGCGTAGCCGACGACAAGTCCACTTACTTGTTCGTGCCACAGATGGTCGAGTTCTATCTTGGCGAAAAACCCATCCTTTCCAATGTGCCGACCTGGTGTTTAGGCAAGGAAGATGATTTGAAATATGTGCTGGCACACTTGCCGGAATTGGTGGTGAAAGAGGTGCAAGGCTCAGGCGGCTATGGCATGTTGATCGGGCCGACCAGCTCCAAGGCTGAGATCAGCGCATACCGTGAGCGCATAATGGCCAGCCCGGCCAGTTTCATTGCGCAGCCGACACTTGCTCTTTCCACCTGCCCGACATTGGTGGAAGCAGGTGTAGCACCGCGCCATGTCGATTTACGCCCATTCGTTTTGTCGGGTAAAGAGATTCGACTTGCACCTGGTGGCTTGACTCGCGTTGCCCTCACTGAAGGATCGCTGGTGGTGAATTCGTCGCAAGGTGGCGGAACGAAAGATACTTGGATTATGGAGGATTGAACCATGCTTTCGCGCACTGCTGATAATCTATTCTGGATGGCTCGTTACATCGAGCGTGCTGAAAACACCGCGCGTGTCCTTGGCGTTGCCTATCTCAATTCCTTGTTACCGACTGACATGGCTGGTTCCGAGGCGCACCTATGGTATGCGCCACTCAACATCACCGGTTGTGCCGAGGACTACGAAGAACGAATAAACAAGATCGAGGCCAATGCGGTCTCGCGATATTTGGCATTAGACCCAGATAGTCCTTCCAGCATTTACACCAGCCTGAATCTGGCGCGCGAGAATGCGCGCGCGGTGCGCGGCGCGATCACTTCGGAAATGTGGGAGAGCATCAATGCTACGTGGCTTGAATTTATACACAGGAGCGAAACGGTAGATCACAAAAAAATCCCCGAGTTAGTGGATTGGGTCAAAGAACGCTCGCACCTGTTTCGTGGCGTGACGGCTGGTACAATCTTGAAGGACACCGCGTACAGCTTTATCCGTCTTGGTACCATGCTGGAACGTGCGGACAACACCGCGCGTATTCTTGATGTGAAATATCACATCCTGCTCCCTAGTGTGAGCGATGTCGGCGGCGCGGCGGACTATTACCAATGGGGCGCTTTGCTGCGCTCGGTGAGTTCGTTTGAAGGCTACCGCAAGATTTATCGGGATGTGATCACGCCGATGAATGTCGCTGAATTGTTAATCATGCATCCCAAGATGCCACGCTCATTACACGCTTGTTTGAATGAGATCTATGCGATTTTGGAAGACATGAATGGCAGTTCCGGCAAAGAAGCGCGCCGTCTGGCTGGTGAGCTTCACGCAACCTTGCACTACGGAAGGATCGCAGATATTTTCAGGCAGGGCTTGCACGAATTTCTGACCGAGTTCCTGCAGCGTACCGATGTTCTAAGCCAGGAAATCCGCAAAGGGTATCTGGCTCGACGGGATGAATTCGTCGGTACAGTAGTGATGCCTCGCCTAATGTCCCAAGTACAATAGCGCTTGGACAACATTCGTACCGACCAACCACACAGCCTGTGGAACGCTTAATCCTTGTTCGATTTGGCCGCGTATCTAGCGGGTTTTGTTTTAAGTTTTAATAACTGACAGCACTACAACGGGCTCTAGCAGCGATGATCAGGCTGAAATTTATCATTGAACTCAAGTATGAAATCGCCGATTATGCGAGCGATTTCATATTCAACATCCACGCAGCGCAAACAACTCACCAATCGGTGATTGAGGAGCAGCTGACTATCAATCAGTCTGTGGCGCGCGTGATCTACACCGATCCGACCTACGGTAGCCGTTACCTGCGCCTGAAGGCCGACCCCGGACTGCTGACGCTGCGTTACGATGCAACGGTCGATATCACCCATCGCTTCGAGTCGCCCGCACGCCTCGCGGAAGTGCCGATTTCGCAATTGCCCGCCGAGGTTCTGCACTATATTTATCCCAGTCGCTATTGCCAGTCCGACAGGCTACACAAGTTTGCGTCCAGGGAATTCGGTCATCTGCGGCAAGGCTACTGGCGGGTCCAGGCGATACAAGACTGGGTGCGACAGCGGACGATATTTTTGTCGGGAAGCTCGAACGGTAGCACCTCCGCAATCGATACACTAATCGATCAGTCCGGGGTGTGCCGCGACTTCACCCATCTGATGATCGCGTTATGCCGGGCAGTCAACATTCCCGCACGCTTCGTCACAGGAATTGATTACGGCGCTGATCCGATACTGGGGCCGACCGACTTTCATGCCTACGTCGAAGTTTTTCTCGGCGACAGCTGGTATTTGTTCGACCCCACTGGTGTCTCGCCGCCGATGGGGCTGGTAAGGCTTGGCACCGGACGGGACGCAGCGGATGTTTCATTAGCCACCATGTTTGGGGCAGTCAGATCGCATTCACCGCTGATCAATATCGAAGCGATAGATGACCCGGAAAATGGGTTCACCCTGCCATGGCTTTGCCCAGAAGCGTTATCTACGCGGGGTTTGTGATACCCCGCTGTTAACGTATAATTAAGCCTACTAACGCAATGTTTTTTTAAGGATTCGGTCAATGTCTTATTGTGTTGCAACCATGCTCGATGCCGGAATAATTTTCGCATCTGACTCTCGCACCAATGCGGGTGTTGATCAAATTGCCAGCTTTAAAAAAATGCGCACCTTCTCTAACCCTGGTGATCGCGTCATTATCACTTTGAGTTCCGGCAACCTGTCGATTACACAAAACGCAATCAATCTGCTGGAGCAGAGAGGTCGCCACACCGACCAACCCAACCTGTGGAATGCTGAATCCATGTTCGACGTGGCTACCCTATTAGGAGATTGTTTGCGTGAAGTACGCAAACATAACGAAGCCTATTTTGCGGAAAGCAATGTCGATATGGGTGTGAATTTTATTATCGGCGGGCAGCTTCGCGGAGAAGCGCCGCGCTTGTTTCTGGTTTATGCCGAGGGTAATTGCATCGAGGCTACCGCAGAGACGTCCTACTTTCAGATCGGCGAAACCAAATACGGCAAGCCCATCCTCGACCGCGTGATTTCCCCCAAGACGCCGTTAATGAATGCCATCAAATGCGTGTTGGTATCTTTCGACTCAACCATGCGCAGCAATATTTCAGTTGGCTTACCTATCGATCTGGTCAGTTACCACAAAGACAGTCTGCGCCTCGATCAGCAACATCATATTACTCAGGATGATGAGTATTTTTCGCAGATCAGCAAACGATGGAGCGCCGGTTTACGCGAGGTGTTTGCTTCTCTGCCCGATCCGGATTGGAGCTATGACATCAATCCCCCTCCCAATCCTCCTAACCAATGTTAAGGGTTCCTTTAACTACTTCCACCGCAAGGGGATGAACACACCATGTTCACACACATCCATATCCCTACTGCAGGTAAATCTATCACGGTCAATGCCAACTATTCGTTAAATGTGCCCGATTGTCCCATCATCCCGTTTATCGAGGGCGATGGCATAGGCGTGGATATCACGCCGCCGATGATGCGTGTGGTGGATGCGGCTGTAGCCTATGCTTATGATAGCCAACGGCAGATCGCGTGGATGGAAGTGTATGCCGGAGAAAAGGCCGTGCAGGTTTACGGCAAGGACACTTGGCTGCCATATGAAACAGTTATTGCGATGCGCGAGTATGTAGTGTCTATTAAAGGCCCGCTGACCACGCCGATCTCCGGTGGCATCCGCTCACTTAACGTCGCGTTGCGCCAACAGTTAGACCTATATGTGTGCATGCGTCCGGTACGTTGGTATGCAGGCGTGCCATCGCCAGTGAAGGAACCAAACAAGGTCGACATGGTGATCTTTCGCGAAAATACGGAAGACATCTACGCCGGCATCGAATGGCCGGCCGGCTCTGCAGAAGCAAAAAAAATGATCGCATTCCTGCAAAATGAAATGGGTGTAACCAAGATACGTTTTCCGGACACATCAGCTATCGGTATCAAGCCGGTTTCCAGAGAAGGAAGCGAACGTTTGATTCGTCGTGCGATTCAGTATGCCATCGATAACAAACGTAAGTCTGTTACCTTGGTGCATAAAGGTAACATCATGAAATTCACGGAGGGTGGATTCAAAAAATGGGGGTATGAATTAGCCAAACGAGAATTCGATGCAGTGCTAATAGACGAAGGCCCGTGGATGAAGTTGCCCAACGGCATCATTATCAAAGATGTGATCGCGGACGCCTTCCTGCAACAAATCTTGTTACGTCCGACAGACTATGATGTTATCGCCACATTGAATCTGAATGGTGATTACATATCTGATGCGTTGGCTGCTGAAGTGGGTGGTATCGGTATAGCACCAGGAGGTAACTTTTCCGACAGCATTGCCATCTTTGAAGCAACACACGGAACTGCCCCCGATATTGCAGGAAAGAATATTGCAAACCCCTCTTCATTGATTTTGTCCGCAGAAATGATGTTACGTCACCTTGGTTGGGTCAAGGCAGCCAATGCCATATCAAGAGGAATGGAAGGCGCGATTGCCGCACGCATGTTAACCAGTGATTTAGCTGCGCTGACGCATGGGGCAAGCAAAGTTTCGTGCAATCAGTTTGGCGATGAGATCATTAAGGGAGTTGGAAAATGTTGAAGTACCCGTTTTGGAGTGCGGCGGCTTGCCACCGCTTTAGCATCGTGCCCATGCCAATGCTTAATCGGCGGCGACCAAAGCGGCGGCAAGCCGCCGCACTCCACATTGAAACCGATTATATAAACGGTATATTAGTAATTTCCAACTCCCTAAGTACATGCGTCAAATCTCGATCAACTAGTAGTCCGTTCCACCTGGATGCGCTCTTTGTAGCACTGCGCCTCGGCTGGCGAGAATTCGATCTTCTCTCCCATGCGTAGGTTGTGGTCAATCAGCGGCACATGCCCCAAGCTGCGGCTGTGCTCCCGCAGTGTGTCGCTGCAATAGGCCGCATCCATCAGATCGTAGCAACTGGTCACGCGTTGCACGGCCATTAGCGACAGTGGCATCGCCGCCAAACTGTCGTGCATCGAGAGAGCCTTAGGGTCAAGTCTTGACATCGTTCATCACCGTTCGCCTTTTATCACCCGGCTCACCGTCGAATAATGTACTTCAGCTAAGCGTGCATCTTGTGAGCCTTCGGATTGTTTGGCGCATGTTTGAAAGCAATGTGAGCCTGGCGCCTTTCTACACCTCAACAAAAAATTGTCCCTCCGTTAAGGCTTTAGGTAAAATGCCATTCTTTGCTTGAATGGAAAAGAAAATGGCCGGGAAATTGCATAAGGCGCTGAGTTTTGAAGCGGCGTTGGCCGAGCTGGAACAGGTTGTCGCCGACATGGAAGCGGGCAAGCTGTCGCTGGAAGATTCGCTGGCGGCCTATCAGCGCGGTGCCGAGCTGTTGCAGCAGTGCCGTGGCCGCCTGGAAGACGCGCAACAGCAGGTGCGTATTCTGGAAGAGGGTACGCTGAAAAATTTCACGCCAACTGGCGCGAGCGAACCAGTCAAGCGCGAAGATGCCTGATTTTCAAGCCTGGGCGAGCGCCCATCAAAGCCGTTTCGAGGATGTGCTGCGCCAGTTGTTGCCGCAGCCGGATGTTGCGCCGCAGCGCCTGCACGCGGCCATGCGCTATAGTGTGCTGGAGGGTGGCAAGCGTGTGCGGCCGCTGCTGGCTTTCGCGGCGGGCGAGCTGGCCGAGGCAGACGGCGCGCGCGTGACCATCATTGCCGCTGCGGTCGAACTGATCCATGCTTATTCTTTGGTGCATGATGACCTGCCGTGCATGGACAACGATGTGCTGCGTCGCGGCAAGCCCACCTGCCATGTCGAATATGACGAGGCCACAGCGCTGCTGGTGGGCGACAGCCTGCAAAGCCTGGCGTTTCAGTTGCTGTCCGAACATCAGCTCAGTGACCAGCCAGCGCGCCAATTACAAATGATTAAGTTGCTCGCAATCGCTTCTGGCTCGCGCGGCATGGCGGGTGGGCAGGCGATTGATTTGTCCAGTGTGGGCCGGCAGCTCAGCGTGCCGGAGCTGGAATTTATGCACATCCACAAGACCGGCGCGCTGATCCGCGCCGCCATCCTGCTCGGTGCGCAGTGCGGTGCGGCGCTGGACGAAGCGCAACTGGGTCGGCTGGATCGCTACAGTAAATGCGTCGGGCTGGCTTTCCAGGTGGTGGACGATGTGCTGGATGCGGAGGCGGACACCGCCACCCTGGGCAAGACCGCAGGCAAGGATGCCTTTCATGCCAAGCCGACATATGTCACGCTGCTCGGCGTGCAGGCCGCCAGACAAATGGCGGCGGAACTGCACCGCGAGGCGCTGGATGCGTTGGGTGGATTCGGTGCGCAGGCGCGCAGGTTGCGGGAGTTGGCAGATTTTATTGTATTGAGAAAATTTTAATGGGACTTCCTGTAAGCCAAAGGTTTTGTAGGGTGGGCTATGCCCACCATGTCGGGCATAGCCCGACCTACTTTATTTTATTGAGAAAATTTTGATGGATTCCTTGCTCGACACGATCAACACCCCGGATGCGCTGCGCCAATTGGAGCGCAAGCAGTTGCCGCAACTGGCGGATGAGGTACGCCAGTTTTTGGTGGAGTCGGTCAGTCAGACCGGCGGTCACCTGTCTTCCAATCTTGGCACGGTGGAGCTGACCATCGCGCTGCATTATGTATTTAACACGCCGCACGACAAGCTGGTGTGGGATGTGGGACACCAGACCTACACCCACAAGATACTCACCGGGCGGCGCGAGGCCATGAAAACGCTGCGCATGGCAGGCGGAATTTCCGGTTTCCCCAGGCGCGATGAGAGTCCCTACGATGCTTTTGGCACCGCGCATTCCAGCACCTCGATTTCGGCTGCGCTGGGCATGGCGGTGGCGGCGCAGATAGCGGGCAGCGACCGGCGTGCGGTGGCCATCATCGGCGACGGCGCGATGAGCGGCGGCATGGCATTCGAAGCATTGAACAACGCGGGTGCGATGAACACCAATCTGCTGGTCGTTCTCAACGACAACGATATGTCCATCTCGCGGCCAGTGGGCGCGCTTAACAATCATCTGGCCAAGCTGCTGTCGGGGCGTTTTTATTCCGCCATGCGGCGCGGCAGCGAAAAGATGTTGAAGAGCATGCCGACGGTGCTGGAATTCGCCAAGCGCGCCGAGGAACACGTCAAGGGCATGGTCACGCCGGGCACGTTGTTCGAGGAATTCGGTTTCAATTACATCGGCCCCATTGATGGCCACGATCTGGACGTGCTGCTTACCACGCTGGACAACATCCGCCATCTTGAGGGGCCGCAGTTCCTGCATGTAGTCACGCAAAAGGGTAAGGGCTATCCCAAAGCGGAAGAAGATTGTCTGCTTTATCACGGCGTGGGAAAATTTGATCCGGCGCAGGGCATCGTGGCCAAGCCAGTCACCATGCCAGCCGCCAAGCCCAGCTACACGCAGGTCTTTGGCAGCTGGCTGTGCGATATGGCGGAGCAGGACGAACGCTTGGTCGGCATCACGCCGGCCATGTGCGAAGGCTCCGGCATGGTTGAATTTTCGCAAAAATTTCCACAACGTTATTTCGACGTGGGCATAGCCGAGCAGCACGCGCTGACTTTCGCCGCCGGGCTGGCGTGCGAAGGGCTGAAGCCGGTGGTGGCGATTTACTCCACCTTTTTGCAGCGCGCTTACGACCAACTGATACACGATATTGCCATCCAGAATCTGCCTGTGGTGCTGGCCATAGATCGCGCCGGGCTGGTGGGCGCCGATGGCGCGACCCATGCCGGCAGCTTCGACTTGAGCTATTTGCGTTGCATCCCCAACCTGACGGTGATGGCGCCCAGTGATGAAAATGAATGCCGTCAGATGTTGTACACCGCATTCAAGCTCGACACTCCAAGTGCAGTGCGTTATCCACGCGGCAGCGGGCCGGGCGTAGCACCATGCAAGGAAATGCAGGTACTGCCGCTCGGCAAGGGAGAAGTACGCCGCACCGGCGAGCAGGTCGCAATCCTGGCTTTCGGTTCCATGCTCGCCCCCGCATTGGACGCAGCGGAACAGCTCAATGCAACGGTCGCCAACATGCGCTTTGTGAAACCGCTGGACGAAGAGCTGGTGCTGCGTTTGGCGCGGGAACATGATTTGCTGGTGACGGTGGAAGAAAATACCATACAGGGCGGCGCGGGCAGCGCGGTGGCGGAATGTTTATTGCGTCATGGCGTGATGATCCCGCTGTTGCAACTTGGCTTGCCGGATGGTTTTCTGGAGCAGGGCGAGCCCGCTAAAATGTTGGCTGCTTGTGGCTTGGATGCAAATGGAATTGTCGCAGGGACACGGCGCGCCGTGTCCTTACTAGTATCGTGAACCAGAAATAACCAAACATTTTTTTGGAGATTGCCGGCAGTAGGTAGGGCGGGTTTTACCCGCCATGGCGGGTAAAACCCGCCCTACATATCCGCAGCGTATGCAATTGGTTGAGATACTAGGCGTGCGCCTGTTTTGGATGGCCACGGCGCGCCGAACCCCTACACGGCGCGCACTGCCGCAGGCAAATGAGCACTTAAAGTTTGCGCGATTTGCCGGATGGACACATCCAGTGCAGAGCGTTTGCGCCACACCAGCGCAATAGTACGGCTCGCTCCCGGCGCTTTCAGCGGACGTATGGCCACTGCCTTACGCATATACGGGTTCAAGCTGGTTGCTGCCAGTGCCGGTAACAAGGTCACGCCCACGCCCATGCCGACCATTTGGCGCAGGGTTTCCAGGCTGGTGGCGCGAATTTCTTCGCTGCCGTTTTGCAAGCCGCATACCGCCAGCGCTTGCTCGCGCAAACAGTGTCCCTCGTCCAGTAGTAATAATTTTTCCGCCGATAATTGGCTGAGTGCGACTGTTTTTCTTTTCGCCAAAATATGTTCGGCTGGCAATGCCGCGAAGAAAGGCTCGACAAACAACGGCAAAATATTGACGGTTGTTTCATTGACGGGCGTGGCAATCAAAGCGGCATCCAGTTTCCCATCGTGCAACTGCTGTAATAAATTTCCGGTTAAATCTTCGCGCAGTAGCAGGCGCAATTTGGGGTGTGCGCGGTGCAGGGTATGCAAGGCATCGGGCAGGTAGTACGCGCCCAGGGTCAATATCGCGCCCAGTCGCACGGTTTGCGCCATCGGGTCTTGCTGCGTCTTGACCAGGCTGCGGATACGTTGCTCTTCCTCCAGCATGATGCGAGCGCTGGCTATGACCTGTTGCCCTATCGGTGTTAAAGCTATCTGTTTGTGGCCACGGTCAAACAGTGTCACGCCCAGTTCATTTTCCAGTTTCTTGATTTGCGTTGAAAGAGTGGACTGGCTGATAAAGCATTGTTCTGCCGCGCGGCCAAAATGGCCGGTCTCGGCCAGTGCCAGAATGTATTTTAGTTCTTGCAGGGTCATGTTGTTCCGCCTATTGATATTTTAGATTGATTCATTCTACATAATTCATTGGACTGATAATAGCACTTGTAGCTTAATGCGCTCAACCCAGCAATTTCCGCTGGATCAATTGATAGGAGAGAATCATGGAAAAATGCTATATCTTGTGCAAAATTCAGGGTAGTCGCCTGATTTGACGATAGCTAAAACAGATTGGTCTTATTGAAAAAATCTGGTTTTATAAATACATGGAGAAGTTTATACTTTGTTTGTGGTTACCTGACCACTTTGTTTCTTATTCACTTTGGAGGTAAATATTATGTCAACCGAATCACAGTGCCCGTTCCATCATGCTGCAGGCGGCGGCACGACCAACCAAGACTGGTGGCCGAACCAGTTGCGCGTCGATTTGCTGAACCAGCACTCGAACAAGTCCAATCCGCTGGGCGACAATTTCAACTATGCTGAAGAATTCAAGAAGCTGGACTACCAGGCGCTCAAGGCCGACCTGGTCAAGCTCATGACTGACAGCCAGGTCTGGTGGCCGGCCGATTTTGGCCACTACGGCCCGCAGTTCGTGCGCATGGCCTGGCATGCCACCGGCACCTACCGCACGCTCGATGGTCGTGGCGGCGGCGGTCGCGGTCAGCAACGCTTTGCACCGCTCAACTCCTGGCCCGACAACGTCAACATTGACAAGTCGCGCCGCCTGCTGTGGCCCATCAAGCAAAAATACGGTCAACAGATTTCATGGGCCGACCTGTTCGTCCTCACCGGCAATGTGGCGCTCGAATCCATGGGCTTTCGCACCTTCGGCTTTGCCGGCGGCCGCGCAGATGTCTGGGAACCAGACATGGATGTGAACTTTGGCGCAGAAACCCAGTGGCTTGCCACAGACAAGCGCTTCCATGGCGAGCGCGAGCTGGACCAAAACCTAGCGGCCACCCACATGGGTCTGATCTACGTCAACCCGGAAGGCCCGAACGCCAGCGGCGACTACATGGCTGCTGCCAAGGACATTCGCACAACTTTCGGCCGCATGGCCATGAACGACGAGGAGATGGTTGCCCTGATCGCGGGGGGACACACTTTCGGCAAGGCCCATGGTGCTGCGCCGGAATCGCACAAGGGTCCGGCGCCCGAGGGCGCGGGAATCGAAGCGCAAGGGCTGGGCTGGAACAGCAACTACGGTCAAGGCCACGGCAAGGACACTGTCTCCAGCGGGCTTGAGGTGACCTGGACCACGACCCCGGCGCAGTGGGGCAATAACTTCTTCGAGAACCTGTTCAAGTACGAATGGGAACTCACCAAGTCGCCCGCCGGTGCCAAGCAGTGGATCGCCAAGAACGCACCCGATATCATTCCGGACGCGCATGTGAAGGGCAAGTTCCACAAGCCCACCATGCTTACCACCGACCTGACCCTGCGTTTTGACCCGGAGTTCGGCAAGATTTCCAAGCGCTTCCTCGACAACCCGCAAGCCTTTGCCGAAGCCTTTGCCCGCGCCTGGTACAAGCTGACCCACCGCGACATGGGCCCGAAGGCGCGTTACCTTGGCCCCGAAGTGCCGAAGGAAGATTTGATCTGGCAAGACCCCTTGCCGGCAGCCACGCACAAGCCGAGTGCTGCCGATATTGCCGATATTAAAGGCAAGATTGCTGCATCTGGCCTCTCGGTAGCTGAGCTGGTGTCCGTGGCCTGGGCGTCTGCCGCCACCTTCCGTGGTGGTGACAAGCGTGGCGGCGCCAACGGTGCGCGTCTGGCTCTGGCCCCGCAGAAGGACTGGCCGGTCAACAAGATCGCCATCCGGGCACTGCCCAAGCTGGTGGAGATCCAGAAGGCATCCGGCAAGGCATCTCTGGCCGATGTGATCGTGCTGGCCGGCAGCGTCGGCGTCGAGCAGGCGGCTAAAGTAGCCGGTGTCGCGGTGCAAGTGCCGTTCGCGCCAGGCCGCGTCGACGCCAAGCAGGCGCAGACCGATGTCGAGTCTTACGCCCTGCTCGAACCTCTGGCTGACGGTTTCCGTAACTATAGCAAGAGCAAGATCGGCGCGTCCACCGAAGCCCTGCTGGTCGACCGGGCCCAGCTGCTGACCCTGACCGCGCCGGAGATGACCGCATTGGTCGGCGGCCTGCGCGTGCTGGGTGCGAACTTTGATGGCAGCAAGCACGGCGTGTTCACCGACAAGGTGGGCGCACTCAGCAACGACTTCTTCGTCAACCTGCTCGACATGGGCACGGAGTGGCGCGCGGTGGGTGCCGAGGCGGAACTCTTCGAAGGCCGGGATCGCACCAGCGGTAAGGTGAAATACACCGGCACCCGCAACGACCTGATCTTCGGCTCCAACTCGGTGCTGCGCGCCTATGCTGAGGTCTATGCTAGCGCAGATGGCAAGGAGAAGTTCGTCCTTGACTTCGTGGCAGCCTGGACCAAGGTGATGAATCTGGATCGTTTCGACCTGGCGTGATGAGCTGGACTGAGTATCCGGATGGATGAGGTTACCGGTAAATCGAAGTAATACAACGCTCCCTCCCTTCGTGGGAGGGAGCTTCTAAGGAGATTAATCATGAACACACTAAATGTATATGAGCATCCCGCTGCCAAGTATCACACCATTAACCCGTCGCGCTATGCACGCACGCGCATGGCGCTGACATTTGCCTGGATGCGTTTAGGGTTGGGTTTGGTGGGTGAGGATGCCGGCAGCTGGCAAAGGCGCGAATAAAGGGCACCACTAAAAATCCAGATTTTAGTTCCGGCATTACCTAAAGGTTAGCCTACACAGTAACTTCGTTGTATCCCAATTGCTGCGTTTCGGAAAAAATTTATGGCTAACATAGCTATCATATGCGGTGCGGCGACACTTTTTCCGCGCCTTGCATTTGGGCGAACTCTGAATTTTTAGAGGTGCCCTAAATTAGTTGACTAATTTGGTCGGGAAATGGGTATAATTTAATTTTGCATCACCAGCCTAGGACAACCATGAATTCTCCCGCACCACACGCCATTCCTGATGTGCAAAATCAGGCCGACACGCGCCATCTGGCGATCAATAAGGTCGGCATCAAAAGCATACGCCATCCGGTAGTCGTCAAGGACAAGAGCCTGGGCGTGCAGCACACTATCGCCACTTTCAATATGTATGTGCACCTGCCACACAATTTCAAAGGCACGCATATGTCGCGTTTTGTCGAGATACTCAACCAGCATGGGCGCGAGATCTCGGTCGAGTCATTCGAGAGCATATTGCGCGAGATGGTGGGGAAGCTGGAGGCGCAGTCCGGCCACATCGAGATGAGCTTCCCTTATTTTATCAACAAGGCCGCGCCGGTGTCCGGCGTACAGAGCCTGCTCGATTACGATGTCACTTTCATCGGCGAAATTGAAAATGGGCAATACCGTTTCACCATGAAAGTGCTGGTTCCCGTCACCAGTCTGTGCCCCTGCTCCAAAAAAATCTCCGAGCGTGGCGCGCACAACCAGCGCTCGCACGTGACCATCACCGTGCGCACCAATAGCGCCGTGTGGATAGAGGAGGTAGTACGGTATGCCGAGGATCAGGCTTCGTGCGAGCTGTATGGCTTGCTCAAGCGCCCGGATGAAAAATTCGTCACCGAACGCGCCTATGACAATCCAAAATTCGTCGAAGACATGGTGCGCGATGTCGCCGCAGTACTGAATGCCGATGAACGCGTTGATGCGTACGTGGTTGAGTCCGAGAACTTTGAATCTATACACAACCATTCGGCTTACGCGCTGATAGAGCGGGATAAAAACAGTGAAACGTAACCCTCCCGACAGGGAGGGTGGCGCGTAGCGCCGGGTGGGCATTACCTTTCATATTTCACAGCCTATGAAGCCCATCGCCATCTTCCGCCATTCCGTCACAGAAGGCCCCGGTTACTTCGCCGATTTTCTGGATGAGCGCGCCATACCCTGGCAGCTCATCCGCATAGATGCCGGTGATGCCGTGCCACAGGATTCCAGCGCTTATTCCGGCCTGGTATTCATGGGCGGGCCGATGAGCGTGAACGATGAGTTACCGTGGATAGCGCGGGAACTGGCGCTCATCCGCCAGGCAGTAGCGCAGGACATTCCTGTGCTCGGCCACTGCCTAGGCGGACAGTTGCTGGCCAAGGCGCTGGGTGGGGTGGTGACGCGCAATCCGGTCAAGGAAATCGGCTGGGGTAAAGTGCAGGTTTCCGGCAACGATCAGGCGCGCGACTGGTTCGGCGACATCCAGATGTTCGATGCCTTCCACTGGCACGGTGAAACTTTCAGCTTGCCACAAGTAGGGGCACGGCGCGCCGTGCCCTTGCTATCCAGCGCGCATTGCGCCTATCAGGCGTTTGCGCTGGGTAAGCATCTCGGTTTGCAATGCCACATTGAAATGACGGCGGCGATGATCCAGAAGTGGTGCGAAGTGGGCGCTGATGAAATCGCCGCCGATGCCGGAAATCCCGCCGTGCAGTCCGCGCAGGCCATGCAGGCGCAGATGGCGGACCAGTTGCCGCAATTACATGCCGTTGCGCGGCAGCTATATCAACACTGGCTGGCGGGGCTTATCAAATAGATCACGGTAGCGGCACCATGCCATATTTTGTTAGAATGGCGCATATTCAATCAGGAGTTTAGTTCATGACCTACGTTGTTACCGAAGCCTGTATCAAGTGTAAATACACCGATTGCGTGGATGTTTGTCCGGTGGACTGTTTTCGCGAAGGGCCGAATTTCCTGACAATAGACCCGGATGAGTGCATAGACTGCACGCTGTGCGTGGCCGAATGTCCGGTCGAGGCGATCTATGCTGAAGATGATGTGCCCAAGGAGCAGCGTCACTTTATTGCTTTGAATGCTGAGTTATCCAAAGTGTGGAAATCTATCGTCGAAAAGAAAGATGGTCCTACCGATGCGGATGAGTGGAAGGACGTGAAAGAAAAATTACATCTGCTGGAACGTTGAGCAGTTCCCGCAATGGAAAAAATACAAGATAGCGGCCAATCAAATCAGGCCGCTATTTTTTTTAGCTCCGATCAAGCTAACGGGCATGACGTAAGTCACCCCTGATAATGAAACATCATGCCCGTTCCCCTCTCCCCAGCCCTCTCCCCAAGGGAGAGGGGCAAAGCCCCGAGGGTGTGGGGGACAGGGTCTCGCTGCGCGAGTTTCACGTTAAAGGTTACCCCGCACTGAAACTTCATTTCGATGCTGTCGCGCACCATATCCTGGTGCAGCACGCCGACGAAATCCCCGACCTGCGCCGGGCCATCGTGCTATTGCCCAATCACCATCTGGTGCAACCCTTGGCACAAAGTTTGGCACGGTTGGCCAAGCTGCCCACGCTGTTGCTGCCGCGCATGGTTACGCTCAACGACTGGGCGCAGTCTGTTCCCCTAGCCAACTCCGTCACCCCCGACACCTGCCGTGCCACCGCCTTGTATCAGGCATTGCGCGCGCGGCGCTGGTTTCGTGACGCTGACCTGTGGGGTATCGCGCGCGAACTGCTGAAGCTCCTCGACGAACTAACACAACATCACGTCACGCTGCCGCAAAACGAAGAAGACTTCCTCGCGCAACTGGAGCGCGCGTATCAGGCCAGGCGCAATGCTCCCATGCAATTCGAGGCGCGTGTGGTGCATGAGCTGTGGTACGTGATGAATGCCAGCGGCGAACTCGATGCCGCGCGCGCCTACCAGCAGCGTCTGGCGCAGCTTGCGCAACAGGCAGATGTGCCGCTGACAGTTATGCTGGCATCTGACCTTGCTGCGCCCGAGGCGCGTTTTCTGGAAGCCTATGCAGAACGCGCGCCGGTGATGGTTTTTGATTTACGTGAGATGGCGCTGCAACAGCCGGAGTGTGCGGTGCTACAGACCCTCTCCCAAGCCCTCTCCCGCAAGCGAGAGAGGGAGTCAACTCACTCCCCTCTCCCGCTTGCGGGAGAGGGGCAGGGGGAGAGGGTATCTTTGCGTGACCATGCCACCCACCTACGTGATCACCACTCCCACGCCGCACTGAACAATCGTTTACGTTTATTCGGCGCACATGGCCTAGAGCAAGAAGCGCGCGCGGCCGAGGTGCAAGTGCGGCGCTGGCTACTGGCCGGCAAGAAAAATATCGCTATCGTCGCGCAGGACCGCCTTGTGGCACGGCGTGTGCGCGCCTTGCTGGAGCGCGCCGATGTGCTGGTGTCCGACGAAAGCGGCTGGAAGCTTTCCACGCTGTCGGTGAGCACGGTGCTGATGCGCTGGCTGGATGCGCTGCAAAGCGATTTTTACCATCAGGACTTGCTCGACTTGCTCAAGTCTCCGTTCATCTTTGCTGACCAGCCCGCGTACGAGCGCAAGCAGGCGGTGTACCAACTCGAACAACTGGTGCGCAAACACGGCGTGGCTTCGCACCTGCAAGCCTTTCTCGATCTGGCGGGAGGTGAAGCAGAGGTGCAGACGGCGCTGGCGCGGCTACGGCAGGCGGCGGAGGTTTTAGGTAAAAGCAGTGCCACCTTGAGCGGCTGGCTGCGTGCGCTGGATGAAAGCCTGGCCATCCTCGGCGTCGTGCAGGGGCTGGCGGCGGACGCGGCAGGCGCGCAGTTGTTGCAGGCACTGCAAACCTGGCAGCAGGAACTGGCGGCGGACAACACGCGCTTCACGCGCACCGAATGGCGGCACTGGCTGGCGCAGCAACTCGACGCGCACACCTTCCGCGACGCCACGATAGACAGCCCGGTGCTGCTCACCCATCTCGCCGCCACGCGCTGGCGCAGCTTCGACGCGGTGCTGCTGTTAGGCGCAGATGCGGCGCATTTGCCTAGTGCTGATAACGGCAGCGTGTGGTTCAACGACGCGGTGCGCGCCGCGCTCGGCCTGTCCACGCGCGAAGCGCACCTGGCGCAACAGCGCGATGACTTGTTGGGGCTGCTGGCGATGAACGACACCGTGCTGGTGACCTGGCAAGCAAGCAGGAATGGCGAAGAAAACTTATTGAGCCCCTACCTCGAAATGCTGCGCGCGCTGCATGAGCTGGCTTACGACGATGACCTGACGGAGCGCGAATTGGGTGGGCTGCTGGACAGCGCGCAGGTGCGCACCGCAGACTTTCCCTTGCCCAATGCGGCTGCCATGCCCGCGCCAAGCGTGCCGCAAAACCTTATTCCTGGCCGCATCTCTGCCAGCGGCTACAACAGCCTGGTGGCTTGCCCCTATCAGTTTTATGCGCGCCATATTCTGCGTCTCAACGAACTGGACGAAGTGCGCGAGGGGGTGGAGAAGCGCGATTACGGCGAGTGGGTGCACGACATCCTGCATCGCTTCCACCAGCAGTTTCCGTTACTCGGCGAACATCCACGCGCTGTGCTGGACGAGGCGTTGCAGCACATCAGTAAGCAAGTGTTTGCCCCCACGGTGGAGCGCGACTACCTGGCACGCGCCTGGCTGCTACGCTGGCAGCAGGCGATCCCAGCTTATCTTGACGCGCAACTGAAAAGTGAAGCTGAAGGCTGGCGTTATCAAAGCGGCGAAGTGCCGTTTGAATTGCCGCTGAGCGACGAATTGGTGCTGCATGGACGCATAGACCGTGTGGATGCGAGGGGAAGCGAGAGCCGCGTGTTGGACTACAAGATGACGGTTGCGACCGCGCTGCGCAACAAGCTCAAGGAGCCGGGCGAGGATGTGCAACTGGCTTGCTATGCCCACGTGTACGAAGCCGACGAGGCTGCGTTCATCAGCATTGAAAATAACAAGGTGGTTGCGGTTGCTCCACCGCAGGATTTGCCGCAACTGGTGCAGGCCAACATCGCGCGCCTGAAGGAAGTGTTTACACAGATGCGCAACGGCGCGGCCTTGCCTGCGCACGGTGTGGATGTAGCCTGTGTTTATTGCGAGATGCGCGGGTTATGCAGAAAGAGCGAGTGGGAATCAGGAGCCAAGAGTAAGGAGTCAGTTCCCCCCTTTGAAAAAGTGGGGCTAGGGGGGATTTCAGCGCCCCGTGATACAAAGAAAATCCCCCCCAACCCCCCTTTTACAAAGGGGGGAGAATAATGGAAAACAAGGTCGCGCTCGACCCACAAAAAAGCGTCGTAGTCGAAGCCTGTGCGGGCAGCGGCAAGACCTGGCTGCTGGTATCGCGCATCGTGCGGTTGCTGCTGGCCGACGTGAAACCCGGAGAAATTCTCGCCATCACCTTCACGCGCCGTGCGGCGCAGGAGATGCAGGCGCGCCTGCATGAGTGGCTGCGCCTGCTCGCCACGCAGGATGACGCTGCGGTGCGCTCCTTTCTCAAGGAGCGCGAGCTGCATGAAGTGGATGATGCGCTATTGGAAAAAGCGCGCGGCCTGTACCGCGATTTTCTGCTGGCGCAACCCTCCATCAGCATCAGCACTTTCCACGGATGGTTCATGCAAATCATCCAGCGCGCGCCGCTCAATGCCGGGGTGCCGGTGGCGATGCAGTTGCTGGAGCGCACTGCGGCGTTGCACGAGGAAGCATGGCAGGCATTCGCCGACAGCCTGCGCGACGATCCGGAAAGCGCAAGCGCACAAGCCATGGGATGGTTGTTTGAAAAATATGGGCTGCACAGCACGCGCTCGCTGCTGGAAAATCTTGTCGCCAAGCGCGCCGAGTGGTGGGCCTATACCAGCGGGCAGGAAGATGCGGTGGGCTATGCGCTGGAACAGTTGCGTAGTGAACTCGATGTGGATTTGGATGCCGACCCGATAGACTATGCTTGCTCAGATGCGTTGCTCCATGCTGCCGTGCAAACCTTCGCGCAAGCATTGGCAACAATGGGGACGGAAACGCAGGGCAACAATGCCAACAAGTTGCAAATTACCTGGGAAATAGCTGACGCCCACCAGCGTTTCGCGGCACTGTCGCTGGCGCTGTACACCCAGGCCGATGAGCCGCGCAGTTTCAAGCCAACCAAAAAACAGAATGCGGAAGCCTTTCTGCTTGCGCGAGATGTGTTGTTCGACAAACTGCAAGCCGTGCGCGATGCACAGGCGGAACAGGAAGCGCTACGCATGAACCAGGCTGCGCTGCGTTGCGGGGCGGCGTTGCTACGGCATTATCAGGAATTGAAAGTACGCTCGCAGCAGATGGATTTCACCGACCTGGAATGGCAGGTGTGCCATTTGCTCAACCAGGGAGATTGCGCCGAGTACATGCAGTACAAATTGGACAGCCGCTACAAACATGTGCTGCTGGACGAGTTTCAGGATACCAACCCCTTGCAGTGGCAGACATTGCAAGCGTGGTTCGCTGCAGCGGCTGCCGTGGATTCTCGTCCCACGGTGTTTGTCGTGGGCGACCCCAAGCAATCCATCTACCGTTTCCGCCGCGCTGATGCGCGTTTGTTCGGCGAGGTGCGAAAATTTCTGCAACAGGAATTTGCAGCGCACTACCTCACGCAGAACGAGACGCGGCGCAATTCGCCCGTCGTGCTGGAGGCGGTGAATGGCGTGTTTTCAGGGCATCCTGAAGGCTTCGTGGATTTCGAAGAGCATGTCGCTCATCACAAGGACCTGCCCGGCCATGTTGAGGTGTTGCCACTCGCTGTAATAGGAAATACGGAGCAGGTGGAAGTAGTTGATTTGCTTCTGTCCTTGCGTAACCCGCTGATCGAGCCGCGCGACGAAGAGCAGAGCGGCGCGCGCGAACTCGAAGCCGAACAATTCGCCGCGCACATCGCCAACATCGTCGCCAACTGGAGTGTGCAGGACAATGGCAATATGCGTCGTGCCGAATACCGCGACATCATGGTGCTGGTGCGCAAGCGCACGCATTTGCGTGTGTACGAGCACGCTTTGCGCGCGCGCCACATTCCGTTCCTGACTTCGCGCCGAGGTGGCCTGCTCGACACGCTGGAAGCGGAAGACATTCAGGCGCTGCTGACTTTCCTTATCACCCCGTTCGCCGACCTCGAATTGGCGCAGGCGTTGCGTTCGCCAATTTTTTCTTGCAGCGATGAAGATTTGATGTTGCTCGCACAACATTCTGCTCCCTCCCCCTCTCCCCCAACCCCTCTCCCACAAGGAGAGAGGGGAGGTTGGTGGGCGCGCCTGCGAAAAGTTATTGTCAGCGGCGCCGCATCACCGCATCTACAACGCGCCCACAACTTGCTGCAAAGCTGGCTGGCGTTGGCCGACAAACTCCCCGTACACGATCTGCTCGACCGCATCTATTTCGAAGGCGACCTGGTGCATCGTTACGCGGCGGCACTGCCTGCCGAGCTGCGCGAAACGGTGCGCGCCAACCTGCAAGCCTTCATGGAAATTGCGCTCAACGTGGATGCCGGTCGCTACCCTAGCCTGCCGCGCTTCCTCGCCGAGCTGCGCGAATTGCGCGTGGTGGAAAACGAATCGCCGGACGAGGGCAAGGTGGGCGAGGTCGGCAACGCGCTGCGCATCTACACCGTGCATGAAGCCAAGGGGCTGGAAGCGCCCATCGTGTGGCTGCTGGATGCCAACGACACGCAGCGCAAGACCGACAGCTACAGCGTGCTGCTCGCCTGGCCGCCCAATGCGCCGCGCCCGGCGCATTTCTCCCTGTACACCGACAAGCGCGGACGCGGCTCCAAGCGTACGGGCTATTTTGAGGCGGATGAGGAATATGCCAGGCGCGAAGAAATGAATCTACTCTACGTCGCCATGACCCGCGCCAAGCAGGCGCTGCTGGTGAGCGGCAACGGTGAATTGGTAGCGACATCCTGGTATGGCCGCATCGCGGCGGCGGTGGAGCAGCGCGACAATCCACTATCTGGTTCGTCACTCCCGCCATTCGACAATCTCAGGACAAGCTGGCCTTCGGCCAGGCGAGAGTCCAGTGTTTCCCTGCCTGTTGTTGAAGAAGCATTGCTTCATCCATTGCCAACCGGTCAACGCGCCGCGCGCAACACTGCACAACAACAGCGCGGCATCTGGCTGCACGCACTGCTGCAATACCTAACCCCTCCCTCTCTCGCGCTGTCGCGCACCCTTTCCCCTTGGGGGGAGAGGGAAGAGTTGCAGCAACGCTTAGGTATCCCATCCGACGAAATGGAACTGCTCTGGCAACAAGCTCAAGCCCTGCTTGCTTCATCGCAACTCGCGCGCTTCTTCGATGCGAAGCAATATCGAAGCGCCTGCAACGAGATGCCCTACGTCAACGCGATCGGTGAGCTAAAGCGCATCGACCGGCTGGTGGAATTTGACGACGAAGTGTGGGTGCTGGATTACAAGCTGGGCGACAGCGAAGACGTTGCGCGTTACCGCTCGCAGATGCAGGAATATCGCAATGCGATGCAGTTTGTCTATGTGGGCAAGACGGTGCGTTGTGCATTGCTGTTAGCGGACGGGGTGCTGCGCGAGGTGGAGTGATGCATAGGGCGGATATATTTCTTGGCGATTAGCCACATGATTTAAACTATAGGGCATCTCTAAATATTCCGTAATATGACTGCAGTAGTTTTCTAGTACTAGGGGTACTATCTTAGTCGCCTCATTCGGGTGCCCGGCCAAGAGTTTTTCGGACTCGCCGCCTTGTTCTCGCTTCTATTGCAAACTGGAATGATTGATATGCACGACATAAAACCCGGCCAGTCCATCGAGCTACTGAAAGAGTTGCACATCCTGACCCGTGACGGGAAAATGAATCAGGATTCGCGGCGCAAGCTCAAGCAGGTCTATCATCTCTATCAATTTATTGAGCCGCTACTGCAAGAAGCGCAACGTGATCACGCCGACATCACCCTGGTGGACCACGGGGCAGGGAAGTCGTATCTGGGATTCATCCTGTATGATCTGTTTTTCAAGACGCTGAATAATAACTCGCATATCTACGGTATCGAAACGCGCGATGAACTGGTCAGTCATTCGCAAGACTTGGCCGCACGCCTGAATTTTTCTGGCATGTCATTTCTCAAGCTGTCGGTGGCCGAATCCATCGAGTCAGATAAATTGCCCGCCAGGGTGGATTTGGTTACTGCGCTGCATGCGTGTGACACCGCCACCGACGATGCCATTCGCTTCGCGCTGGTGAAGCAGGCGAAATTCATCGTGCTGGTGCCCTGTTGCCAGGCCGAAGTGGCGGCGGTGCTGAGAAAAAACAAGGGCGCTGAGCTGGCAAAAAATACCCTGACCGAATTGTGGCGCCATCCCATCCACACCCGCGAATTCGGTAGCCACGTGACCAATGTGCTGCGCTGTCTGCAACTGGAAGCGCACGGCTATCAGGTAACAGTGACCGAGCTGGTGGGCTGGGAGCACTCCATGAAAAACGAACTCATCATCGCGCGCTATAAAAACCTGCCGCGCAACCGCCCGTCCGAACGATTGGAGGAGGTGCTGCAAACGCTGGGGCTGGAAGAATTGAGTGGGCGATTTTTTACAGCGCGGTAAAGTTGGCCAATGGAAAACTGGCGCAGCTTGAGTGGAAAATTAAGGGCGCCTTTAAAAATTCTAAGCGTGCCCTGGAGTCTGATCCAGCTGCGGCCAGGTGGCATGCACCACAAATCCGCGTGCAGTTTCACGCCAGCTATGATCGGCAAGGCGTTTGAGTTCGACCACCTGTAGCGATTCGGTCGAGTCGGTGAAATGCTGATTAAGCACCCCGCACATCTCCGTATTCGCCATGGCAATGGCATCTGCATCCATGCGTACGGGTGCCAGCCAGCGCAAGCGTGGCAAGATCATCCAGCCTGTATTTGGACATGTTTGCGGCAACGCTGCGACCGGGTGGCGCGTCCACCAGCCGGATAGATGTGAGCCAGATATACCAGGGGCAGTTGCGCTAGGCATGAATGCGCCCGCCATGAATGTTGTTGCAGTTTGCGTCAGCGGATAAAATAAATAGCCTTTGATGAACGCCTGAGCTTTGTTTAGCACGATGCCTGGTGGCAATGCCTCGCGCCCGGCGGGGGTGTAGCCCAGTTTGAGCTGGCGGCTGAAAACTCGATCTAGTTTGAGGTCTAACCGGTCTTGCGCGCCGGGGCCGATGAATACATGCTGCTCGGCCTGTGGTTCGGCTTGTAAATAAAACTTCACTGCGGCTTCCCAATGGCAAATATCCGCACTGGCATCGCGCAATAAAAAATCATATTCACCCAGGGTGCGCTGAGCATCTTTCACCTGCAAATTGGCGGCGATGATTTGCATACCAGGCAGGTACGCTAACCAGAATGCGATGAGTGATTCGAAGTAGTGTCCGAGGCGGCGTGTGGGCCGCGCGGCGATGAAGTCATGCAGGCTGCGCGGTTGGCTATCCAGAGCGGCCAGCCACGGGGCGCATGTTTGTAATTGTGTGCGGCACCATGCATCGTCCACCACGCGCCCGGTATAGGCAGGGAAAGCAGCGTCCGGCAAAACGGGTGCGCCGATTACCCACGCGAGATCGCGCACCATCGGGTCGCGCAGCGAGTCCAAGTATGAGTCTTGCGGGAGAGGAGGAGTCATGTTGCCAAGGTCTGCTGTGGTGGTTTGCATCGACGCCATACCTCGCGCAGCGTTTTAAAATCAGCTTAAACGATACTGCAAGCCTCATCAAACTCCAGCCGCGGACTGCGTGGATGAATTCCGCTTGGATCGCCGTAGCCCAGATTGCAAATGAAATTAGACTTCACTGCGGTTCCAGCAAAGAAAAGCTGATCCACCATCGCGTTGTCGAAACCGGACATCGGACCACAGTCGAGACCGAGGGCGCGCGCCGCGATAATGAGGTAGGCGCCCTGCAAGGTGCCATTGCGAAAGGCTGCGGTGAAGGTGGTCTGTTCGTCTTTATCAAACCAGCCGCGCACCCCTTGCACGTGCGGAAACAGTTGCTCCATTTTTTCATAGAACTTCATGTCGTAAGCAATAATTGCCGTGACCGGTGCGGCCATGCTCTTGGCGCGGTTGCCCTCGGCCAGCGCAGGCTGGAGTTTCTCCTTAGCTTCCATAGATTTTACAAACACGATGCGCGCCGGGCAGCAGTTGGCTGAGGTCGGCCCCATGCGGAATGTGTTGTACAGACGTTGCAATAATTCATCCGGCACCGGACAGCCTTGCCAGGCGTTATGGGTGCGTGCGGCCAGGAACAGTTGGTCAAGCGCGGTTTGATCCAGGGGAGAGGCCATGATTTTCCTTTTATGATTATGAGCAGAGTCCTGTTATTTTCGCCTGATATAACGACTAGCCATTCGACTTGGCTGGCAAACTACGCCAGCTAAGTCACTGGTTATGCGCGGGAATGACGGGGACGACCGCCAGCTCGCTGAGCATGGCACTGCGGCTCTGGGGCGTTTCCAGGCTGATGCGCCCCAACGCGCCGCTGCGATAATCCTGTAACAACATGAGCGCGGATTTTTCCAGATCGGGTTCGTTACCCCGCAGGCGGTAACCGCGCCGTTGGGCGATGGCTGCGATGACATCTGCGCCATCCATCCCCTGCACGCTAAAGTTGTACCGTTCAGCCAGCAGGGCGGGGTAGCGCGCCAGCAGGAGATCGGCCAGAAAGATGGCAACTTCTTCGTCTATGATGGCATTGCGGCCTATGGCGTGGCTGGCAGCCAGCATCAGGCCATCGCTGGCATATTCAATTTTCGGCCACATTAAACCCGGCGTGTCTATGAGGGTCATGTGGTCGTTCAGGTCAAAACTCTGCTGGTTTTTAGTAATGGCTGGCTCGTCGCCGACCAAGGCCACGCGGCGTTTCAGCAGCGCATTGATGAGCGTGGATTTGCCCACATTGGGGATGCCCATGATCATCATGCGTAGCGGCTTGAGGCTGGTGCCGCGATGGGGAGCCAGCGCGGCGCACAGGCCGGGCACCTTGGCCACATCGCCCGGTTTTTTGCACGACAGCGCCACCGCCTTGACGCCCTTCTGCGCATTATAGAAACTGAGCCAGGCCTTGGTCGCAGCGGGATCGGCCAGGTCGGCCTTGTTGAGAATTTTCAGGCAGGGTCGCTGGCGGTGCAGGCGCAGCTCGTTGATCAGCGGATTGCTGCCGGCAGCAGGCACGCGCGCATCCAGCACTTCGATGACGACATCGATGCGCTCCATGGTCTCGGCCGCTTTCTTGCGCGCCGAGGTCATGTGACCGGGAAACCACTGGATGGGCATGGGCTATCAACTCGCTAACTAAAAGCGCATTTTACCCTTGGTAGAGCGCCAAGTCATATTCGCCGTGGATTTTACCGGGCGATTCGTCTATCATGCGGCTGGTTTTGCAGTTACAGATTTTACGAATTGGCGGGCCTCCCCGCATTGTGGCGTAGTGAATCTGGTCAGGTCCGGAAGGAAGCAGCCACAGCTACTTACTGCAAGTGCCGGGGGTAAGGCTCGCCTCCTATTGTGGAGCCATGGAGAGTGTGATGAAAAAGGTCGGGTTGCTGGTTGGCGCGCTGCTCTTCAGCGGTAATGTGTTCGCCGTGAACGGGGTGTCCGTCGAGTATGGCAATGGCGATGCAACGGATATGGCGCGTGTCGGAGCCGTCTGGAATTGGGATAAACAGTGGTTTGCAGACGGGGATTGGCTGGTGACTGGTTTCTGGGAGGCATCGCTGGGCAGTTGGCGTGGGCGCAGCGCAACAGGCAATAACCAGACCGTTACGGATGTGGGCATCACCCCGGTATTTCGCTTGCAGCAAAAAAATCCAAATGGATATGCACCCTATGCGGAGGCTGCCATCGGCTTTCATCTGATCACCCCGACCTTTATTTATGCCAGTCGGCGCTTTGGAAGCGCTTTCCAGTTCGGCGATCATGTCGGTGTTGGCGTACGCTTCGGCGATCATCGGCAGTTTGACCTGGGGTATCGCTTCCAGCATCTTTCTAATGGCCGTATCAAGAAACCGAACCATGGCATCAACTTCAATCAAGTCCGCTTTGCCTACCATTTCTGACGTGGTGTAACTTGTCAACTACAACTGTCCTCGCGCGTAAATGGCGGCCCAAGACCTTCGCCCAGCTGGCGGGGCAGGAGCACGTCGTGCGGGCATTGAGCAATGCGCTGACGCAGAACCGCCTGCATCACGCTTACCTGTTCACCGGCACGCGCGGCGTGGGCAAGACCACCATCGCGCGCATCTTCGCCAAATCCCTGAATTGCATCGGCGGCATCACTGCCACGCCGTGCGGCACATGCAGTGCCTGCACCGAAATAGACAGCGGACGTTTTATGGATCTGATTGAACTGGATGCGGCATCCAATACCGGCATTGATAATATGCGCGAGGTGCTGGATAACGCGCAGTATCTGCCCACTCTGGGACGCTTCAAGGTCTATATCATTGACGAAGTGCACATGCTGTCCAAGGCGGCTTTCAACTCGATGCTGAAGACGCTGGAAGAGCCGCCCGCGCATGTAAAATTCATCCTCGCCACCACCGATCCGCAAAAAATCCCGGTCACCGTGCTGTCGCGCTGTTTGCAATTCAATCTAAAGCAGTTGCCGCTGGCGCTAATCGTCACCCACTTGCAGTATGTGCTGGAACAGGAAGCGGTTCCTTATGAAGCCGCCGCGCTGGCGTTGCTGGCGCGTGCGGCACAGGGCAGCATGCGCGATGCGCTGAGCCTGCTCGATCAGGCTATCGCCTATTCTGATGCCAGGGTGGATGAGGTTACGGTGCGCAACATGCTGGGCGCGATAGACCAGAGCTATTTATATGACGTGCTGCAAACTTTGCTGGCGCGCGACGGGGCAGGGCTGTTGCGTATCGCCGATGACATGCTGAGTCGCAGCCTGGCGTTTGATGCCGCCTTGCAGGATATGGCCACCTTGTTGCACCGGGTCGCGCTAGCCCAGACCGTGCCGCAAGCCATCGCCGAAGACGAGCCGGAGCGGGTGCGCCTGCTGCAACTGGCAACAAATTTCAGCGCCGAAGAAATCCAGTTGTTCTATCAGATTGCTATCCACGGGCGCAACGAGATTGATCTCGCGCCCGATGAATATGCCGGGTTCACCATGACCCTGCTACGCATGCTGGCCTTCATGCCGGCGGGTGCGCAGGTCGCCGTGGCCGAACGGCCTGCAGCACCGCCAGTGCCCGCCGTTGTGAGAACTGAGCCACAGGCCAAGCCGCAAGCGAAGCAGGCTCAGGCTGCGCCGCAGCCCGCCCATAATAATGTAGGTCGGGCTTCGCCCGACATTCCGGTGGCAGCCACAGCGCTCGATTGGAATACATTGCTGGCGCAGTTGAATGTGCAAAGCATGGCGCGCGAGCTGGCTAAGAACTGTACGCTGGAAAGTTTTGTGGATGGACGGCTAGCTTTGAATCTGGCGCCGCAGCACAAGCATTTGCTGACCAACAAAACGGCGCAGGAAAAATTGCAGGCGGCGCTCACCGATTATTTCGCCCAGCCGGTGCGGCTGGCAATCACGCTGGGTGCGGCTGGTGTGGCCACACCGGCCGCTGCCGAACAGCACGAAAAACAGACGCGCCAGCAGCAGGCGACAGACGCCATCACGCAAGACCCTTTCGTGCGTGAGGCACAGGCGCAATTGGGCGCGCAGGTAATTGAGGATACAATCAAACCGATATAATAACCCTCCTTTGCAAAAGGGGGGCGAGGGGGGATTCCCGGTGGCATAAATTAAAATCCCCCTCAGTCCCCCTTTTACCAAGGGGGAAGCTTGGTGTTTTTTTAGGTGAATTTAATTTAGGAGAATGTGGAGATGATGAAGGGTGGATTGGCCGGGATGATGAAACAGGCTCAGCAGATGCAGCAAAACATGAAGAAGGCGCAGGACGAGCTGGCCACGGTCGAGGTGGAAGGCCAGGCCGGTTCCGGCATGGTCAAGGTGACCATGACCTGCGCGCACGAGGTGCGACGCGTGACGCTGGATGACAGCCTTTTGTCCGACGACAAGGAAATGCTGGAAGATTTGATCGTGGCGGCCATGAACGATGCGGTGAAACAGGCAGCTGCGGTGACCAAACAAAGAATGGGCGGCTTCACCGCAGGCATGAACCTGCCGCCGGGCATGAGCTTGCCGTTTTAATTCCAATTCCATTTCATCGGTGACACTGCGTTGGCCCCTAGCTTACTTCTAGCCGTACTAAAATGTACTGTCTTCGTCGTTCGCTCGTAGTTCACCTTCGTAATAGAATTGGAATAATACGTAGGGTGGGCTACGCCCGCCGGATTGTCGGGCAAAGCCCGACCTACCAAAACAGATGAACACTCCCTCCAGCCTGGAAGAACTGATGGACGCCTTGCGCTGCCTGCCTAGTGTTGGCCCGAAATCCGCACAGCGCATGGCCTACCACTTGTTGCAGCGCGACCAGCCGGGCGCATTGCGGCTGGCGCGGGCGCTCGACCAGGCCGTGCAAAACATCCACCATTGTGCCAAGTGCAATAATTTTTCCGAACAGGAAATATGCACCTTGTGCCGTTCGCCCAAACGTGATGTCAGCTTGCTGTGCGTGGTGGAGATGCCGGCGGATTTGTTGATGATGGAGCAGGCGCAGTGCTACCGCGGCATGTATTTCGTGCTGATGGGACGGCTTTCTCCGCTGGATGGCATAGGCGCACGCGAACTGCATCTGGAGCGGCTGGTCAAGCGCGCGCAGGAGCAGTTTTGCGAGGTGATACTGGCCACCAATTTTACCGTGGAGGGCGATGCCACCGCGCACTACATCGCCACCCTGCTAAACGCGCAGGGCATCAAGGTGTCGCGCATCGCGCGTGGGCTGCCGGTGGGCGGTGAGTTGGAGTATGTAGATAGTGGTACGCTGGCGCAGGCAGTTCTGGAACGGCGGACGGTTACGGAATAAGTTTCGGGTGAGATTTTGGCAATTGATGGCCGGTAGGATGGGTGGAGCGGCTTCATGCGCAACCCATCATTGCAACGTGCGCTTGATGGGTTACGCAAAAACGCTCCCCCCACCTACAAGTGCTATATGGGTATTTAAGAATGAATGAATATGAAGAACTGGAAGCACCAGATAAGCAAGCAGGCGAGCGGCTGCAAAAAGTGCTGGCACAGGCTGGCCTTGGTTCGCGCCGCGAGATGGAACTATGGATTTCCGCCGGGCGCGTGACGGTCAACGGCGAAGTGGCGACGTTGGGCATGCGCGTGCATGAGGGCGATGTGGTACGCGCTGACAAGCGTATTGTTTCTGTCAAAGCGCAGGGTAGCAGCCTGCCGCGCGTATTGCTGTATCACAAGCAGGAAGGAGAGATCGTCAGCCGCGACGATCCGGAAAAACGCGCCAACGTATTCGACAAATTGCCCAAGTTGCGTGGCATGAAATGGATAGCGATTGGGCGGC
>CAMTXD010000080.1:0-15877 GCA_947085625.1 uncultured Gallionellaceae bacterium | reverse complement strand
CGATTTCACCGACCAGGGTGATTCCAGTCCAAGAAGTTGTTCGTATAGTGCGGTGTCTTTCATGATTTTGTCGGTCAATTTAAAAAATAGGATTCTCGCGCATTGAGGAAAAATTCACAGTACAATCGACGTAGCCCCAATTTATCAAACTGCTTGTTGTCGTAATCCTGTTGTATTGACTTAAGCAGATCTCTAATTGCATTCATATGCAAATACTTTCAGTCACGTTTACGAAACAACATAAAGGAGATGATAGAACAGCCCGCTCACAGAGCCGCACCCCTTTTCAATTGAAGCGCTACTCATTTTGCCATTCGTCCATTTGCCTTTTAATTTCTTTGGCATGAGCATAAATAAATGGAACCGGAAGCGCATTGCCCACCATCAACGCCAGCCGATCTTTAGAGAGGCCCTGCGGAAAAATATAATTTCTTGGGAACCCTTGAAGAAGGGATGCCTCTCTTGGTGTGATACAGCGATTTTCTTCAGGATGAAGGAATCTACCTTTTGATGGGCTAGCGCATCCCCCCGTAATGGTTGGAGATGGCTTATCCCAAGCCATTCGGCCATAGACATCCAAGAATCCCCCTGGATTTTTTTTGTGGCATGGCAAAACATACTCTGCCGGGAGCTGTGAACGGCTGCCACCGTTCTTGGGAATCAAGGCAATCATTTCCTGAATCCTCTTGGTTCGCTTCTCTGGTAAATCATGCATAAAATCGCCACTTTTCCCCGCTATTGGAAGTGAGCCAATAGCGTCCCTAACAGTGCGACACACATACTTCTTATCCGATATTTGAATACTCTTCTTGTGCGCAGCAACATAAATCAATCGCCTTCTACGTTGCGGAACTCCATAGTCTGCAACGTTAAGAATTTTCCACTCGCCTTGGTATCCAAAATCGGACATGGTTGAGACAAACATTTCAAAGCGCGAGTCGTCTTTGAGACCGGGCACATTTTCAAGCATTACGGTTTTGGGACGGAAAGCTTCTACAAAACGAAGGTAGTCGTTAATAAGATCGTTTCGTTCGTCAGTAATTTTATAGCGGCCATTATTGGTACTCATTGAGGAAAACCCTTGGCATGGCGGGCATCCTGCCAATAAATCCAATTCTCCTTTTTTAAGATTAAGCGCCCTCATCAGTTCTTTGCATTCAACTTTTCGGATGTCTTTCTCATCAACTGAAACTTCTGGATGGTTTGCTCGGTAAGCCGTTAGTGGAGACGCGGCGACATCAATACCCCATAGCACCTTGTAGCCTGCCTGTTTTAAACCCTCAGTCATGCCACCACAACCACAAAACAGGTCGATAGCTGATGGGCTTGAGGGAAGAATATTTTGCTGTTTTGCTTTCATCTGAAATCTTTAACGGTATTAAAGACTTGCACGGCAAGCGTAACTTTTTTTGGGGATGCCGCTGTATGCACCTAACTTGCTTGCCAGTTCACGACCTATCGTCTCCCCCAGCAACACCGGAACCGCATTCCCAATCTGGCGCATCGCTTCGCCCCAAGCGCCTTTTATGACGAAGCTGTCCGGAAATGTCTGGATTCGCTTGGCCTCGCATACGGTGAGATAGCGGACGCTGCCATCCGGGTAGCGGATCATGTTTTCTCCGCCGGGAACCCCGTGGCCGCCCGCCTTGATGGTCTTGGCGGGCCAGTCAATATCGCTGCCAGTGTGGCCGGGATAGGTGCGCGCGCCGTCGTGGAAGACGTGGTCGGCTATGCCGTGATTTTTCCGCGGATCGGGTATGCCATGTAGCGCATCCCTGACGGTGCGCCAAGGCAAGTGCTCGGGTTTGAACATGCCGTATTTTTCTTTCAGGCGCAGAATTTTTTCTTGCTGAGGTTCGGTTATCCGCACTCTGTTTGGTTTTGCTACATTGTGACGCTCCCAATATTCGTCCGAGACATACATCTCCCAAAGCAGCCTGTCTTCGGAATACGTCTCTGCGGGAAACGACCAGGACACGCCCAGATCGGCTCGCGTGCCGACGATGACGACCCGCTCACGCGTTTGCGGTACGCCATAATTTGCTGCATTTATTAACTTGAAGGTAACGTCATATTTAGTCCCGGCATAAGCAAGCTGGCTAATGCTGCGAAGACTATATAAATGATCCTTCCAGTCTGCATCAGGCTTGACCGTAAATCCGGGATACGTGAGTCGCAGAATTATGTATTCGAAATAATCTGCAAACGATGGTCTGAGCAAGCCTTTGACGTTCTCAAATACAAAAGCTTTGGGTGAGAGTTGTTCAATCGCCCGAATTGCATAGGGGAACATGTCGCGGCTGTCTTGATCTGCTCCATGCTTCCCCCCTAATGAAAAAGGTTGGCAGGGCGGGCCCCCCGCCACGACATCAACCTCGTCCAAGGCAGTGAGGTCGAAGTCTTTAATGTCGCCAAAGAAAACTTTTTCGGCATCAAAGTTTTCATAAAGCGATGCGCAGGCGTGCTTGTTAAATTCAACAAATGCAGAATGCTGGAAACCAGCAAGCTCCAGCCCCTTAGCCAGCCCGCCAGCCCCAGAAAATATTTCCAATGACTTCATGGCTTGTGCTCGATATTTTTGAAGTGATTTTTGATTTTGGAAAGAATGGCGCTTTTATCGGCATGAGCGCCGTTGCATTTTTCCGCCCAAGACCGCCCGGAATGAATAACATCCCAATCCGATTTTGCCTGCTCATATCGCCCACTTCCGGGGTCATGATTTCCAAAACCATCTACGGCAGTATTCCAGAGTGGCACATTCAATTTGATGAGCGCGGCTTCGATGGTGCTAATCATATCCGAGCTGGCATCTTCAAAAATAACGAACCGGCAACTGAAGTCTTGAAGTTCCAGTCCTTGAGCAATAGCGATGCTTCGACTGTGCTCACGAAGGCGGCTAAATAGTTCTTTGGATTGGCCAAGGAGATTGTCTGAAACCCGCGCTTGACGCCAGCCCTTTGGTACAGCTTTACCGACATATATCGGGTAACTGTAAGACAGCCGATTCAACTCTGCATATTTTTTGTAAACTAGATTTTTGCCGGTGTAATAGATGGCATAAACCCCGGTGCCAAGGAAAGATTCTGGCGGGGGCAGTGTGTGTATGGGTGTGCCGTTAAAGAACCTGATAGCGTCTTTGACGAGCTCGGCAAAAGCGTCGTTTTTGTATACGTGCTCGCTTCTATCGAAAGCTTTGGATTTCATATGTGTAACCCGCATATTCGACATCCGCTTCGGCGATGCCACACGCGCATCTTATGATAATGTTGGTGTCGAAAATGGTAATCATGCCCGCTTATCCCACTCCGAACGAAGCGAACGGGTGTATTCCACGCCTTCAATGCCGCGACCTTTCCAGGCGCCGAACGCGGGATGCTCACGCAAAGATGGGCGCGCAGACGAACCCGCTGGAACACGGGCCGCGCTTGCTTGCCGCTACTCAAGGAACAGCACGAAATCGAACACTTCCGCCTGTTTTTCAGGGGGAAGAGACAGCAGGTGATGCCGAACGGTTTCTGTGATGGTCATTTGTTACTCCCCATTTGTTACTCCCAAGGATGGGGACAACGGAATTGTAATTCATGCCCAGCCCAGCGTCATGATTTATTCCAGCCAGCCGAAGCGGGCTACAGGCAGAAAATTTCAGCGTTTAACCGACAACAACGCAGCAGTTTGTTTTTTTGGGCTTGTCCTTGCTGACGGCAGGTTGTTCTTCGGTTTTTGCAACAGGCTGAGAAGGTTCGTATGGCTTCATAAACCAGTCATCCGCCGACGCAGATTTTTGCCGTGGTGGGTTGACGTAGCGGGCTTGGCTGGTCAGTGGCCAGAGGACGCACGCGGGGCAGATGAAACTATTGCTCTTTCGCGCAGGAATTCGCGCTTGAGCAATTTCTCGATGTCCTTGAGTGACCGTTCTTCTGCATCGTCCACCAGTGACATGGCTTCGCCGCTGGCGCCCGCGCGACCAGTGCGGCCGATGCGGTGGACGTAGTCTTCGGCGTTGCGCGGCAGTTCGTAATTGACCACCAGCGGCAACTGGTCAATATCCAGTCCGCGCGCGGCAACATCGGTCGCCACCGGTGCGGTAATCTTGCCTTCCATGCCTGCAAAGCCATGCTCCACTGCTTTCTCGACTGCCTGCGCAAATGATCCTTCATGCCCCCACAGCGTTTGAACAATTGCAGTTGCGGCTCTATTTTTTCTGCGCCAAATAAGCGCGCCATCCTCCGCAGCGCGTAATATCGAGCGCATCTTCTACAGCATAGCTTTCACTCACAAAACCCTGCACGAGCTCACCGTCCGCCAGTGTCAGCGTGCCTATTCCCAGCGGGGCCGGTATACCTGCAACAAAAGAGCCAAATTCGCGTACGGGCAGCGCCCATACTTCAACTTCAACTGCTCCCCCCCCGCTTTGCACTTTCACCATACCGGGTCTATAAGGTGGCCCGCCGGGCAAGGCATACAACTTGTAGCTCGGTGCGCTAATGGTAGCCCGCACCAATCGCCCCCCACGAGAAGTGAGCTGGTGATTCAACGGCAACCCGGAAAGATGCGCACCGCATACGGCTACTTTGATCTGACCCGATGGAACCGCATCTGCAACTGTAGTATGTTCATCTCGCATACGTTGCGCCAGATGCAGCAGCGGCACATCCTGATGCGCAGGCGCGCACAGCGTGATGCCGAAGGGCAAACCGTTGCCAGTGAATCCGGCAGGAACCGCCACTGCGCTATAGTCGAGCAGGTTCATGAAGTTGGTGTAGTAACCCAGGTTTGCATTCAGGCGCAGCGGGTCGGCCTGCATTTCTGCCACGGTGTAAATCGTGCCTGCCGTCGGCGTCATCATGCAGTCCACGCGCTGCCAAATTTCATCGCATAGCCGCTTCAAGGCTTTGAGCCGGTAGATACCGGCAAACGCATCGGCGGCACTTAATTTGGTAGCACCCATGGTGATGTCGTAGGTCACCGGAAACAGGGCTTCTGGTTTGGTCTCGATAAACTCACGTATGGCCTGATAACGCTCGGCCACCCAGGCACCCTCGTACAGCAAACGGGCGGTTTCCAGGAAAGGCGCGAAATCAATCTCGATCCTGCGTCCGCCCAGCTGTTCGAGTTTTTGCACTGCCGCATTAAATAGCTGTTCGGCATCCTGATCGCCAAAGAATTGCAATTGAGCCGCTTGTGGCACGGCAAAATTGAATGACGCAGCGCGGCCAAAATCAAAACCATAAGGTTGTGCAACTTGGGAGTATGGGTCAGTTGCATCAAATCCCTGTGCTACACCCAGTACGCGATGTGCATCATCGGCATTCAATGCAAAAATGGCTACCGTATCCAGAGAACGGCATGCAGGTATTACGCCAGTGGTGGAGAGCAAACCGCAAGTGGGTTTCAAGCCGATCAAATTATTGAACGCAGCCGGAACACGTCCGGAACCGGCTGTATCGGTACCCAGACTGAACAAGGCCTGACCCAAAGCCACCGCCACTGCTGAACCGGAACTGGAGCCGCCGGAAATATATCGTGCATCATAAGAATTGCGACATGCGCCATAGGGCGAGCGCGTACCGTTCAGCCCGGTGGCAAATTGATCGAGATTGGTTTTGCCTATCGGTATCGCACCAGCAGCGATTAGCTTTTGTACCACGGTGGCGCTGTGTTGCGGCGTGTAGGCATACTCGGCACAGGCCGCTGTCGTCGGCACACCCGCCAGATCGATGTTGTCCTTGATCGCAAACGGAATGCCATACAACGGTTGTTGCGCCATGGCTTGGCTTTCTACTTTTGCAGCATAAGCCAGCATTTCTTCCAGTGACAGCGTATGTATCCACACACAATGCGGATCGTCCTGTATCAGCTCGTGTACTAATTTCACCATACCGCTTGGTGTTAACTCTCCGTGCGCATAGCGACCCAATAAATCCTGAATGCTGCTAAAGATTAATTTGTGTTGCATGTCATTCATTCCTCTTCAATGACCAATAACATTTGGCCTGCTGATACATGGCCGCCTTGCTTGCAATACAACTGCCGCACGATGCCAGCGACAGGCGACTCCACAGCAATCTCCATCTTCATCGATTCAACCACCAGTACGGTGCTGCCAGCTTCTATCAGCTGACCTTCTTCGACTAGCATTTTCCAAATCGTGCCGGTGATATGCGAACTGATCGCGCGCGAACCTTCAGGCAGATCGAGTTCGCTTTGTGTATCCGCTGTATTCACCGCGGCATCGTTGATGTATTCGGCCTGACCGCTGGCTTTCCAGCGTTCGCGCTCCGCCTCGAATGCTGCCTGCTGTTTTGCCTTGAAGCTGTTGATACTGTCCGCATTCTGTTGCAGGAATTTGTTGTACTGTTTGAGGCTGAAAGTGGATTCCTCCACGCGCAGTTCGAAACGACCGGAGATAAAATCCTTGCGCAGTTGCAACAACTCTTCCGCACTCACCGGATAGAAACGTATCTGGTCAAAGAAGCGCAACAGCCAGGGCTTGCCATCCTTGAAATCGGCGGTCTGCAAATAACGGTTCCACATCTGCACGGTACGCCCGACAAACTGGTAACCGCCGGGGCCTTCCATGCCATACACGCACAAATAGGCGCCGCCGATACCAACTGCGTTCTCCGGTGTCCACGTGCGTGCCGGGTTGTATTTGGTGGTCACCAGCCTATGGCGCGGATCAACTGGCGTTGCCACCGGCGCACCCAGATACACATCGCCCAGCCCCATCACCAGATAGCTCGCCTCAAACAATATGCGCTGCACATCTTCTATGCTGCCCAGATCGTTGATACGGCGGATGAACTCGATATTGCTCGGACACCACGGTGCGTCTTCGCGCACCGACTGCATGTATTTCTCGATGGCCAGCCGGGTGGAAGCATCGTCCCAAGACAGCGGCAGATGCACGATACGACTCGGCACTTCCATATCCTCTATGGCAGGCAGTTTTTTCTCCGCAGCAAGCAACAGCTTCAATAGCTTATCGCGCGACAATACACGCCCGTCGAAATTAACCTGCAGCGAACGGATGCCAGGGGTCAGGTCGAGTATGCCTTTCATTTTCCCTGCTGCAACTGCCTGTTGCAGATAATCCATCAGCGCATGCACGCGGAAACGCAAATTGAGATCCAGCATCAGCGGCCCGTATTCGACCAGCACATTGCGGTCGCCGGATTGGCGGTAGATAACTTGCACCTGTTTGCTGCTGTGCGGAATAGTGTGCAGCACCGGCTTGCCTAATGGCTGTGCAGCCGGGAAAGCCGATACGCTGGCTGGCAAACGCAGATGCTGTATCGTAACGTCCTGCAGCTTTTCCAGATACGTCGCCTGTTGCAGCGACATCCAGCGGAAACGCACCCTATCGCCGGGTTTGAGCTGACCTATCTTCCACAGCTCGGAGTGCGCAATAGTCACCGGGCACACAAAGCCACCCAGACTTGGCCCATCCGGGCCGAGGATCACAGGCATGTCGCCGGTAAAATCCACCGCACCTATCGCATAGGCATTGTCATGGATATTGGAGGGGTGCAGCCCCGCCTCGCCGCCATCGCTGCGCGCCCATTCGGGTCGTGGGCCGATCAAACGCACACCGGTGCGGTTGGAGTTGTAATGCACTTCCCAGTTGGCAGCAAAGAAATTTGCGATGTCATCGTGGGTAAAAAAATCCGGTGCGCCTTGAGGGCCATACAGCACGCCGATTTCCCACAGATTGCTGTAGTTGGGCACCAGTTCGGCAGGGAGCCCGCGCCTGGTGTGACGAGAGGTTGGTGCGAAATGCAGCACGTCACCGGCACGCAAGGTGCGTCCGGCATGGCCGCCAAACTGGCCCAGCGTGAAGGTGGACGTGCTGCCCAGATATTTGGGTACGTCGAAGCCGCCATGCAGAGCCAGATAGACACGGCAACCCGCAGCGGTGAGTTTGCCGAATTGCAGCACAGAGCCCGCCTTCACCGCATGTGATTGCCACTGTGCCAGCAATACGCCATCCAGACGCACCTCAATCGGCGCGCCTGTTACCGCAATCACGCTGCCGCAATTGAAGCGCAGCGTAGGCCCAGTAAAAGTAATTTCCAGTCCAGCTTCGCCTTCGCCATTGCCAACCAGACGATTGGCCAGACGGAACGCCAAGCCGTCCATCGGTCCCGAAAGCGGCACGCCGATATTCCAGTAACCGGTACGTCCTGGATAATCCTGTACCGTGGTCTGCACGCCAGGGTCGAGTACGTCGATGGTGTGTGCGACGTAGTGGAAACCGTTGAGCAAGCGCGTGGTGTACTGTCCTTCCCGAAACAGAGGGGTCTGCAAAATTTTCTGCAAATAATCCAGATTGGTTTCGATGCCGTAGATTGAGGTGTCTTGCAGCGCAGCGTGCAGTTTGGCGATGGCCTGGGCCCTGTCTTTTCCTTTAACGATAATCTTGGCCAGCATCGGGTCGTAGAACGGAGTCACTTCGACACCGCGTTCCACCCAGGTTTCGATGCGTGCATCTTTGCAAAAATCTGCCGCAGTCAGTGTGCCGCAGGAAGGCTGGAACTCCTTGGCCGGATTCTCCGCATACAGGCGCGCCTGGATTGCCACACCTTTTGGTTTGATGACGAAACTATCGAGCGCGGGCAGATCCCCAGCCGCTTGCAGCAGCATCCACTCCACCAGATCAATGCCGGTGACTTCCTCAGTGATGCCGTGCTCAACCTGTAAACGCGTGTTTACCTCGAGGAAGTAAAACTCTCCAGTGGCTGCATCTAAAATATATTCCACCGTGCCTGCCGATTGGTAGCTCACCGCCTTGCCCAAACGTACGGCGGTATCGAGCAAGGCTAGTCGCATTTTTTTGGTGAGATTGGGAGCAGGCGTTTCCTCAATCACTTTCTGGTTGCGGCGCTGTACCGAACAATCGCGCTCGCCCAATGCAATCACACTGCCCTTGCCATCACCGAAAATCTGCACCTCGATATGGCGAGCGTTCTCCACATATTTTTCCAGATACAACCCGGCATCCTTGAAATTGTTCTGCGCCAGAAACTTCACCGATTCGTAGGCTTCGGCAAGTTCCTCCTTGTTCCAGCACAAACGCATGCCGATGCCGCCGCCGCCCGCCGTGCTCTTCAACATCACCGGGTAGATAATTTTCGCTGCTTCGAGTAATGCTTCTTCTACATTTGCAAGCAAGCCGGTGCCGGGCAATAGTGGCACCTGATTCTGCTGCGCCAGCTCGCGTGCGGTGTGTTTCAAACCGAAATCGCGCATCTGCTGCGGAGTCGGGCCGATAAAAGCAATGCCTTTGCCTGCACACTGTTCGGCAAAGTCGGCCTTTTCGCTGAGAAAACCATAACCTGGATGGATGGCCTGCGCACCACTCTGCAGCGCTACTTCCAGTATTTTATCGGCGCGCAAATAACTTTCTGCTGCCACGCCACTACCTATGCAATAGGCTTCGTCGGCTTCGATCGCATGGCGCGACAAGGCATCGGCATCGGTATATACCACCACCGATTTCACGCCGATGCGGCGCAAGGTGCGGATGATGCGGCAGGCGATGGCACCACGATTGGCGATCAATACTGTGTGAAACATATTCAGCTCCTGTGAGCAGGTCGTCCTGCTTCTGTATTTCCAGTGCGGTCGTCCGCGTGGTATTTTTAACGATTAATCCCCCCTAGCCCCCCTTTTCCAAAGTGGGGAAACAGCCAAACTTGGAAAACAGAGCGTTCCCCACTTTGGAAAAGGGGGGCTAGGGGGGATTTGAATTGTTTGTCATCAATTCCAAATTAGCAGTTGTATCGGTGTAGGGTTATACGCATTGCACGGATTATTCAGTTGCGGGCAATTCGAAATCAGCACCACCACATCCATCTCCGCCTTCATCTCCACATACTTTCCCGGTGCTGATATGCCATCCACAAAGTCCAGCCCACCTGTTTCGCTTACCGGCACATTCATGAAAAAATTGATATTGCTGGGCAGATCACGCTTGCTCATGCCCAGTTTTTTACACAGCGGATCGTGCGCCAGCGCATGCAAAAAATTGTCGCGGCAACTATGCATGTGGCGTTTGTCCAGTGAGTAGCGCACGGTATTGCTCTCAGCTGCACAAGCACCGCCCAGCGTGTCGTGGCGGCCGCAGGTGTCGGCAGTAATACGCAACATGACTTTGCCGAAATTTGAATACAGCTTACTGCCTGTGGTCAGATACAAACGCATTTGACGGCTGATGGTGTCGCTTGCGCTGTAGCGTTCAGCCGCATCTTCGGTATTGAAGAACAAGGTGTCGACAGCCTGATTGCCTTCCAGGTCGACGATGCGCAAGGTTTGTCCCTTGTTGACGCGCTTGACCCAGGGCTCGCCGGCGGCACAGATTTCGTCCACCACTGCCTGTTCGGGTTGCAATATGCTTTCCACCAGTACGCTCATACTTCACCTCTACAGCACAGATACAAACGGCGCGTATTTTCCAGGGCGCGTGTATTTTCGGCAATTGCATCGCATACACCCGCTGTTGATGCAGGACTGGCGAATGCAAGCAACTCGACTGCTGCAGGTTCATATTTGGGTGCGGGAGCTAGCGGGTGCGGCGCAGTCGATAACACCACCAGCGTATCCATCTCGAAGCGTAAATCAACGTAGTCTGTGGCCTTGCTGTTGCCGCTGTGGAACATCATTTCACCCGCCTCATTAGCCGTTACCTTGCTGAAAAAATTGATGTTAGCGACCACATCGCGCCGCCCTAGACCCCACTTGCCCAGCTCGATCAACAGGCCATCCAGACCACTGCGATACATGGCATTGCGTTGTTGCTGGTAGCGAGCCTCGCCGTATTTGTGCTTCAGCATGGCGGCATCGCTGACGCCGCATACGGTATCGTGCCAACCCACAGTGTCTTCGCAGATGCAGCAGAAGATACGCCCCATATCGGAATGGCAGGCATGGCCCTTAGTAAGTTTGAATGTGTGCTGAGTCTTCAGTGTGTCGGCCATGTTGTAGCGTTCCAGTTTTTCTTCCTGGTTGTAAAACAGCGCAGCCACGTTGGCTCCACCCTGCAGATCAACCAGGCGCAAGGTCGTGCCGCGCCGCACGATGCCTGACCAGTGGCCGCCACCGGGAATACGCTCGACCCAAAGTTTGTTGTGCTGTGTATTCATTTCGTCACTCGTTTAGAAAAATTTAAGATAGCGTTGCATTTCCCATTCGGACACATGGTTGTGATAGTCCATCCATTCCTGGCGTTTGTAATCGACAAAGCTGTTGTACATCAATTCGCCGAATACCTGCTTGCTGAAAGGATCGGCCTCGAACGCATCGACTGCTTCACCCAGCGTGCGCGGCAAATACTGGATGCCCAGACTGTGCAGCTCCGCCTCGGAATACTGGTACATGTTCTCGGTGTGCGGTGCACCGGGATCCAGTCCTTCGCGTATGCCTTCCAGCCCTGCAGCGAGGAGTGTGGCAGCGGCCAGGTAGGGATTGCACGACATATCCACCGCGCGGCATTCCACACGCCCGCCACCCAGCGGGATGCGCAGCATGTTGGTGCGATTGTTGTTGCCGTAGGAAATATGCACCGGTGCCCAGGTAAAACCGGACATGCTGCCGCGCCGCACCAGACGCTTGTAGCTGTTCACTGTAGGCGCAATGGTGGCGCAGATCGCAGGCGCATGAAGCAGCACGCCAGCAATGAACTGGTAACCGAGCTTGCTCAGTCCGGCCGGATCGTTTTTGTCTTCAAACAAATTGACCCCGGTTTTGCTGTCGGCCAGCGACATATTGTAGTGCGCGCCGCTGCCGGTGCGGTCTTTGAACGGCTTGGGCATGAAGGTGGCAAAGTGGCCGTGCTTATGCGCAATCTCGCTTGCCATCAGACGGAAGAAGGTGAAGCGGTCTGCCATCTTGAGTCCATCGCAATACATGAAGTCGGTTTCAAACTGGCCATTCGCATCTTCGTGATCGAAGGAATACACATCCCAGCCCATGTCGTTCATCGCCTGCACCAGCTCGTCAAGAAAGCCGTAACTGTCGAGATAACCGCGCACGTCGTAACATGGCTTAGCCAAAGTGTCGCGCTCGCTGGTGGGTACCGGCTTGCCGTTTGCATCTTCCTTGAGAACAAAAAATTCTGTTTCAATGCCCAGATTGAAGGTGTAACCCATGGCGCTAGCCTGCTCGGTGACACGCTTGAGGATGCCGCGCGAGCACGCCTCGAACGGTTTATTTTTGTGGTACAAATCGCTGGCAAACCACACTACATCTTTGTTCCAGGGCAATACGGTGGCACTGGAAAGATCGGGGCGCGAGGAAACCTCTTCGTCGTTCACTTGCTGCGGCACACCATCGAGTGCCGCGCCGGTAAATAATTCAGAGCCTTTTACCATCTGTTCGAAATGGCTCATCGGCACAATCTTGCTTTTACTGATGCCGTGGATATCCACGAAGCTGGCCAGTGCATATTTTACGCCCATGCTTTCGAGTTTGGTTTTTAGTGTCAGTGTTTCTGGACTGCTTAGCTTATTCAAAATATTTGCTCCTGTTAAAAGTGAAAGTATATGTGTATCTATTTTTTCTTCAGACTTCAGAGCCGAAATAAGACTGTGCCAACGGGGCGTTTCCTTCATGCCTTTGAGCAGCATTGCGCTCAGGTCTTCCACCAGCCGTGTTGCTCGGTAGCGCCCACCGGCAGCATGGCGGCATGGCCACAGTTGGCCAGCACGTCGGGAATTTCAGACCAGGTAAGTTCGGACCAAAGCATCGTGTTCTCTCCCTTATTCGACGTTGTCGGTCACGTTGGTGAAGCGGATCATATGCGGGGCCACTGCTTGCTCATCCTCCGCTACTGGCTTGCCTTCCGGATGAATCAACTCTTCCAGACGTGCTTTGGTGGCAAGAAATTCAGGCGAGGAGAATTGGCCAGGTGAACGCGGCCGTGGCACAGGCACTTCTATCAGTTCGTGCACTTCGCCCGGATTGGCCTTGAGTACCAGAATGCGATCGGCGAGATAAATGGCTTCGTCCAGATCGTGCGTGATGAACAGCACGGTGATGTCGATATTGCGCCAGATGTCGAGCAGATGCGATTGCATTTTGGCGCGGGTTTGTGCGTCCAATGCGCCGAATGGTTCATCCATCAGCAGGATACGCGGCTGGTTGACCAGTGCACGGGCAATGGCTACGCGCTGGCGCATGCCGCCGGAAAGTTGGTGCGGGTAGGCATCGGCAAATTTTTCCAGTCCCACCAATTCCAGCCACAGCCTGGCATCACGTTCCGCCTGCTCCCAGCCGTGGCCTTTCATCTGCGGGCCGAACATCACATTCTTCTTTACCGTGAGCCACGGGAACAGGGAGTATCCCTGGAACACCATGCCCCTGTCCTGCCCCGGGCCGGTGATGGGTTTGCCGTCCAGCAGTGCGTCGCCGGAAGTGTGGTTTTCCAGTCCGGCCAGAATGCGGATCAGCGTGGACTTGCCACAACCAGAGGGACCGATCACGCACAGAAATTCCCGGCGATGAATGCTGAAGCTGATGTCGTGCAGCGCATCCACTACCCCATTGGCGCTGGTGAAACGCTTGCCCAGATTTCGCACCTCAAGAATCACGTCGCGTTGTTTTATTTTCTCGAAGCGAGCCTTGACCCCGTCAGATTGTTCGAGGTAGCCTGGTAGAGATGTATTCACTGGTTTCATGTTGATATCCTTTCAGCGTCTATCCTGGCTGCGATCCCAGGGGAACAGGTGCTTGCCCAGCTTGGCCAGTATCAGGTCGGTGCCGAAACCGATGATGCCGATGACCATAATGCCGGCATACACATTGTCGAACTGCTGGTAGCGCGCCTGCTGCGTGATGTACCAGGTGATGCCGGTACTGGTGCCGATCAGCTCCGCCACGATCAGATAGGTCCACGCCCAGCCGAGCAAAATGCGCTGGTCGCGATACAGGTCGGGCAGGATGCCCGGCACCACCACGTGCGTCAGCAATTTTAAACGCCGCGTACCCAGAGTGCGCGCCGCCTCGATAATGGTGGCTTCCAGTTTGCGCGTGGTGTTGGCGATGATCAGCACTTGCTGGAACAAGGTACCGATAACGATGATGGCGATCTTGGGGCCGTCGTAGATGCCCAGCACCGCCACTGCGAGCGCACCGAAGGCAGGTGCGGGCAGGTAGCGAAAGAATTCGATAAAAGGCTCGTTCATGCGCCCGACACGGTTATAGGTGCCGGAGATAATACCCAGCGGCACGCCGATGAGTGAGGCAATCAAAAAGCCCCAGAAAATAATCTGGATGCTGTGCCAGATACTGGCAAGCATGGTCGGCGTGCCAGCTTGTTTGGGCGGATTGGCAAAGCCGTTATACAAGGCCTGCGCCACTTCATGTGGCGCAGGCAGATAAATAGGGTTGGCCGGGATGCCGGTGGGCAAGGTCTGATGTGCCACCAACATACTGGCAGTTTCAGATTCAAACATTTCCTTGTCCACCAGCATACCGACCTGGAAATAGTCCACACCACCCACGTCGGTGATTAGAACCTTGGGGTGCCAGATGAAAGGCAAGTAACTCACCAGGCACCAGATCAACAACGGCAACAGAAACGAGGCAATCCCATACAGGGTGCGGGTTCCTACATCGGAATCCATTGCTGTTTTGACTCGTCTGAAAATCATTCCAATTTCTGCTCCGGCTTGAGTAAATTTGCTGTGAATTACTTGGCGTTGATGAAAGACGGGTCGATATAGCTGCTTACGTCTTGTGCATTTTTATAAACACCATTGGCCACGTTGAAGTCATCCGCCACTTTGGAAGAACCGTAAAGGGAATTGAAGCCGGGTCCCTTTACATATATTTTCTTGGCATCAGACAGACTCAGCAGCTTTGTACCCTTGAGCATGGGCAGATATTCTTCAGGTGAAACGCCGGATTTGGCAGCCATGATTTTTACCGCATCGGCTTGAGTTTTGGGATCATTGATGTAGGCTACGACACGGTCCCACACCTGCATGACCTTCAGCCATTCGGCACGCTTTTGCTTTGCGCTGGCAGGATTGACGGCCAACCCGTCGTAGATCAAACCGGGTTCATCGGCGGAAGTAACGAGAGGATGTGAGCCGGGTACGCCCTTCAGCACCTGACCGGCGACCGGCTGCCACGCACCTACTGCGGATATGTCTCCGGAGGCAAGCACCTGTGGCATTTCATTGGTTTTGGCGTTGACGATGGTGACGTCGGATGCTTTCATGCCGGCTTTTTTCAAGCTGTTGAGCAGCAACAGATGTTCAACCAGACCTAATTCCACAGCAACCTTCTTGCCCTTCAGATCCTTGATGGACTTAATGCCGCGTTTGGCGATGATCATGTCGTTGCCGTTGGAGTAATCGGTCAGCATGATCATCACACTCTTGGCACCCGCAGCTCCGAGTACCAGCGCATCGCCGTTGGTCATCAGCACTGCATCGATTTTGCCGGCAGCATAGGCATCCATTGATGCGGAGTAATCAAACCACTCGAATTTGGCAGTGACACCGGCTTCCTTGAACCAGCCTTTGTCGATGGCCACTTGCCATGCCACCCAGCCCGGCCAATCGCTGTAACCGATACTGACATCCGCAAAGCTCGGGGCAGAGGCTGTGAATAGACCGAGAGAAAGTGAGAGCGCAGCAACTGCGCGTTTGGTATAGGCTTTGAATTTCATGACCGTAGCTCCTTAAGAAAAGTTAAAAGTTGTCGAGAGAGCGCAGCGACCACAAATCGCGACGGGGCTACGTCGATTGTACTGTGAATTTTTCCTCAATGCGCGAGAATCCTATTTTTTAAATTGACCGACAAAATCATGAAAGACACCGCACTATACGAACAACTTCTTGGACTGGAATCACCCTGGTCGGTGAAATCGGTT
>CAMTXD010000079.1:0-7695 GCA_947085625.1 uncultured Gallionellaceae bacterium | reverse complement strand
GAGCGTTTTTGCGTAACCCATCATTGCAACGTGCGCCTGATGGGTTACGCAAAAACGCTCCACCCATCCTACGGTACTTGCGCACCAATGCTGGTGGTGCGCAAGCGCACCGTCAAAATTATTTCCGCTTCGATCTGGAATTGGATATCAAGGTAGATTGTATTTTTTACGAGTGAGGAAAAACATGTTGAAGAAATTGTGTACCATTTTTTTGGTTTGTCTTTTTGCACAGCATGCATCGGCCAAGGAGTTGCCTGATTTCACCGAGCTCGTGGAACAGCAGGGGGCGACCGTGGTAAACATCAGCACCACGCAGATTATCCGCAATACCCGGGAGATTCCAGGCATCCCCAACCTGCCCAAGGATGATCCATTCTTCGAATTTTTCAAGCGCTTTGCGCCGCCCGGGCCGACAGAGCAGGCGTCCCAGTCGCTCGGCTCCGGCTTTATCATCAGTGAAGATGGTTACATCATGACCAATGCCCATGTCGTGGGCGGTGCCGACGGGATTACCGTGCGCTTGACCGACAAGCGCGAGTTCAAGGCCAAGGTGATCGGAACCGACAAGCGCACTGACGTGGCGCTACTCAAAATTGAGGCGAGTGGCCTGCCGAAAATCACGCAGGGTGACTCGAATGCGCTGAAGGTCGGTGAATGGGTGGTCGCCATCGGCTCGCCATTCGGCTTCGACAGCAGCGTGACGGCTGGCATAGTCAGCGCTAAGGGACGCTCCCTGCCGCAGGAAAATTACGTGCCCTTCATCCAGACCGATGCCGCCGTCAATCCGGGCAATTCGGGCGGCCCGTTGTTCAACCTGAAGGGTGAGGTGATAGGCATCAATTCGCAGATATATACCCGCAACGGTGGTTCCATGGGACTGTCATTTGCCATTCCCATGGACGTGGCGATGGACGTGGTCAATCAGTTGCGCACTTCCGGAAAAGTAACGCGCGGACGCATAGGCGTGGCCATACAGGAAGTCACGCGCGACCTGGCCGAATCGTTCGGGCTGGGCAAGCCGGACGGTGCCTTGATCAGCGGCGTGGAAAAGGGAGGTGCGGCGGACAAGGCAGGCATACAGGTCAGCGACGTGATTCTTAAATTCGACGGCAAGGTGGTCGCGTCATCTGTCGATCTGCCGCGCATCGTCGCCGCAACCCGTCCCGGCAGCAAGGTCACGGTGCAACTGTGGCGCAAGGGTGCGAGCCGCGAAACCAGCCTGGTGGTGGGCGAGATGCCGGATGACAGCCGGGTCGCGCAGGGTGAGGGCGATCAAGGCGGCAAGGCCGGTGCGGGCACAGATGTGGCGCGCCTGGGGCTGGTGGTGCGCGAACTGAATGACGCGCACAAGCGCGAATTGCAGGTCAAGGGCGGGCTGCTGGTGGAAGAAGTGAAAGGCGTCGCAGCGCGTGCCGAATTACTCCCGGGTGATGTCATTCTGGCCATAAACAATGTTGAAGTGCTCTCGCTGCAACAGCTCATGGAAGCGCTGAAGCAGGTGGCCAAGGGAAAAAATGTCGCCTTGCTGGTGCGGCGTGATGATATTGTTTTTTATGTGGCCATCAGGCTGGACGAGAAGCAGGGTAAGGACTGAGGACTGGGGATATCTCTAAAGAATAACCAAGGCAGCACAGCGTATCCCGCCAAAATCGGCTAGAATCCGTGCCTTTCGAATTCCCGCCGATTTTGGCGGGATTCGTTTTTAACGGCACAGCTTAATGCAATATATCCGCAATTTTTCCATCATCGCCCACATTGATCACGGCAAGTCCACATTGGCCGATCGCATCATTCAATTATGCGGCGGTTTATCTGATCGCGAGATGGAGGCGCAAGTGCTCGATTCCATGGATTTGGAGCGCGAGCGCGGCATCACCATCAAGGCGCAGACTGCCGCCCTGCATTACAAGGCACGCGACGGACAGGTCTACAATCTCAACCTGATTGATACGCCGGGGCACGTGGATTTCTCCTACGAAGTATCGCGTTCGTTGTCCGCTTGTGAAGGCGCGCTGCTGCTGGTGGATGCCTCGCAGGGCGTGGAAGCGCAGACCGTGGCCAATTGCTATACCGCGCTCGAGCTCGGCGTGGAAGTGGTGCCGGTGCTGAACAAGATAGACCTGCCTTCGGCCAATCCGGACAACGCTATTGAGGAAATCGAGGACGTGATCGGCATAGATGCGCACGATGCGGTGCGCTGTTCGGCCAAGACCGGTGTAGGAGTGCAAGACGTGGTGGAGGCGATGATCGCCAGGGTGCCGCCGCCTACAGGCGACCCCGCCGCACCGTTGCAGGCGCTGATTATAGATTCCTGGTACGACAACTATGTCGGCGTGGTGATGCTGGTGCGAGTTTTTAATGGCGTTTTAAAGCCCAAAGACAAGATTTTGCTGATGGCAACTGCTGCGCAGCATTTGACCGAACATGTAGGCGTGTTTACGCCTAAGTCGCAGCCGCGCGAATTTTTGTCTGCAGGTCAAGTGGGTTTCGTTATCGCAGGAATAAAGGATTTGAAGGACGCTAAGGTTGGCGATACTATCACGCTGGTCAATCGTCCATCTGCTACAGCTTTGCCGGGTTTCAAAGAGGTGCAACCGCAGGTATTTGCCGGATTGTTTCCGGTGGAATCGAACCAGTATGAGGCGTTGCGTGATTCGTTGGAGAAGCTCAAACTGAACGATGCCTCCTTGCAATATGCGCCGGAGGTGTCCCAAGCCTTGGGTTTTGGCTTCCGCTGCGGTTTCCTCGGTTTGCTGCATATGGAAATCGTGCAAGAGAGACTGGAGCGCGAGTTCGACATGGATTTGATTACCACCGCGCCCACGGTAATTTATGAAGTGGTACTACGCGACGGCACGGTGTTGGTGGTGGATAATCCGTCCAAGATGCCCGATCCATCCAAGATCGAGGAAATCCGCGAGCCCATTGTTACAGTCAACCTGTATATGCCGCAGGAATATGTCGGCGCGGTGATTACGCTGTGTACGCAAAAGCGCGGTGCACAACTGGACATGAGTTACCACGGCAAGCAGGTATTGTTGATCTACGAATTGCCGATGGCAGAAATCGTACTCGATTTTTTTGACCGTCTGAAGTCAGTTTCACGCGGCTATGCCTCGATGGATTACGAGTTCAAGGAATATCGTCCGGCTGATGTAGTGAAGGTGGACATGTTGATCAACGGCGAGAAAGTGGATGCGCTGTCCATCATTTTGCACCGTAGCAACAGCCAGTATCGTGGCCGGGAAGTGGCGGCCAAGATGCGCGAGCTCATTCCGCGCCAGATGTTCGATGTGGCCATCCAGGCAGCAATTGGCGCCAACATCATCTCGCGCGAGAATGTCAAGGCGCTACGTAAGAACGTGCTGGCTAAGTGCTACGGTGGCGATATATCGCGCAAGCGCAAATTGCTGGACAAACAGAAGGCCGGTAAGAAACGCATGAAGCAGGTGGGCAATGTGGAAATCCCGCAGGAAGCGTTTTTGGCTATCTTGCAGGTGGGTGACAAATAAATGAGGTATCCCCCCTTTGTAAAAGGGGGGTAGGGGGATTTGCGGTGGCGGCAGGTGCGAAATCCCCCTCAGTCCCCCTTTTACAAAGGGGGAAGACTCGGCCCCCTTTTGCAAAGTGAGAAGATGTCCCCCCGGCTTTTCCTGTGGTAATTGAAATAACGTACAGACTGGAACCAGAATGAATTTTGCTTTAATCATGTTTGTAATGCTGCTGGTCACCGGCGGCGTGTGGCTGCTGGATCGCCTGGTGTTGCAGCCGAAACGCGCGGCATCAGCTAAAGAGCCGTGGTGGGTGGAATATTCCAAGAGCTTCTTCCCGGTGATCCTGGCGGTGTTTTTGTTGCGCTCGTTTCTGGTCGAGCCGTTTAAGATCCCATCCGGTTCGATGATCCCCACCCTGCACGTGGGCGATTTCATCCTGGTCAACAAGTTTACTTACGGCATTCGCCTGCCTATCGTCGGCAATAAATTGGTCGAGCTCAATTCCCCCAGTCGCGGCGATGTGATGGTGTTTCACTATCCGGAAAACCCCTCGCTGGCTTATATTAAGCGCGTGATCGGACTGCCCGGCGACGATATTGCCTACCGCAACAAAAAAATATACTTGAACGGCGTGTTGCAGGAGCAGCAGCGGGACGGTGATTTTAACTATGTGGAAGCCGCGCTGAACTTCGTGCATACCGAACGCTACAACGAAAATCTGGCTGGCCGTGCATATCCCGTGCTGCTCAATCCGGATGCGCCAGGGATTAATCCGGGCGCAGTGGCGGAATTCCCGTTCCGCGAGAATTGTGCTTACCACGAAGAAGAAGTACGCTGCACCGTGCCGGAAGGGCATTATTTCATGCTGGGTGACAATCGCGACAACAGCCGCGACAGCCGTTACTGGGGTTTCGTGCCGGATAAAATGATAGTTGGCAAGGCGTTCATGATCTGGATGAATTTTGGTGATTTGAAGCGCATAGGTTTATCCATTAACTAAAGTTGAGGGGGCGCATGATGAAAGCAATGGCAAGCAGGCAGCGTGGCGTGAGTTTATCGGGGCTATTGATATGGGTAGTGGTGCTGATATTCGCAGGCATTAGCGCTATGAAGATAATCCCGGCGTATGTGCAGAATGCGGAAATCAAGCATATTTTTAATGCAATTACGCAGGATCCGGAAATGCAGAATGCTCCAGCAAGTACCATCCGTAATTCGTTCAGCACGCGCGCTATGGTGAATAACATCCAGCTGGTCACGGCGAAGGATCTCTATGTTAAAAAGGATGCCAGCGGCCTGTTGCTGAGCGCCAGCTACTCGGTAAAAATACCGCTGGCTGGCAACGCCAGCCTGGTGCTCGAATTCAACCCGAGCAGCTCAACCAAATAACGGGCATGACAAATATGCCGCTCCTGATAATGGAATGCCCGTTCCCCTCACCCCGGCCCTCTCTCACTAGTAGGGAGAGCGAAGCGAGGGGGGCGGAGCCGAGGCAAAGACTGATGGAACGACTAGCCATTCGACTAAGCCCGCAAGCGGGCAAGTCGCTGGTTATCGCTATGCGAGTTTCACGATAAATCCATGAGCCGCGATGCGTTGTGCCGTCAGCTCGGCCATGTTTTTACGCAGCCACAGTTGCTGCAGCGTGCGCTGACGCACCGCAGCCACAGCGCATCACACAACGAGCGCCTGGAATTTCTGGGTGACAGTGTGTTGAATTGCGTCATCGCAAAACATCTATATGGCACTCATCCTGAGTTGGCAGAAGGCGACATGTCGCGCCTGCGTTCCAACCTGGTCAACCAGCAGACATTGGTCATTCTGGCGCAGCAACTAAATTTGGGCGAATTGTTGCTGCTGGGTGAAGGGGAGCACAAGAGTGCCGGCTTCCGTCGCCCGTCCATACTCGCCGATGCACTAGAGGCCATATTCGGCGCGGTGTTTATGGATGTCGGGTTTGCGGCGGCGGAGCAGGTGGTGCTGAATCTTTATGTGCCCTTCATCGCGCAGGCCGATGAGCAGACGCTGGGCAAGGATTACAAGACCCTGTTGCAGGAATACCTGCAAGGCAAGAAATTGGCGTTGCCAGCTTACACCGTGATTGCGACCCACGGTGAAGCGCATGCACAGAGATTTCAGGTTAAATGTGAAATCGCGCAATTGAAACTCACTACGCGTGGCGAAGGAGTCAGCCGCCGCGCTGCGGAACAGATCGCCGCCGAAGCGGCCTACTTACAACTGAAACCATGAGCGACACTCCTCCATTCCACAGCGGTTTCATCGCCATCGTTGGCCGCCCAAATGTGGGCAAGTCCACCCTGCTCAATCACCTGATCGGGCAGAAAGTCAGCATCACCTCGCGCAAGGCGCAGACCACGCGCCATCGCATTACCGGCATCTTGACCGAAGAGCAAACTCAATTCGTGTTCGTGGATACGCCGGGGTTTCAGACGCAACATCTGAACACGCTGAATCGCGGCCTGAACCGTGTGGTGAGCAGCAGCCTGCGCGATGTGAATGTGGTTCTGTTCGTCATAGAGGCGCGGCATTTCGACGAGCGTGACCGGCTAGTCATGCAGCTGTTGCCAAAACATGCGCCGGTGCTGCTGGTCATCAATAAGGTGGACGTCATGTCGGACAAATCCGAGTTGCTGCCGTTTATTCAGGATATCGCCAAAGAACGCCAATTTGCTGCCATCGTGCCGGTCAGCGCCAGAAAGGATAAGCAACTGGATACCTTGCTGGATGCGATACGCCCCTTTCTGCCCGAGGGGGAAAAAATATATCCGGAAGATGAAATCACCGACCGCAATGAACGCTTTCTCGCGGCCGAGATATTGCGCGAGAAAATATTCCGTTTCACCGGCGAGGAATTGCCTTATTCGGTCAGCGTGATAATCGAGCAATTCAAACAGGAAGCCAGCGGGCTGCGCCGCATTCACGCCGCTATTCTGGTGGACAAGGACGCGCACAAGGTCATGCTGATCGGAAAAAATGGCGAGAAGCTGAAAGAAATCGCCACCCAGGCGCGCCTGGATATGGAGAAAATGTTTGGCGCCAAAGTATTCCTCGAAGTATGGATCAAGGTGCGCAGTGGCTGGGCAGACGATGCGCGTGTGCTGAAATCTTTGGGGTATGAATAAATCAACCCTTACCAGTTGACCCCTCGCTTACGCTCTCCCCTTGTCAGGGGAGATGTCCACAGTTTGCTCCTCCCCTGACAAGGGGAGAGCGTAAGCGAGGGGTCAATTGGGAGGGGTTAGGCTTGCAATCGAATAAACACAGACAGGAAGAACAACCGGCATTTGTGCTGCACAGCTATCCCTACCGCGAGACCAGTTTGATTATTGAAGTGCTCAGTCGCCAGCATGGGCGCGTGGCGCTGGTGGCGCGCGGTGCGCGGCGGCCAAGGTCGGCGTTGCGCGGGCTGTTGATGGGTTTTCAGCCCTTGGCCTTAAGCTGGTTCGGCAAGCATGAACTGCGGACTTTGCACAAGGCTGAGTGGCAGGGTGGACAACCGCAGTTGCAAGGGAAGGCGCTGCTGTGCGGGTTCTATTTGAATGAGTTATTGCTCAACCTGATGGTGCGCGATGATCCGCACGAGCAATTATTCGATTATTATCAGCTCACCTTGCACAGGCTGGCGCATGAAGAAAATCATGCAGCCATCCTGCGCTGTTTTGAGAAGCATCTATTGCAGGAGCTGGGCTATGCGCTGTTGCTGGAACATGAAGCGGGTAGTGATAAGACTATAGATCCGGCTGCAACCTATCGCTATGCGATTGAGCACGGCGCAGTTCGCGATACGGGAAATACTCCCGAGGGAATGTCCGTGCTGGGCAAGACTCTGCGCGACATGGCTGCCGATGATTATAGCGACGCCACCAGCGCGCAGCAAAGCAAACAGTTGATGCGCATGTTGCTGAATCATCATCTCGCTGGCAAGATTTTGCATACGCGCGAACTGATAAGGGATTTACAGGGCACCTATAAAAATGCATAGTTCGCTCAAATACAAGGCGCGATAGAAATTTAGCAGCGCAGTATATGTTTGATATATAAGCAAGAAATTTTTATCGCAACGCCGTAATTGAGATACAACGAAGTTGCTGTGCAGGCTAATCTTTAGGTTATGCCGGAACTAAAATATGGATTTTTAGAGGTGCCCTACAGAAAATATGATCAAACTCGGACTTAACAT
>CAMTXD010000078.1:0-12085 GCA_947085625.1 uncultured Gallionellaceae bacterium | reverse complement strand
AGGGCGCCTCTAAAAATTCATAGTTCGCTCAAATACAAGGCGCGATGAAAATTTCGCAGCGCAGTATATGTTTGATATATAAGCAAGAAATTTTTATCGCAACGCCGTAGTTGAGATGAAATATGGATTTTTAGAGGTGCCCTTCAGGTATTTTGTTCGGGTATGTGACAACCGGATAAGCGTGGTTGCATGGATTAGCTGATTTTTAAAATAACGTATTAGTCTGCGCAAGTCGTTGCAAATGTTTTTTGGCAATGGAATCGCCTTGCAGTGCTGCGAGACCATACCAATAAGACGCTATGCTAATGTTCAGCGTAATACCCGAGCCGTTTTCGTAAAACTCGCCCAGGCTGCGCTGGGCCGTGGCATAATTTTGTTGTGCGGCGAGCTGCATCCAATAAAAAGCGATGACCTCGTCCTTAGGTACGCCACGGCCGCGCAAGTAGCGCGTAGACAGTAAACGTTGCGCGCGGGCCATACCCTGCTTTGCATCAGTTTCTAATACTGCCGCCGATTCTTCCCACGTCAAAAAACCCTTTTGATCGTTGAGTTCATCAGCCATGCTCATTGTTCTCCCTCGAAATTGTATGCAGGCAAGGTCGTAAGCCGACTGTCTTCAACCGGGCCGCCCACCGTAAAGTGGTAGAAACTTTGCCATTCGCGTGCTTCGATGCCGAAGACCGCATGAACTGGATCGTCGAAGTAGCAGCCGATTCCGGTAGCGCGGATGCCCGCCTCTTCGGCTTCAAGATAAAGCAGCTGGCCCACCATGCCGGCCTCCCAGAACAGGTTCCGGTAGAACGCGCTGCCATACGTAGCCAGGCTGTCCTTGTAGTCGGCGATCATGGCCAAGCTGAAGGCGCCATCGCCGGCTATTTCCTGGCCGCAGGAGACGGTGGTCGCTAGCGCTCGACAGTCCCCCTCTTTGAGGAGATACAAGGGGAGCCCTGGCGGGCAGCCGGACACGCGCTGCCAACAAAATTCTGCATGCATCACTCTCTTGAGAATATCGACCTTGTCCGGATCTCGGGCGAGCGCGTAGATGCCAGGTGCCAAGCCATCGACGCGGTGAACGAAGAGCCCGATGTGGATGCGTGGTCGCCAGGGGATCGCGTCCCAAGGCATAGTTCGCCGCTCTTGTGTTGGAATCAGTCGGGCGAGCATGCGAAAAAATGCTGTGCGCGAGATCGCCGTCGAGCCATCCATCGCGACTGCGCTGCGGCGACCAAGAATGGCCCTCTCTGCGGTGAGCAGGCCGTGACGGATAGGTGTCCCGAACAGCGCATCCTCCGAGGGAAAGCCGGAGAAGTCCTCCTTGATAGGCGCGCTTGCGCAGCGTCGTGTCGCCTGCGCAACGGCGTCGATCACGGGCCACTCGACGCTGTGTTCGGGGCTCAGTGTGTTGGCCCTGCCCTGCCACATCACGCCACCACCATGCGCCGTCAGCGGCTTAAATTCAGTCAGTAGCGGTGCTGGTAAATCCGGTGAAATCAACACGAGCAGATCAGCTTCCTCACGCTCCGCCGCCGCGAAATCCTCATCACGGTCTAGCCCAAGGAGACTGGAGAGGGTAGCATCGCTGACGCTGTCGAGGAGTACCAATTTCCAGCCGAGTACTGCTGCCGCGATACGCAGGCTGGCAAGCGCGTGTCCAACGTCATGCTGGCAGTAGCGGAACGCACGCTCACCGTACTTCCAGGCTTCCCGCCAATGCACCGATGACAGACCAACCAAGAAGGAGCCCTCAGAAAAAGACCCCTGAGGGAAAGACCCAGTCAGCTCGCTCCACCGCGTAGCATTGAGCACCGCTCGCCGTTCAAGAGCGTGCTCCCTTGGCGCATAGTGGTACACGGCGGCCGCATCGCCGATCTGGTCAAGCGCAGGCAGTATGGCATAGCCCTCGGTCGGATGAAGATTCCCGCTCGACGGATTTACGCGCAACGGCCAGGTGGTAGCACCAGATTGCTTCCATGCCGTCAGCGACAGTGCATACCGGAAAAAAAGCGAGACCGACGCCAACGACAGTGGCATCGGCGGCACGCTCGGGCTCGCATAGAGCTGCCAATAGAGCAGCGGGCGGCCTGCTTTGGGCAAAGGGAGACGAACGAGATCCGCTCCCGCGTAGCGCCGAAACGGATCGGGCTGTGTCGCCCAGTCCATGTAGCCAAGCGCGGCGGCGTAGCAGTGGAAGTGGTGTTTTGTGCGCTCGTGGTAGGCTGCGACTACCTCTGCGGTAGACGCATCTCCCTCAAGAAGGCCGGTTCGTTCCAGCATATTTGGCTCCCCCGACAAGGGTGAAAGACGATGGAACGTCATAATAATCTTCGTCATGCTGTGCAGCACTCGATGAGCGCCTGCGCGCTCGTCACCGGCGCGTTGCAACTACGGTTTCGGCACACGTAGGCGGCGGGCAGGCCGCCCACTGGGTGCCGTCCCTGGCCGATCGGAACATCCTCGGCAAATGCCGGAACACGCGCTGGGTGGTAGCCCCCAATGCTGTTCAATGATGAGACGATGATGGCAGTGAAAAACAATTCGAGCCTGGCTCCTTTGATTTCGTGCCTATCCACTTGTGCCAAATTTTTTCCGCGCCTTGCATTTGGGTGAACTACCATGCCGAATTGCAGCAGGTAATAAACGCTTTCAAAGACCAGCCACATCGTCGGGGAGAAGACATGCTGTTTGCCGGCCTCGGCAAACACGGCGATGCTCGCCATCAAGACGCCAATGAGTAACCCGAATTTTAACCCTTGTTTAACGCCTGCCTATCCACTTGATTGCCAATCATGCTATTCGCAAACCCGTGTGGCCACCGCATGCGTTCAAGGTATCCTGCACAAACCGCGTCATCAGGAAAAACCCGCTAAAATTCTGGGAGCCTCATCGGGAAGCCGCATGGATCCATACGGGAAATTTAGCATTGAATCACCTCTTTGGCAATCAACCGGATAGGCAGGTTTAACGGGGCTGCCACCTTACCAGGAACGGCGCTCTCGTTCCTAGCTCCATTCATTCGCGCCCTATGCGTTTCATCCACTCCCCACGCGTTTCGTCGCAAACCTGTTGCGCCCGTCTCTATCGTCACCTTAAAGTTCACCTTACGAATTTTTGGATGAGGAGCGTAACAATGACGAAATCGATCAAAGATGCATGTGGTTTTGCACTAAGTTTACTCATAGCATTTCCCCTAAATACGCTGGCGCAGGATAACGGTAACGCGTTCATCAAGGCCCAGGCGGTTTTTGAACAGGGGATGCGCGGCAGCGAGCATGACAACCAAAATGCTGGGGAGCAATTCAAGCACCTGACGGAATTGGAGCCTGGCAATCCTCTGTTTATGGCGTACTACGGCGCCACCTATGCCCTCAAAGCGGACCATGCATGGATGCCGTGGACCCAGCTTAGGTTTGGAGAGCAGGGGCTGGAACTGATCGATAAAGCGCTTAAGCTGCTTAGTGCAGAACACGACCAGATTTTGGTGCGCCCAGCCGTGCCGATGAGTATCGAGACGCGCCTGGTAGCGATCAACACTTTCCTCAAAGTACCTGATAAATATTTCCATCGATACGATGCCGCCAAGAGCCTATTGGCAGAAACCATGAAGGGCTCTCTCTTTGCCGTATCGTCGCCAATGATCCAAGCACGCTACCATTTCCAAGCGGCGTTCGTTGAGCAGACGGAAAAGAAACGTGAAAATGAAGTGCATCACTTGAAACGCCTCTTGGAACTCGATTCTGAAAGCCTGGACGCACCTGCCGCGCGCACTCGCCTCAAGGAGTTGGGTGCGTGAGGTCCTCAAATCTCAACCCCTCAAATCTCAACCAAGGTGCCGAGCTAATCCGCCTAGAGAGAATCAAGAAATCCTATCGTATGGGTCAGGCGGAAGTTGACGCATTGCGCGATGTCACGCTTACGATCCATAAGGGAGAGTTTGCCGCCTTGATGGGACCTTCCGGTAGCGGCAAAAGCACGTTGCTCAACATCTGCGGTTTGATCGACCAGCCCAGTGCCGGGTCTTGTTGGATCGATGGTCAAGACACAGACCGTTTGTCTCAGCGTGACCTCACGCTGATCCGTCGAGAGAAAATCGGTTTCGTGTTCCAGGGCTTTAACTTGGTGCCGGTGATGACAACGTTCGAAAATGTCGAGTACCCTTTGCTGCTGGCCGGGGTCGCACCCAAGGCGCGACGCGACAGCGTGCGCCACATGCTAGACCGAGTGGGTCTGGCCGACCTCGAACGCCGCCGCCCAGATGAGCTATCAGGCGGTGAGCGGCAGAGGGTTGCGATTGCGCGTGCCCTGGTCAAGGCGCCTAAACTTGTGGTCGCGGATGAGCCGACTGCCAATCTGGATAGCGCCACCGCCAACAAAATCATTGAACTCATGCACGAGCTTGGCCGTTCAAACGGCATCACTTTTCTTATTGCCACACACGATACGCGTATGGCGAGCCAGTGTGACCGCATAATTAGCCTGAGCGACGGAGTGCTGCAATGAAATGGTTCGTGTTCGCATTCAGAAACGTTCTGCGCAACCGGCGCCGATCTATTGTCACAATTATGATTGCGGCGGTGGGAACCGCCGGTGTGCTGGTCGGGGGCGGTTTCGCCCTCTTTACCTACGAATCATTGCGTGAGATGGCGGCCCGAGACAGCGGCCATTTGATACTCGCGCACAAAGACTACTTTGACCGAGACGAGGATACGCCCATGCAGTATGGGCTGGAGAGCTACGCGTCTTTCAAGACCAAACTGGAAATGAATAACCGGATACGCATGGCGCTGCCGCGCGTGGAGTTCTCAGGCTTGATCAGCAACGGCGACAAGACGTCCGTTTTCGTTGGATTGGGTGTCGACCCCGAAGGCGAGTTTTACGTCAAAGGGCCGGGGATGAAGGTAGTCGCAGGTAGTATCCTGAGCGCGAAACCGGCGCCCGACGCCGCGCTGGAAGTCATGCTGGGAACGGAACTCGCCAAGCAAATGAAAGCTGAACCAGGAACAGGACTTACCCTGCTCTCGACTACGACGGAAGGCAGCCTTAATGCGATAGACGTCAAGGTACGAGGCATAGTAACCATGGGTGTCCCGGAAATCGACAAGCGACTTGTGTATGTGGATATCGCGACGGCGCAACGCCTGCTCGTTACCGACAAGGTGAGTTCGCTTTCGATATATTTGCGGGAGACGGACGAGACCGACGCGATGCGCGGCATCGTCGCCGGTCTGTACCCTGAGCTAGCGATGCAGACGTGGCGCGACAAGGCATTTTATTACGATGCCGTGCGCGGCCTGTACAACCGTATTTTCGGGTTATTGGGTACGGTGATAGTAGTCATGGTTCTATTTGCCGTATCTAACACGCTTGCCATGGCCGTCGTCGAGCGTACACGCGAGATCGGTACACTGCGGGCGTTGGGTACGCTGCCATCGCAAATTGTGCGCATATTCGCCTTGGAAGGATTGGTGCTGGGAGTGGCCGGTACGGTACTGGGCATGCTGGTGGCGTTTGGCGTGTCAATCTTTTTTCTGTTCGCAAATTTCCAGATGCCTCCACCGCCCGGGCGTTCCGTCGAATACCCTTTTCAGGTGAGCTTCTCGCCCGAGCTATATGGGATAACGGCGCTGCTCATCATTGCCCTGTCCATTGCCGCAGCATGGTTTGTTAGCCGCAAAGCAGCCGACAAACCCATCGTCGAGGCGCTGGCCCATGTATAAAGCGACACTTTTCGGCGCCTTGCTCATTGGGCTTTCTGCGGTGGCCCATGCGGATGACGTTAAAGCACTCCTTACGCAAGCAGACGCCTACCGCATGCCTGCGGGTGCCCTGCAAGTGGAAACCGAAGTGAAGTTCTATAAATCGGGCGCTTTGGACAAAGAACGCCGCTACACCGTCTATCTTAAACCCGGCCGTCGTTCGCTGGTCATCATGCAGTCGCCCAGCGAGAAAGGCCAAAAGGTGCTCATGCTGGGAGAAGACTTCTGGATGATCATGCCCCAGAGCCAACGGCCGATCCGCATCACGCCCATGCAGAAGCTGCTCGGCGATGCCTCGGCGGGCGACATCGCTACCATGAGCTGGAGCGAGGACTACGACGGAATCGTGGCGGGCGAGTTCACGATCAACGGCATCCCCTGCATTCGTCTGGATCTCACCGCGCAGCGCAAAGGCGTGAGCTATCAACGCATTGAGCTTTATCTTTCGCGGCAGGGATCGAAGCCGGTGAAAGCCGACCTCTACGTGGCGTCTGACAAGCTCGCCAAACAGGCGACCTTTAGCCTTGAGCCGGTGGATGGGCGTCTCCAGGTCGCGGAGATGAAACTGCTCGATCAGATTCAGACCGGGCGCGAAACCGTGATCCGCTATCTCTCGCGGCGGTCCCGCGCAATTCCTGACGAGTTCTATAACCCGATGTTTCTCACCCGCAACGATCTTAAGGAGTAAGCGTGCGATGCGCCATGTTAATTCTGCTATCAGGGCTCATGCCATTGAGCGCCTATTCCGCTGACCTTGCGCTAAAGCTACGGGTGATCCCGGAATACCACCGCGACTACCCCAATAGCCCTTTTGCGCTAGCGGCGTCGCCCACAAACTTTGGGCGCGATCGCTCGCGGCAAGAGGTCGAGCTACGTTCAAAGCTGGCCGACATCAATCTGGTAGCAACAGCCCGATCGACCATCCAAGAGGATTCGAGACCTGATAACGACATTATCGTGAACGAGATCTACTACGAAACAACGTTGTTTGAACAGCGCCTCAGCCTCGGCAAGAAAATCTTGAGCTGGGACGTAGGGTTCGGCTTCCGACCGCTGGATGTCATCCAGCAGGAGAACCGTCGTGCGGTGTTCACGACTACGCTCGAAGGCGTGCCTTATATCGCCTGGGAGAAATTCACGGAAGACTCGGCTTGGATGGTGCTATTTGCGAACCCTGGCCGCGGCAAGGCGGGCGCACCTAAGGACGATGGGTCGCTCGCGTTGAAATACTACCTGCGCGCTGGCAATACCGATAGTCACGCCGTGGCACGCGTGAGTGAGCGTTATCGTTTCGAGACGGGAGCCGCATTCACTCGGGTAGCGGACGAGGGTTTGCAATGGCATGGGTCACTTCTTTATCAACAGCGTTACGAAAAAAATTTCAACCGCCTGATCGGGACATCCGGCAACCCCTTGGCGTCCAGCGATCCTCTCGAATCGAGATCATTCAAGCACGGGACAAAAGCGCTTATGGGATTCACCTGGACCGGCGTGTCCGGTGTGTCAGTGCTCGGCGAAGCCTGGTACGACCCGAGCGCTTATTCGGCAAACGAGTGGCGTGAGGTCATCGATCTGGCGCGCCGCCAAGCCGCCCTGTTGGGAACTCCGGGAATTCCAGATTCCGCCGTGCAAGGGAACATTGCTTATAGCACGCGCTACTTTGATCGCCCCAATCTGTTGCGCAAGAACCTATTGTGGCGTCTCTCCCATCGACAAGAGGGCGGAAGCTTCGAGCCCGCGCTCGATTTCCTGTATACGCCCGAGGATGGTGGCCGGGTTGTTACGATATCTTTTGGCTACGAAGGTAATCGCTATCGCATCGATGCCGGGCTTCGGGCTTTTGGCGGCAAACGCGATTCGGCCTACCGATCGCTGCCGGAAGATCGAATCGTCTATTTCGCCGCGCAAGCATCGTTTTGACCCCGGCCCGCGCGCCTCTCTTTTGGTGGACATGGCCCCGCAGTGCTACAATTTATGGTAACGAAACTCGAGAAAAGGCCGTGGAGGTGTATGAAAATCCAAAATGGGCGCGGACAAAGCGTAAATCCCTTCGTGCTGCTCTCCGCCTTTGGCAAGGAGCTGGCGTTGATCCTCGTCTTCACGACACTGATTGCGGTATTGCTGACGCCTGTACCCGGATTCCAGTTTTGGTCCAGTTTTAGATACTCGCTCTCCATAGGCTTGTCGATTTTTCTTTTGTCACGCATCCTGAAGGTCATCCGCGGCGTAACGCGCTTGGATTGGAAGATATCCATCATCGCCATCCCCTTAGGTACCGGGCTCGGCATTCTCATCGGCAGCATCGCCAACGGTACCAGCCCAGTACGCCTGTTGACCGATCACCCGAACACGCTAGTGTTGACGCTCGCCATCTCGCTCGTGTTCGGCACCATCATCTCCTACTACTTTTATTCGCGTGGGGTCATCGCCGAGACAGCGCTTGCCCTGCGCCAGGAGGCGCTGGAGCGCGCGGTATATGAACAACGCTTGACCGAGGCCAACATCAGGATGCTGCAAGCACAGATCGAGCCGCATTTTCTGTTTAACACGCTATCCAATATCCTGAGCCTCATTCCGGACAAGCCGGAAAAAGCCGAGCAGATGCTGGAGAACTTCACAAAGTATTTACGCGCATCGCTGCAAAGTACCCGCTCGAATTACGTCACGTTGAAAGAGGAAATTGAAATGCTGCTCGCCTATCTCGACATCCAGTCGGTGCGCATGGGCGCACGATTGCGCTACACCCTCGAAATCCCGGTGGAACTGCATCATTTCAGAATTCCGCCGTTGCTCATTCAGCCGCTCGCCGAGAATGCCATCCAGCATGGCCTCGAACCCAGCGCCGACGGCGGGGAATTGGCAATCCGGGCGCGTCACGAAGGTCGGGCGCTGGTGATAGAAATCTGTGACACAGGCATGGGAATATCCCCGAATAGCGCGCACGGCGTGGGGCTCGCCAACGTTCGCGCCAGATTGGAAGCGCTTTACCCGCGACGCGCGGAATTGCTAATGCTGCCTAACCAGCCACGCGGGCTGAGGGTGAGATTGACGATCCCCGTAGACACCGTCGCCGGGCAACCGACTTGATGCAAACTGAGCGCCCGACCGCGATCATAGCCGATGACGAACCGCAGCTTTGTGCGTTTCTGCGGCGGCAACTGGGACAGTGTTGGCCGGAACTAAGTATCCTGGAAGAGGCACACAATGGGCGCAAAGCCCTGGATATCATCGATGAATTCCACCCCGACATTGCCTTTCTGGATATCAAGATGCCGGTGTTGAGCGGCCTCGAAGTGGCGGGTCGAATGGCAACACCCTGCCACGTCGTATTCGTCACTGCCTATGACCAATACGCGGTCCAGGCCTTCGAGAGCGCCGCCGTTGATTATCTGTTAAAGCCAGTCAGCCGCGAGCGACTGGAAAAAACTGTCGCGCGCCTGAGATCGTGTCTTGCCAAAGAACCGCCGGACCTGTCCCAGCTGATCGTGAAACTGTCCGAACAACTGCGGTCGAAGGCGGGCTACCTCCAGTGGCTGCAAACCTCGTTCCAGAATGAACTCGTAATGGTTTCGGTCGACGAGGTGGATTTTTTCCAAGCATCCGACAAGTACACGCTGGTCGTCACTCGGAACAAGGAATGGATCATCCGCATGTCCCTGAAAGAACTCGAGGCCGCGCTCGATCCCGAACGCTTTTGGCGCATCCATCGCAATGCGATCGTCAAGGTCGCGGCCATCGCCCGGGGCACCCACGACTTTCGGGGGAATTACGCGCTTCATCTCCACGGGCATAAGCGTACACTCAGCGTGGGGCGAAACTACGCGCACCGATTTAGGCAGAGCTAGGCTGTGGCGGCGCTGACTGGAGAGAACGACGTCGTTCGTCGTTGGATAATTTTCGCGCCATTGTCCTCGGTAGTTGCACTTTTTTCTGCAGGATCGCCTGCTCGCACCTTCTAAAAATACCGCGCCAATTCGAGCTGGAGATAATCGTCGCGGTGCATACTGAAAAATGCATCGGTTTCCGGAATGCCGGCGAACACGCGCGCTTCGAGGCTCAGTTTCCATTGGCTGCCGAGACGCCAGATTCCCTTGGCGCATAGTGGTACACGGCGGCCGCATCGCCGATCTGGTCAAGCGCAGGCAGTAGGGCATAGCCCTCGGTCGGATGAAGATTTCCGCTCGATGAATTGGCGCGCAACGGCCACGAGGTATCACCCGATTGCTTCCATGCCGTCAGCTATAGTGCGTAGCGGAAAAAGAGCGAGACCGACGCCAACGACAGTGGCATCGGCGGCACGGCAGCGCTGGCATACTCGCTCGCATAGAGCTGCCAATAGAGCAGCGGGCGGCCTGCTTTGGGCAAAGGGAGACGAACGAGATCCGCTCCCGCGTAGCGCCGAAACGGATCGGGCTGCGTCGCCCAGTCCATATAGCCAAGCGCGGCGACGTAGCGGTGGAAGTGGTGTTTTGTCCGCTCGTGGTAGGCTGCGACCACCTCTTCGGCAGAGGCATCTCCCTCAGCAAGGCCGATCAGTTTTCGAAAAATCATGACGAGCAGCTCAAATGCGACAATCCACCGACCTCAAAGAACTCAGACGGCTTCGACCTATAGTATTTCTCCTCCACGTCCTTAGCCTGCTCGGCGTATGGCTGCGTCATAACTTCCTGCAGCTCTCGAATTAGCGCGTAGTTCCCTGCAGTCGCTTGGCTGTACGCAGGCACGAGGAACCACTCGCGCAAACTGTATTTTGGGTTGACGAGTTTCATCTGCCTAGAAAGCTCCTCACGGGAGCCGGGCGGAGCAGCATTCGCGTTGCTCATACTGGCGCTGGCGCTGACTATGAGCGATTTCCATTTCGTGAGCCACTCTGACCAGCGCTTGTCCATCCCTTCGGGGTCATTGTAGAAGCTTTTTTTGAGTGGGGCTATGTCGTCAGGTAGCATCGAGAGCTCGCGGAAGAAGATGGTGTAATCGACAGGAGTTTGCAGCATGAGCGTTGCGAGCTCACTGAACAACGCCGCGTGAAAAGTGACTAGTCCAAGTTTGGCAGCCCACATCTTTTCCATTTCCGCTTGCATCACTTTCGGAAAGCCACTTCGAATCTCGTCGAGCTGTCGCAGAGAGTCCTGATGCGACGTCAGCAATGGCCGCAACGCGGTGCAGAACATGTGGAAGTTGCGTTCCGCTGCCACTGGTTGGTTCAGGAACGAGAAGTGCTGTCCACCCCCCGTCCATGGCTGGTAGTGCGGATCGAACACTTCGCAGAATCCGAATGGACCGTAGTCAAGTGTGAAACCACCGGCCGCGCAGTTGTCGCTGTTGAAGTTTCCTTGGCAGTAGCCGACGCGGATCCAGTTCGCCACCAGCGACGTAAGGCGGCTGCGGAACTCGCGCGCGAGCAGCACCACTTTTTCGACGGTGGTGAGTTTCTTGTCGATGACGTCAGCGTACTCACGAGCTATCAAGTGCAACACAATTTTTTCGAGCTCCTCCATCGCTTGCGGGTGTTCCTGCTTGCGGGCACGGCGACCGAAGAGCTCGAGTTGGCCGACCCGAATGAACGACGGTGCCACGCGCGTCGAGATGGCGGCTGCCTCCGATATAAGCATGTCGGGATCGTTCGAGCGCGAGCCCTCCGAGTACCACGGCCGCTTGACCTTCTCCGTTTTCGAAACGTATAAACTCAGAGACCGTGACGTTGGTACGCCGAGCGCGTGCATGTGCTCCTGTGCCAGGAACTCCCGGACACTCGAGCGCAAGACGGCGCGACCGTCCGCGCCACGGCAGTATGGCGTGCGGCCGCCACCTTTCAGCTGCATTTCCCAGCGGCTACCGTTGATGACGGCCTCAAGCACGGAAACTGCGCGACCGTCGCCGTATCCGTCGCCGGTTTGGAACGGGCACTGCTGGTAGTATTCGGTGCCGAAGATGGAAAGTGCGTAGCCACACGCCCAACCAACCTTGCGCATCGGTTCTGGAACGTGCGAGATGTCGCCGGAGAACATGCGCACGAAGTCGGCCGATAGTGCCATGCTGTCGGCGAAGCCAAGTTCGCGAAAAAAGTTTTTGCTGTGCGCGACGTACTCGGGGTCTTTGATTGGCGTGGGATTTACGGTGACATAGTGGCCCGTGAAGACTTGTCGCGGCGCGTGGTCGACTCCGTTTTCTTGCGCGTCAGGATCGCAGTTGAGAGTGTCCATGAGCGAGTAGTTTGCCAACTTTGCAAGATCGGCTAGCGTCGCGATCATTGGGGAGGTTTCCTGGGACAGTCGATTTGTCATAGTAAAAATCCAGATTTCATCCCAACTGCTGCGTTGCGGGAAAAATTT
>CAMTXD010000077.1:0-3004 GCA_947085625.1 uncultured Gallionellaceae bacterium | reverse complement strand
GATCCATATGCCCCAATGCACCGCAAAGATGCTCCAGATAATCTTCAAATTCCTTCAGACTTACCATCACAAATCTCCCGCCACCATGGAATGGTTTAATTGTAGCAGGTGTTTTCATTTTTTGACACAGTAAGACTAGGGGTCAACAATAGCGCGCTTACTATAGGGTGCCCTAGATTCGTAACCCCCCCCGTCCACCCACATAATTAATGGAGTCTGTCCCATGAATGAAATAAAAAGGGGTTTCCTGTTATGACTATACATAATAAAATTGCTCGCTGGCTGATTCTCTACGGCGTGTTCATGATTCTCGTGGGGTTGGCCGGCTACTTGTCGAACCCGGAAAAGGCAAAGACGGCGCTGATGATGGGCGGGACGTTTGGCGCGCTCACGATTCTGTGGGGCGTGCTTGCCGCGCGCGGTTTCGCCTGGAGTCGAATGGCCGCTTTGATTACAACCGGCTTCTTGACTTTGATCTTTTCCTGGCGGGCGACCATGGGCTGGCTAGCAGTCGTCGATGGCCAGTCCGAGAAGCTCTTCGCCGCCGCTCTCATCAGTCTGTTGCTGGCGGCTTCGGTGGCGATGCTGGTAGGTTTGCTAAAAGCCCGTGGAGCCAACCGCAAAATCAATTGAGGCTGACCCGAATGGCACTCGGTTAAGCGTCTAAAGGGCACCTCTAAACCGAGAAAATCTGACCGGCTGCGGGCCACATTAACCCAACAGGACTACGAAGGTTTTTGTAGGTCGGAGCTAGCGTAGCTATCCGATACTCGCTGCTGCAAACGGCCAAAGCCAATGGCCTCGACCTTACGCCTGGCTGCGCCGTGTCATGCGTGACCTGCCGGGCGCTACGACCGTAGAAGAATCAGGGTCTGCATTTGTACATTTCAAAGGTACGTGTTCCCAGCTCTTTGGATTCACCTTTCACCAGGGTATCTGCGCCATTTTCAACCGCATTGTTGCGCGCCATCTGGAAGAGATTGTCTTCAACATCTTTTTCGAAGCGCGGGATTTTGCCTATCTTCGCCATCACGGAAACATTGATTTTGCCCTTGGTTTGGCAGTTAGCTACCTGATCGGCATGCGCGAGGGATACGTGGTCGAACCCTTCCTTTTTTCCGATGAAGACACTGGAGCAGGCGCTCAATGCGGCGATCGACAAGAGAGCAAGCATAGTTGGTATGTATTTCATGATTATTCCTTTTTGATTTAAATTGAGGGTGGGCGCGCTATTCAATTTTTTCATTACTGCGCTCCTTGGTTAATTAACAAAAACTTATTTGTCGTGCGTATGCTCATCCTGCGGTGCGCCCTTGTTGCCGGGCTGCGCAACGCCGGGCGCTGCGGGCGCGTGATCTGCGCGATCTCCGCCATGCCCCTTATCCATATTGCCATACTCCATCCATCCAGCCAACCGCCAGCATCCCCAACGTCATCACCAGCATGACTAATGCGTGGATCACACCTTTTTAGAGGTACCCTTAATAATGCCTCATCATCTTCTCTCCTGTTCACCTTATAAAAAACCCGCCAGCTCATTTGCTGCCCCTGAATAACGCCCGCTCCTTGACCAGCGCATAAATCGCTGGAATAACGAGCATGGTCAGCATCGCCGACGAAACCATCCCACCTACCATCGGCGCGGCAATGCGGCTCATCACTTCAGATCCGGTACCGGTGCTCCACAAGATCGGCAACAGGGCCGCCATGATGGTCACCACCGTCATCATCTTCGGTCGCACCCGTTCCACCGCGCCCTCCATCACCGCCTCGTAGAGGTCGGACGCGTGCGGGGCGCGTCCTGATTCTCGGCACTTGACTTTCACTTGCTCCCAGGCATGGTCGAGGTAGATCAGCATCACCACACCGGTTTGCGCGGAGACGCCCGCCAGCGCAATGAAACCCACCGCGACCGCGACCGACATGTTGTAGTTCAACAGCCACATCAGCCACACGCCGCCGATCAGCGCAAACGGCACCGACAGCATCACGATCAGCGTCTCAGTCAGGCGCTTGAAGTTCAGGTAGAGCAACAGGAAGATAATCAACAGCGTGACCGGCACCACTATCTTCATCTTTTCAATCGCCCGCTCCATGTATTCGAACTGACCGCTCCAGGTGGCGTAGTAGCCGGGCGGGAACTGTACTTGCTCATTGACCGCCTTACGCGCTTCAGCTACGTAGCCGCCGATGTCGCGGTCGCGGATGTCCACAAAAATATACGCGGACAGCAGCGCATTTTCGGTGCGGATGCCGGGCGCGCCCTTGGTGATTTCGATTCGCGCAAGTTGTCCGAGGGGGATCATGGCACCATCCATCGTCGGCACCAGGACTTCGCGGGCAATTAGCTCGGGATCGCTGCGCAGTTCGCGCGGATAGCGTACCGTCACGCCAAAACGTTCGCGCCCCGCCACGATGGTAGTGACCATCTCGCCCCCCAAGGCGGTGCCAATCACGTCTTGCACTTCACCGACCGACAAGCCGTAGCGAGCCAATTGCGCGCGATCCGGCACGATATCGAGGTAAAAGCCGCCAGTGAGACGTTCGGCGTAGGCGGAGGTAGTGCCGGGCACTTGTTTCACCACAGCCTCGATCTGCTTGGCGAGTTTTTCCATTTCCCCCAGATCCTTGCCGAACACCTTGATGCCGATCGGCGTGCGGATACCGGTGGCCAGCATGTCGAGGCGCGCCTTGATCGGCATGGTCCAGGAATTGGACACGCCGGGGAATTGCAGTGCCTGATCCAGCTCCTTGATCAATTTATCTATGTCCATGCCGGGACGCCACTCGGACTCGGGCTTGAGGTTGATGACGGTCTCGAACATCTCCAGCGGCGGCGGATCGGTCGCGGTCAGGGCGCGGCCGGCCTTGCCGAACACCGACTCGACCTCGGGGAAGCTCTTGATGATGCGGTTCTGCTGTTGCAGCAGTTCGGCCGCCTTGGTCACCGACATGCCCGGCAGCGACGCCGGCATGTACAGCAGGGTGCCCTCGTTGAGGGTCG
>CAMTXD010000076.1:0-13457 GCA_947085625.1 uncultured Gallionellaceae bacterium | reverse complement strand
CTGGAGTTCAGACGTGTGCTCTTCCGATCTGCTGGTTCCAGCGTTGCGTATGTGTTGCGGATGGGGTTTTGTGGCGGATTATCCGCAACACTCAAAGCCGCGTGGTTATTGGGTTGTGGCGGTGTGGCGGATAAAACGCCATTTTCTGGAGGAGGGGAAAGATAGCGAGAAAAAGCATCCTGAAACTGTGCCAGTTCGTAACCCTTCGGAGTGTCACCATAGCCTAAGCGGATCGTCTTTGGCTTGATCGAGTACTCGGCCAAGCGCTTGGCTACTTGTCGCGGACTGATAGGCCGACCGCGATTGTAGGTTAGCCATCCGGCCTCTGTATCGTCACAAAGCGCCTGCACCAATTCAGCCGTGCGGATTCTGCCTATGCTCTTACTCTCGAAAATGTGCTGTATGTCCGTGAGCAATTCCACGCCCACCGATACCGGGGCAGATTGCGCCTTGCTGCCAGTCAGTGCCAGTGCCGCATCTGTTGCACGTTTCACCCACGCATCACCCGCCAGCATCGCAATAGCAAGCAATGGTTCCCAATTGTCGGCCTGTCTATCAGGCAGGCTTTCCGGCATAGCGGGGCGCATGGCAGCGAAGGCGGCAAGGTTGTCCGCCGTCAGACGTGACAGCTTGCGCGCCAGGGTGTCGAGTTCGCCGCCGTCCGCATGGCGTAACCGCGCAACCTCTTCGTGTGGCATCTTGCGCCGCAATTCAACTTCCACCGCTCTATCGTGCAGGGTGTCGCGGGTGTGTCCGATAAACGCTATGGCCTTTGGACTGAAAACATAAAAGCCTTTCGGTTCGTGATCGTCACCCACGCATCGCCAGAAATAGGGCGCATCCTTGCTGTAGCCGCTGTTGATAATGCCGTGCAAATCCTGATTCTCATTATTCAGGAATGTGTCGCCTTCATCTATCAGCACCGTGGGGCGGTGTCTGTTCGCTACTCGATACAGCACAGCCGCACTAATTCCAGACAATGCCCACGGGCGATACACCAGCCGCTTAATGATACTCAGCAGAGTGGATTTACCGCATCCCTTTTCAGGGCTACGGATCACCAGCAATGGCGCAATATGCGATACCTCACAAAACCAAGTGAATGCGCACCACAAGGCCAGCGCATCATCCGCATGGGTAGGTAGCACCGCATAACGCCGGAAGCCTTCGGACAACTCAGACAACACCGCGCCAGCGTCAACAGGTGAAGGCCACGGCTCCACTTCCGGGAACATCGCCGCGCCTTCTTCACTCTCGCCAGATCGTGCCGCCTGCACCAGTTTATCCAGCACAGCAGCGCGTATGCCCAGCCGCTTGGCTTGATCCTTATAGGTACGCTCATACTTGAGTAATGGCATGGCGGCCAGTGCGTCTATTTCGCGCTGTAGCTCTTCGTTTTCGTCCTGTGCGGCTTTGGTGTCAGCCGGAAGTGTTGCGGCCTGTTGTGTCGGCTCTACGCCTTCCTGTTGCGTTTCCTGTGCCGTGCTATGCCGCGACAAGTCCAACACCACCAGCAAAGCATCAAAGTTTACGCCATCACGCTGTAACCAGTCGAAGGCATCACCCTTTGCGGGCAGGTTCAGGCCGGAAATATTCAGCGTCATCACCGAAGCCGCTATGCCCTGCAAGCACTCGCACACTTCCGCCGCATACTTCGCGCCGGGTTCGTCATTGTCCGGCCACGCCGCCACGCGCCGCCCGGCCAGCGGTTGCCAGTCAGCAGCAGGGGCAGACGTTGCGCCGCCGCTTGTCATGGCAACGTGCTGGCTATCCACCGCCCACGCCTTGAAAGCCTTGTTCAGCGCATCGGCATCCTTTTCACCTTCCACTATCCACACCAAAGCATCGGGGCGAATAGTCAGCAGGTGCAGCGCATAAAGAGGTTTCCCGTTTTCTGGCGCAGGCGGTTCACCCAGCACAAAATCATTGCCATCATGGTGGAATGGCCTGATCCACTTTTCGCCCGTGCCAGTGTTCTTTAATCTGATGCGCCAGTACAGCGCATTGCCCGCCGTGTCGGTGTAGGTGTGCAGGGCTTTTTCGTCGGGGTTCGCCAGTGTTGCGTTACTGGAAAACTTGCGCGCAGCTTGCTGGATTTGTTCGCGTGTTGGCATCATGGCTTCACCTCCCACGCACCCAATTCTGTTGCGGCCTGCTTGAATGATTGCCCGGTGTGCTGCATCCAAAAACTCAGCACATCACCACCGTGCGCGCCACAAGCAAAGCATCGGAAGTTCCCATTAGCATTGTGCATGGATAGGCTGGCATTTTTTTCTTCGCCAGCCTTGTGGAAAGGACAGGCAATCTGCATGTAACCGCCAGCGTTGGCACGGCATTGCTTTATCCCTAGTCGCTGCAATATCGCCACGGGTGCAGGTAGCGCGGCTTTGTTAAAACGGCCTTGATTGAATTGCGTAGAACGGTTAGCCTCGCGGCAACTGCTCATCCGTGATGATGTCAGTCTGCCCCGCCCACCAGTGGGGTTTTTTATTGAAGTGTGCATATTCACACCCCCTTGCTGGCATCAATGCGTAATTGCGCCCACGCTTCCACGTCCGCCGCGTTCCATGCGGTGACGTTTTCAGAGAGTTTGATTGGTTTAGGAAATTTGCCAGCCTTCACCATGCCCCAGATATGCGAGCCGGATATGCCCAGCTTTGCTTTGAGGGTTGGGAGTCGGTAAAACTGCGCGGGGTATGGTAGGGTTTGTTGCGTTGCGTTCGCCATGATTGCTTTCCTTTCTATTGGATAGCGCGGGGCTGAATTGCCCTGCACATGACAAGGCATTATTCACATGGCGTAGCTGTTGAATAGGTGAGTATGAGTAGGTGGGTTAGTTTTTTAATGGGTGGGTAGGTTCGCTCAAACCCACGCCACCATTGGTTTTAATGGGTGGGTAAGTTATTTTTAGTTGGTGCGTGTTGCGCCACCTTTTTTGTCCCAGTTTGCCACGGTTGCGATGCGCTTTTTTGCTTCGTCTGACAAATCGAATTCTTTTGCATTCTCATCTAACCATACCTTGATACGCGCTTTAGGTTTGCCCTTGCCTTCGGTCGCAGTTACTGCCCGCCATGCTTGCAAGGCTGCATCCAATTCAGGCGGATAGTTCGGGCTTGCTTTGTCGAAGATGGTATCAATGCCGCTTTCGGAAATGTCAGCAGTGGCGATATGGTTTGCTGTTCCCTGCTTTGGAATATATAGATCGCGCTCAATTGCCCAATCCAACCAATCGGGACGGAAGCGTTTTGATAAGGCCCACTCGATAAAGAATGCAGGCGTCTCGTGGTTCTCAAAGTGACTTAAATTCCGAGGACTACCAGCGTGCCAAAAATCCCGAAGTCGATCAACTTGAAGCTCACCATCCGTCAATGCCAGTTCTGCTCTCAAACCGCCATCGTCTCCAACCTTGGCGGCATTCATAAACGCCATATGATCCAATAGAACTAGGCTGGACCCCATCCTACTATCCCAAAAACAATCAAAGCCAGCTAAAATAAAAAAAGCTTGATTTGGTTGCCAATAATCACCTAGCAAATAATCACTTAGTTTAGATTTATCCCAATCCTGTTGTATCTCCATACATATCCCCTTTCATGCCCCTAAATAGAACCCACGCCAGCGGGCTAGGGTTGCCCGTGTTCGCCCCGTCGGGCTAGGCGTGGATAACTGTTATGCTGTCCGGTGCATCGGTATCACTTGCGCCGCCCGATAGTCCAAATCGTGCGGCTCATATTCTGTCCACTTTGGCAGCTTCTTGCCCGCCTGCATAGCGTCCAGCGTGTCCGCCCAGAATTGCATCATGGCGGTGCGGTATTCCATGTAATCGGCGCGATTGTATGCCGCTCGCGTTGCATTGCCTTCCGCGTGGGCTAGTTGCGCTTCGATCACATCAGGCCGGATCATGCCCACGCCGTTTAAGTAAGTGGAAGCAATAGAGCGGAAGCCATGCCCCGTCATGCGGCCTTTGTAGCCCAGGCGTTCTATAACCTTCAGCACGGTGTTCTCGCTGATTACCTTGCCATTACCCGTGCGACTAGGGAATAGATGCTCGCCATGCCCTGTTAGCGGGTGTAGTTCCGCCAAGGATTCTATGGCTTGTTTGGATAGTGGCACGGTATGCGGCTCACGGGCTTTCATGCGTTCGGCGGGTATCACCCACACACCCGCATCAAAATCAAACTCGCACCACTTCGCGCCCCTTATCTCGCCCGTGCGGACAAAGGTCAGCATCAGCAGGCGCGTGGCAACTTTGGTAAGCGGATAGCAGGGATAGGCGGCAACAGCGCGCAGGAAGTCGGGCAACTCTTTTTCAGTCAAGGCCGCGAAGTGTTTAACCTTCGGCTGGGGGGCAAGTGCGCCTTTGATTTCCGCCGCCGGATTATGCCGTGCGCGGCCTGTTGCGATTGCGTAAGCACACACCGCCCGCACCCGCTGCAATGTCCGCGCCGCTATCTCATGCGCCCCGCGCCCTTCGATTGCACGGATCGCATCCAACACGGTGGGCGCATCAATTTTAGAAATGGGCGCATCACCGAAGCGCGGGAAGATTTCACGCTCAAGCCCCTTGATCCAGTCAAGCGCATGGCTTGCTGACCACATCGGGGTTTTCAATGCGTGAAGCTCACGGGCTATCAACTCGAATGAGTTCGCCGCTGCAACCTTGGCTTGTTTTTTTTGGGTTTGCCTCACCGCGCCGGGATCGCCGCCATTGGCCAACAGCTTGCGCGCCTCATTACGCCGCTCACGCGCATCAGCAAGGGTAACGTCAGGATATACGCCCAATGCCAGCCGCTTTTCCTTGCCCCCAAAGCGGTACTTGAGCCGCCAATATTTTGAACCGTTTGGCATCACCTCCAGGTACATTCCGCCGCCATCCCCCATTTTACGGGGTTTAGCTTGGGGTTTCGCCTTTCTTACTGCTGTATCGGATAGTTTCATGTCAACACCTTTCTGGGGGCATAAAAAACGCATTGGGGGCATAACTTGCTAGATTATGCCCCCAATTCCCTCAAGATTGCAATAGACGGGAATATACGGCATGAAACAAAAAACCCGCAAGAAGCTATGTTCTATGCGGGTTTTGTGTACGTCATTGGACGGGATAAAGCAGTATTCTGGCGGAAGCTGTGAGATTCGAACTCACGGACGATTGCTCGTCGGCAGTTTTCAAGACTGCTGGTTTAAACCGCTCACCCAAGCTTCCGAAGAGAGCGCATGATACCCGAAACTCCCTTCATTCTAAAAGCCCGTCTAGCTTATTTCATTTCTTAATCAAGAGTGACATACGTAGGGTGCGCTTGCGCACCCTACGAAATTATGGAAATCAAGCATTCAAGTTTGCAACTTTTTCCATTTTTCGATAGTCTTACCCTCGTTGTTGTTTAATGCTTAACCACGGAGGGAAGTATGCAATACCAAACCATAACCCAAATCGGCACGCTGTCGCTGGAACAAAATAAAGTCCTGCGCAACACTTACATGATGCTGGCGATCACCATGGTTCCCACGGTGATCGGCGCATTCATCGGCATGGCGACCAACTTCTCGTTCCTGGCGCAGAATCCCATCATGGGTTCGCTGCTGATGTTCGGCGCGATGATAGGCATGCTGTTCGCTGTGAGCGCGTTGCGCAACAGCGTGTGGGGTATCGTCGCCCTGCTCGTCTTTACTTTTGTCGCTGGCTGGTTCCTCGGGCCCATCCTGCAAGTCGCGCTGAATTTGAAGAACGGCGCGCAACTGGTCGGCATGGCAGCCGGTGGCACTGGGCTGATTTTCTTCAGCCTGGCGACTTTCGCCACGGTGACCAAGAAGGACTTCAGTTTCATGGGCAAGTTCCTGTTCATCGGCCTGATCCTGCTGATCGTTGCCTCGCTGGCTAACCTATTCTTCCAAGTGCCTGCACTGTCGCTGACTATCTCGGCCATTGCCGTGCTGTTGTTCTCGGCTTACATTTTGTTCGACATCAGCCGGATTGTGAATGGCGGCGAGACCAACTATGTGATGGCGACGATGGGGCTGTATCTGAGCATCTACAACATCTTCGTCCACTTGCTGAGCTTGCTGATGGCGTTCAGCGGCGAGCGGGATTAACGCTCATCATCCCTCTGCCCTGCGACATAACCAACAACTTGGCTAGCGTTAACCAGCGGCTTATGTAACCGTTTTTTGGTGACTTAGCCGAATGGCTATGCATAGCCTTGTGACAGCCTAGTCAGATGGCTAGTAGTCATATCAGTAGTTCCATCAGGCTCTAGATAAACTGACTTGCGGTCAGGCCGGAATCCAGAACAAAGGCGACCTGATGGTCGCCTTTATCATTTCGTTGCTCAGAAAATCGTGCTCTATCCCCAATTGTTCTTGCCTTTTTTGACCCCGCTACTTATTGTTAGCATTAGTGGGCAGGTGAAATGGGATAAATGGTACGATATGCAACTGAGTGTTTGGTGGCACGAGATCAAATAGTTAGGCTATGTCATAGTTAACTGTTGATTCCAACAACAAAAGAATATTTTTTGTTTAAAATCATAAGGTTGAATAAAATATGCAAGCATTTAAACCTCAATTAAATCAATTCGTTACTGATTTACAACAGCTAATTGTGACATAGCCAATAGTTAAAACTTCGCCTGCCAAATTCAGTTGCGAGCATTCGCAATGATCCGATTTCGTGCTTGCAATCCGGCATCACCCCGACGTTATTTTAAGGAGATTATTTTGAACACATTCACAATACGCAATACCACATTCGGCATTTTTTCCTTGATCTGCTTGCTTGCATTCAGCGGCTGTTCGCAAAAACCTTCAAGTGAAGAAATCGCAGCAGCAGTCAAAGCAGCCCTGGAAGCAGAAAAAACCAAGGAGCAAGCTGCTGCCGCTACTGCTCAAGAAATTACATTGCAAGTCAAAGCAGCCATGGCAGAAGAAAAAGCCAAGGAGCAAGCCACACCCAAACCAGTCACCAAACCCAAGCAGGTTGCACAGGAAAAGTTGGTTCAAGCTGCACCTGCACATAAAATTGCCTGCAGCAATTGCGGAATGGTGGTTTCCGTCAATGAGATCGAGCTGGAAGGCAAAGGCTCGGGGCTGGGCGCAGTGGCGGGTGGCGTAGCGGGTGGTTTGGTCGGCAATCAGGTCGGCGATGGCAGTGGGCAAAAAATAGCGACTGTAGTAGGCCTAGTTGGCGGTGCGATAGCCGGAAATAAGATCGAAAAGACCGTAAAAAAAACCAAGGTCTATGACGTGACAGTGAGAATGGACAGCGGGGGAGAACGCGTCCTGCGCCACGAAACTGCCCCTGGCGTTGTTGCGGGCGACAAAATAAAAGTTGAAAACGAGCACGTTGTAAAACAGTAAGCCGTAGCAGAATCGCAGCAATAGTTCTGGTGGCATCTGGCTGCCAGGCGCATGAAATATGGGTTTTCTCAAATATTCGCGGGAATGACGGCCAGATTTGTTATTGCCGTTCAAACAAGGCGATCGACTCCACATGCGAAGTATGTGGGAACATGTTCATCACGCCCGCCGCTTTCAGGATGTAGCCCTTATGGTGAACCAGCACCTCTGCGTCGCGCGCCAGGGTAGACGGGCTGCACGACACATACACGATGCGGTGCGGTGCGGTTTCGGCATTGATGGATTTCATCAATTCAATTGCGCCATCGCGCGGGGGATCAACTAACCATTTATCAAAATGGCCTAGCTGAGCCAGCATTGCCTCGTCCATCTCAAATAAATTCATTGCCGCAAATTCGGCGTAACCCCTCTCCCTAGCCCGGCCCCTCGCTTCGCTCTCCCCCAAGGGGGCGAGGGAACTACCTGCCAGGCCGTTGTACGCGGCGTTCTGCTCGGCGCGTTTCACCAGTGCAGCGCTGCCTTCAATGCCCAGCACTTGCGCGCCGCTACGCGCGATGGGCAAAGTGAAATTGCCCAGGCCGCAGAAAAAATCCGCAATGCGTTCATGCGGCTGCGGATCCAGCAAGCGCATGGCGCGGCTCACCATGAGACGATTCATGTCTGCATTGACCTGGGTAAATTCGCTAGGCGCAAACGGCATGGTGATGTTGAATTCCGGCAGGCTGTAAGTCAACGGTGGCGCATCCAGCGGGTAGAATGGCAGCACGGTTTCCGGCCCTTTGGTTTGCAGCCAGAACTGCACTTGATGGGTATCGGCAAACCGTTTAATCGCCTCTTCATCCGCAGGCGAGAGCGCTTGCAGGATGCGCAGCACCAGCACGTCCACATGCTCACCAATCGCCACTTCTATTTGCGGCAAGGCATCGCGTATCGTAAAACTTTCGTTCAGTTCGCCCAGCAGCGGCAGCAGTTTGGCTATCTTGGGCGGCAGAATTTCGCAATGCTGCATATCGGCCACATAGCGCCCCTGCTTTTCGCGGAAGCCCACCAGCGTCTTGCCCTTCTTCAACACATGGCGTACCGATAGCCGCGCACGCTGGCGATAGCCCCACACTTGTCCATAGATCGGCGGCAGGATGATTTCGGCCTTGACCCGGCCGATGCGCTGCAGATTATCCTCCAGCACGCGCTGCTTGGCCGCGACCTGCGCGCGCGCGTCCAGATGCTGCATGGAACAGCCACCGCACACGCCGAAATGCTGGCATTTCGGCTCGACGCGCATGAAACTCTGTTTCAGAATTTGGTCGACTTGCGCCTGTTCATAGCTGGTCTTTTTGCGATAGGTGGAATAAGTCACGCGCTCACCGGTGAGCGCGCCTTCGATGAAAATTACCTTACCCTCGGCATGCGCAATACCGCGGCCTTCGTGGTCGAGGGATTCAATGATGACGGGGTTCATGCGGTTGCAGATTTCGGCCAGGCAGCCAAATATTCAGCCCAGTGCGGTTCGTCTGCTTTGGCCAGCGTGCTGCGCACCAGTTCGCATTCCTTCGCATACTGCGCGCGCGTAAAAACCCCGCGCATCAACTGGAAGCGCGCGAATACCAGCCAGGTATTCACCACATCGGTCTCACAATAATCGCGTATCTCGTTCAGTTTGCCCTGCTGGTATGCGTCCCACACTTTGCTGCCATCCATGCCCAGCTTGCCGGGAAAGCCGATCAGCCTGGCCAGGTCGTCCAGCGGCGCGTTGGCGCGCCCGGTGTACATTGCCAGCAAGTCCATCAAATCAAGGTGGCGCGAGTGATAGCGGCTGATGTAATTATTCCACTTGAAGTCCTTGTTGTCCTCGCCCATGTCCCAGTAGCGCGCGCACTGCACGCCATGGATCAGGCCGCGGTAATGCAGCACCGGCAAATCGAAGCCGCCGCCGTTCCACGACACCAGTTGCGGCGTGTATTTTTCGAGGCCGTCGAAGAAGCGCTGAATGAGCGCGCCTTCGTCGTCTTCCAACCCACCCAGCGACCACACGCGAAAGCTGTCGCCCTCGCGCAGCGCACAGGAAATGGCCACCACACGATGCAAATGATGTTGCAAAAAATCGCTGCCGGTCTTTTGGCGGCGCATCTGAAAAGCCATCTCCGCCACGTCGGCATCACTCACAGCGCTATCTAATTCATGCAGCGTGCGCAGCCCGGCGATGTCGGGTATGGTTTCAATATCAAACACAAGGACAGGGGTCATATTCAAAATGGGGAGAAAAATTCAACAACAGGATTGTAGCCCAAAGCACGATGCCGCACGATTTGATAAACTGCGTCCATGATGAAATTTATATACGCCATTACACTGCTCTACTTTACTCTGTCATCCGCATGGGCGGAGACGACTACCCTGCATATAGGCCAGCTTCGCATCCAGGCAGAAATAGCACGCACGCCGCAAAGCCACGAACGCGGGCTGATGCAGCGCGACTATCTTTGCCCGGATTGCGGCATGTTGTTTGTCTTTCCCAAAGCTGGCAGGCTCAGCTTTTGGATGAAGAATACGCCGCTGCCACTAAGTATCGCCTTCATTGCCGCTGACGGTGCCATCCTCAACATCGAGGAAATGCAACCCAACACTACAAATATCCACAGCGCCCAAGGCGATGCATTGTATGCGCTGGAAATGAATAAAAGCTGGTTTGCAAAGAATCGTATCAAGCCCGGACACAGAGTAAGCGGCCTAGTACCGGCTCCGGATACGCACTGACCTCGTCACGCTTGCGTCTTTCACCTCTGACCGCAGCGAATTTAGCTGATTGCCTGCTTACGCACCACCTCGGCGATACGCTGTGCGGATTGAGCGACCAGCTTCTGATCTTCGCCCTCCACCATCACGCGCAACAACGGCTCGGTGCCGGACGGACGTAACAACACACGGCCTTTACCATTCAGTGTCCGCTCGGCATCAGCGACTGCGGCCTTAACCTGGCTGTGATCGAGACAATCAACACCCTTCTTCACTTTTACATTGATCAGCACTTGTGGATACATCTGCAGGTCGCGCGTTGCATCTTCCAGAGATTGCTGATAGTCGCGCAGTGCGTGCAGCACTTGCAGCGCGGAGATGATGCCGTCACCCGTGGTGTGACGGTCGAGGCAAATGATGTGGCCGGAATTTTCGCCGCCCAGTTGCCAGCCTTTTTGTAGCATGGTTTCCATGACATAGCGGTCACCCACTTTGGCGCGTGCGAAAGGAATGTTCATGCGCTGCATGGCGTGTTCAAAGGCCAGATTGGTCATCAATGTGCCGACCACGCCGCCCCTGAGTGTGCCCTGCGCTTGGCGGTGCCGGGCGATGATGTAAAGCAGCTGATCGCCATCATATAAACGTCCTGCCGCGTCCACCATCACCAAACGGTCGCCGTCGCCATCGAGGGCGATGCCCAGATCGGCTTTGTGATCTTTAACCGCTTGCTGCAAATTGGCCGGTGCGGTCGCGCCATAGCCATCGTTGATGTTCATGCCGTCCGGCTGTACGCCGATGGCGACCACATCCGCGCCCAGTTCGTGAAACACGTGGCGGGCGATCTTATAGGCCGCGCCGTGTGCGCAATCCACTACCAGTTTTAGCCCGCGCAAATCAAACTCATACGGGAAGCTGCTCTTGCAAAATTCAATGTAGCGACCCGCCGCATCGTCTATGCGCTTGGCCCGGCCCAACCTAGCTGAAGGCATGGTTACGATCGGCGTTTCCAGTCCGGCTTCAATGGCGCGCTCCGTTTCGTCTGGCAGTTTGCTGCCCTGAGCGGAGAAAAATTTGATGCCGTTATCTTCAAAGGGATTGTGCGAAGCGGAAATGACGATACCCGCCTGTAAACGCAACGCGCGGGTAAGGTAAGCCACTGCCGGTGTAGGCACCGGCCCGGCCAGGAACACATCCACGCCGGCGGCGATGAGGCCGGCCTGCAAGGCGGATTCCAGCAGGTAACCGGAGATGCGCGTGTCCTTGCCGATCAGCACGCCAGGATTTTCGCCCTGCGACAAATGCCAGTCTGCAGCGGTCAGCACCTTGCCTGCGGAATAGCCGAGATGCATGACAAATTCCGGTGTAATAGGATCCTCTCCCACTTTGCCGCGCACACCATCTGTTCCAAAATATTTTCTGCTCACGCCACCACTCCATTCACTCCAATCCACATATGTAGGGTGGGCTATGCTCACCATGTCGGGCGTAGCCCGACCTACGCCGCTCCATACACTGCATCCCAAACCTTCAACGCATCCACGGTCGCGCGCACATCATGCACGCGCACAATGCGCGCACCGCGCTGCACTGCCAGCAATGCCGCTGCCACGCTGGCATGGATGCGGTGTTCCACATCCTGCCCGGTAATGGCGCCCAGCATGGATTTGCGCGACAGCCCGGCCAACACGGGCACACCCAGCGCAGAGAGCGCATCCAGATGCTGCAATAAATCGAGATTATGCGCCAAGGTCTTGCCAAATCCAAAGCCCGGATCAACCACTATGCGTTCGCGCGCTATACCTGCTGCCTGCGCCGCTTCTAGGCGGGCACGCAGGAAGGCCAGCACTTCCGCCACGACGTCCTGATAATGCGCTTGCTGCTGCATGGTCTGCGGACTGCCTTGCTTATGCATCAAGCATACCGCCGCGTCACTGCCCGCCACGGCGGCCATTGCATCCGCTTGTTGCAGTGCGTTGATGTCGTTGACCATGCTCACCCCTACGGCCAGCGCTGCGCGCATGACTTCAGGCTTGCTGCTATCTACCGAAAGCGGTACCGGTGCGCCGCGCAGGCCTTCAATCACCGGCATAACGCGATCCAGCTCTTGCTGTACGCTGACAGATGGCGCGCCGGGACGTGTGGATTCGCCGCCGATATCGAGAAGGTCCGCGCCTTCTTGTATCAGTTGCTGCGCATGACGCAACGCCGCATCGCGCTGCATATGCAGACCGCCATCTGAAAAAGAATCCGGGGTGACGTTGAGGATGCCCATGACTAATGGGCGAGAAGTATCGAGCTTGAATTTGCCGCAGTGAATGAGGCGGTGACAAGTGACAGGTGATAGGTGACGGGAACGCACTTGCTCGTTACTTATCACCTATCACCCGTCACTGTTTTTCAAGTTCCTGGCGCGGGTTGCGCAGGTGCAGCAGCGGGCTCAGTTGGCTTAGTTGGCGCCGCATCCTGCGGCGGCTGCGCATTCGGGCCGTACTTGCCTGGCTTGGGCGGCTGCGGTGGCTTGCCGGCCATGATGTCGTCGAGTTGCTCGCCATCCAGCGTTTCCCACTCCAGCAGGGCTTTCGCCATGGCTTCCACCTTGCCGCGGTTGTCCTCGAGCAGTTTTCGCGCCAAAGCATACTGCTGATCAATGATGCGGCGGATTTCTGCGTCCACTTGCTGCATGCTGGCTTCGGAAATGCTCTTGGGGCGACCGAACATGGATTCAGAATCTTTCTCGCCATACACCATGGTACCCAAGGTATCCGACATGCCCCATTGCGTGACCATGCGGCGCGCCATATCAGTGGCGCGCTCAAAGTCATTGGAGGCGCCGGTAGTCATCTGGTGCATGAATAACTCTTCCGCGATGCGCCCGCCAAACAGCACCGCAATGGTGTCGAGAATGCGGTTCTTGTCCATGCTGTAGCGGTCTTCCGTGGGCAATTGCAGGGTCAGCCCCAGCGCACGTCCGCGTGGAATGATAGTAACCTTGTGCACCGGATCGGTCTTGGGCAGCAGCTTGGCCACCACCACATGGCCGGACTCGTGATAGGCGGTATTGCGGCGCTCTTCTTCCGGCATGACCATGGAACGGCGTTCCGCGCCCATCATGATCTTGTCCTTGGCCGATTCAAAATCGTCCATCTCGACGAAGCGCTTGGCGCGCCGTGCGGCGAACAGCGCCGCCTCGTTGACCAGATTGGCCAGGTCGGCACCGGTAAAGCCCGGCGTCAACGCGGCGATTTGCTCCTGTTTCACGTTGACGTCGAGCTTAGCTTTTTTCAGATGCACGGCGAGGATATCCTCACGGCCCTTTTTGTCGGGCCGATCCACCAGCACCTGGCGATCGAACCGTCCGGCGCGCAGCAGCG
>CAMTXD010000075.1:0-28807 GCA_947085625.1 uncultured Gallionellaceae bacterium | reverse complement strand
GGTTTCTGGCACTGCCTAAGACAGTTAAGGCACAGGCCCTTGTTGGGATTGTCGAAACCGATGAGACCTACTTCCTGGAATCCCACAAAGGTTGCAAGACCCTGGCCGTCATAGGACGCAAGCGCGGCGAAAAAGCAAAAAAGAGAGATCTGTCCGCAGAGCAGATCCCGGTACTGGTCACCCGTGATCGGGCGGGTGCGACAACGGATTGTGTGCTAAAAGGGAATGATGCAAAGCATGTAATCGAAGCATTGGAATCGGTCTTGAGTAAAGACTCAATCCTGTGCACAGACGGATCGAGGGTATTGGCAGCAGCCGCCAAAGGAATGGGAGTGGTGCATCGGCCAGTGAATCTTGCGGCAGGGAAAAGGGTGATTGGAGGGGTCTATCATGTTCAGAACGTCAATCCTACGACTCTAGACTCAAGGGTTGGATGCACCGTTTCAACGGCGTGGCAACGAAATACCTTGAAAGCTATTTGGGGTGGTTTCGGGCGATGGACCGGGCAAACAGCGGTTTGATCAATCCCGCGCTGCTATTAACTCAAGCGGCTGGAAATCAGCTTATCATTAGGCAATGTTAATAGAGCCTTAGTTTTTACAGCAGCCTTTCCCACCCGAGCCTTGATATGACCCCACACCAATTCGCCTGGATTGAGTTCTGGGGCATAAGGCGGCAAAAAGAATAATTCAATGTGCTCAGAATTCTCCTCAACAAAACGTTGAACTAATTTAGCTTTATGCACTGGATGTCCATCAACGACGAGGAAAATCTTGCGCTCCATACCTGTGATTAAGCGTAGGAGAAATTCACGAAAGACTGTCGCGTTCACCGTTCCATCAACCAGCATAAAGCGAAAATGGCCTTGGGCGGAAACCGCAGAAATCATATTCAAGGCGTAGCGTGCCCCGGTTGCTTCGACCACAGGTGTCTGTCCTATTGGCGCCCAGGTTGTACCAGAGTGGTAATCTGAGCGCATCCCCGCTTCGTCCGAAAACATCACCAGTGCTCCCTCACGTTTGGCGCGTTTTGCCATTTTCGGATATTCTTTTTCCTGCCACTGATGGACCAGAACCGGATCTTGTTGCCAAGCCCGGTAGAGCGGGCGCTGCGGACTGAATCCCAGTCGTTTCATCAGGCGTCCAACCGATACTTCGCTTATATGAACGTCAAACTTTTTCTTGATGAGCTCGCGGATGATCCCAAGTGTCCAGAGTGCAAATTGAAATTGATACTGCTGCGGCGTTTTATCTCGGATTATTTTCGCTAGCCTAGCTAAATTTTTGCCATCAAACTTAGGGGGCGCACCTGGAATCGCTTTAGCGGATAGCGCATCCACTCCACCGTAATGATAGGCTGTCAGCCACCGATAGATAGTTCTCCGGTTAAACCCCAAACCCACAGCTACGGCCTCTGGGCTTTCGCCGTCCTCGATTCGTTTTATGCTATCTTTGCGCAATTTCTCCAGAGCTTCATGGGAATAACTGCGGGCATCTATGGTCTTTTTACATTTCATGCCCCATTATAATTCATGAGGCTTTACTTGTGAATGGTTTAATAAACCTCGCCACCATCCCCTTGTCCAACTCTCCCTGCAACGGTATCTGCACTCGATGCCCACTACCCGGCGCAACCGTCATCGCTGCACTTTCGAGGTTGCGCATCTCAGTGATATGGTTGTCAGCAGATAAAAGTAATTCAGGTGTGCGCATCACAATCAGAGTCCGAGCCGCTTCCAGATTTCCAGCGATGGGCCGGCCTGATTGAGCGTATAAAAATGCAAACCCGGCGCGCCGCCGGCAAGCAGTTGTTCGCACAGTTGCGTGACCACATCCAAGCCAAAAGCCTGCACCGAGGCGTTGTCATCGCCGTAGCTTTCCAGCGTCTTGCGCATCCAACGCGGAATTTCAGCGCCACAGGCATCGGAGAAGCGTGCCAGTTGCGAGAACTTCATGATGGGCATAATGCCGGGCACGACGGGGAGGGTGACGCCCAGCTTGCGGCACTCATCCACGAAACGGAAATAGCCATCGGCATTGTAAAAATATTGCGTGATGGCGGAATTCGCCCCGGCCTGGGCTTTGCGCTTGAAGTTGAGCAGGTCGTCGCGCGGCGATTTGGCTTGCGGATGGAACTCGGGGTAAGCGGCCACTTCGATGTGAAAATGTTCACCGGTCTGGGCGCGGATGAACGACACCAGTTCATTGGCATACTGGAACTCGCCGATGCTGCCCATGCCGGACGGCAGGTCGCCGCGCAAGGCGACAATGCGCTTGATACCCATGCTTTTGTAGGTTTCCAGCATGGCGCGGATGTTGTCGCGCGTGGAACCTACACAGGACAAATGCGGTGCGGCGTTATGCCCTTCGGCCTTGATCTGGCGGATGGTTTCCACCGTGCGATCCTGGGTGGAGCCTCCGGCACCGAAGGTCACCGAAAAAAATTCCGGCTTGAGCATAGCCAATCGCTTGCGCGTGGCGGTAAGCTTTTCCCGACCTTCCGGTGTTTGCGGCGGGAAGAATTCGAAGCTGAATAACTTAGAACTTATCATGGGAATTTGTCATGGTAGTTTGTCATGGTCAATAGTCACGGGTCCGTCCCGCTGTTGCCTTATCCTCCGTCCGGGGATCAACAGCGAGAAGACCGATGAAAGAATACTGTATAGCAATGCGCCCATTACCCCCACCCAGAAGCCGCTGACTACAAATCCCTGCAATACCGAACCGACGAACCAGAACAACAGGCCGTTGATGACGAGGATGAACAGGCCCAGCGTCAACACGGTGATCGGCAGGGTGAGCAGAATCAGCAAAGGGCGAACCAGCGCGTTAATGAGACCGAGCACCAGCGCGGCAAGCAGCGCCCCGGCAAAACCATCTAGGTGTATGCCGGGCAACAGATAGGCCACCGCCAACAGCGCCAGCGCATTGAGAATCCAGAGCAGCATGAGTCGCATGATGTTGTCCTTAAAATAGCCAGAATCCAACCCCTCCCCAGCCCTCCCCCTATCAGGGGAGGAGATAGCTCCCTCCTCTGTTAGGGGGAGGGCTGGGGAGGGGTTTGGTTTTAGTAGCGATAATGCTCAGCCTTATACGGCCCTTCCTTGGGCACGCCTATATAGGCGGCTTGCTGGTCGGTCAAGGTGCTGAGTTGCGCGTTGAGCTTTTTCAATTGCAGCACCGCTACTTTTTCATCCAGATGCTTGGGCAAGGTATAGACGCCGACCGGATACTTGCCGGAACTCTTCTGCGCCTCGCCCCATAACTCGATTTGCGCGATGGTCTGGTTGGCAAACGAGGAGCTCATCACATAGGAAGGATGGCCAGTGCCGCAACCCAGATTTACCAAACGTCCTCTGGCCAGCAGGATAATGCGCTTGCCGTCGGGGAATATGATGTGATCAACCTGCGGTTTGATTTCTTCCCACTGCTGATATTTTTCCAGCGAGGCAACATCAATCTCATTATCGAAGTGGCCGATGTTGCACACGATGGCCTGGTTTTTCATTTTCTTCATATGGTCGTGCGTAATCACATGATAGTTGCCGGTGCAGGTCACAAAAATGTCGCCATGCTCGCAGGCGTAATCCATAGTGACTACGCGATACCCTTCCATCGCGGCTTGCAGCGCGCAGATGGGGTCTATCTCGGTGACCCATACTTGCGCGGACAGCGCGCGCATGGCTTGTGCCGAGCCTTTGCCGACGTCGCCATAACCGGCGATGACGGCGACCTTGCCCGCGATCATCACGTCGGTGGCGCGCTTGATGGCATCTACAAGCGATTCACGGCAACCATATAGGTTGTCGAATTTGGATTTGGTGACCGAGTCGTTAACGTTGATTGCCGGGAATTTCAACTCGCCGCGCTGGTGCATCTGGTACAGACGATGCACGCCAGTGGTGGTTTCTTCGGTCACGCCCTTGATTGCGGCGAGGCGCGCGGAATACCAGCCGGGCTGGGTCGCCAGGCGTTTTTTGATGGAGGCGAACAAACAGGTTTCTTCTTCCGAGCCGGGCTTGCTGATGAGCGACGCATCTTTTTCAGCGCGCGCTCCCAGATGCAGCAACAGCGTAGCATCGCCGCCATCATCTAGGATCATATTGGCATGGCTGTCGTTCGTCCATTCAAAAATACGATGGGTGTAGTCCCAGTATTCTTCCAGTGTTTCGCCCTTGTAGGCGAAGACCGGCGTGCCGCCTGCCGCAATAGCAGCCGCCGCGTGGTCCTGGGTGGAATAAATGTTGCAGGAAGCCCAGCGTATCTCGGCCCCCAGCGCCTTCAGGGTTTCGATCAGCACGGCGGTCTGGATGGTCATATGCAGCGAACCGGCGATGCGCGCGCCTTTCAACGGTTGCGCGGCGGCATATTCTTCGCGGATGGCCATCAGACCGGGCATTTCAGTTTCGGCAATGGCGATTTCTTTGCGTCCAAAAGTGGACAAAGAGATATCGGCGACTTTGTAATCGGTAAAAACAGCGTTCATAAAGCACTCCATTCATAAAGTTTAATGAATGGGCGCCGTTTCAATTTCCGCCACTCCAAGCCTGACAACCTGAATTCGGCTGCTGCAGCGCCCCTCGGAGTGGGGGTATAAATAAACAGTGACAGGTGATGGGTGACGGTCACCTGTCACCCATCACCTGTCACTGGCGTTAAAGCCCCGCGTCCGCGCGCAAGGCCGCAGCCTTGTCGGTCGCTTCCCAGGTAAAGCCCGGCTCTTCGCGGCCAAAGTGACCGTAAGCGGCGGTATTCTGATAAATGGGGCGCAACAGGTCGAGCATAATTACGATGCCTTTGGGACGCAGGTCAAAGTGTTTTTTAACCAGTTCCGAAATTTTTTCGTCCGAAATTTTTCCGGTACCATAGGTGGTGACATACACACTGGTGGGCAAGGCAACCCCGATCGCGTAGGAAATCTGGATTAAACATTTGCTGGCCAGGCCAGCCGCCACAATGTTTTTGGCAATATAGCGGCCGGCGTAAGCGGCGGAGCGATCCACCTTGGACGGATCCTTGCCGGAGAACGCGCCACCACCGTGCGGCGCAGCGCCACCGTAAGTGTCCACGATGATCTTGCGCCCGGTCAGGCCGCAATCACCTTGCGGGCCGCCGACAACAAAACGGCCGGTCGGGTTGACCAGGAATTTAATATCGCCCTTGATCAGTTCTTTTGGCAGCACCGGCTTGATGATTTCTTCAATCGCCGCTTCGCGGATGGCTTCCAGCGTCATTTCCGGCGCATGCTGGGTGGACAGCACTACGGTGTCTATGGAGTGGGGTTTGCCATCCACGTAACGGATGGTGACCTGTGATTTCGCATCCGGGCGCAGCCAGCTCAGGCGGCCATCGCGGCGCAGTTGCGACTGGCGTTCCACCACTCGGTGCGCCAGATAAATCGGCAACGGCATTAGCGTGTCGGTTTCGTCACAGGCATAGCCGAACATCAGACCCTGGTCACCCGCGCCCTGATCCATCTGGTCGTCGTAGGCGCGATTCACACCCTGGGCGATGTCCGGGCTTTGTTTGTCATATGCGACCAGCACCGCACAACCCTTGTAGTCAATGCCATAATCGGAGTTGTCGTAGCCAATGCGCTTGATGGTGTCGCGCGCCACATGGCTGTAGTCAACGTTGGCGGTGGTGGTGATTTCTCCGGCCAGCACCACCAGCCCGGTATTGACCAGCGTTTCCGCCGCTATCCGCGCATGGGGATCTTGCGCTAGAATGGCGTCCACAATGGCATCGGAAATTTGATCCGCCACCTTGTCGGGATGCCCTTCAGATACTGATTCAGATGTAAATAAATAGTCGCTCATGTCGCTCCGCAATCTTTAAAGTTGGCTGAAATAAGGGGTGCATTATAGCAAAACCTGGTTGTTGCCCCCCATGAAATCCTCCCTGCTGATCTGGTTGTTCAATTTCGCGGCGAGATTGCCGCTAGCCGTATTACATCGTCTTGGTGCGGGGCTGGGCTGGGCGACCTATTTATTGTCAAAAAAATATGCCACGCATTTGCGCGAAAATCTTACCCTCGCCCTAACCAGCCCAGCTCCTCGCTGTGCTCTCCCCCGGGGAGAGCACAGCGAGGAGCTGGGGGCGAACGCTGGGACCAAACCCGTCAACGAGAGGGGGCAGATGGACGCGGGATTGGAAGATTTGCGCAAGGTGGTGAGCGCCTGTATCGCGGAGACCGGCAAAGGACTCAGCGAGCTACCCTGGATATGGCGTCGCCCGCTGGCCGAGGTGTTGGGCAGCGTGCAAAATTGTTATGGGCTGGAGCACCTGCAGGCAGCACGTTTGCGCGGGCAAGGGGTCATTATGCTGACACCGCATCTGGGTTGTTTTGAGATCATCGCGCTCTATGTGGCCGAGCGTATGCCGATGACTTGCCTGTACCGTCCGCCCAAGCTGGTGTGGTTGGATGGAATCATGCGCGAGGGGCGGGAGCGCGGGCAAATGCGCCTGGCCCGCACCGATATCGGCGGGGTGCGTCTGTTGTATAAGGCGCTCAAGCGTGGTGAAGTAATCGGCTTATTACCGGATCAGGTGCCGGGCAATGGCGAGGGGGAGTGGGCGGAGTTTTTTGGCCGCCCCGCCTACACCATGACCCTAGTTGGACGCCTGATGGAAGCAAGCGGTGCGGCGGTATTGCTATCCTATAGCGAACGCCTGCCCAAAGGGGCGGGCTACGCCATCCATATCGCGCCGCTGGAGTTCACCCCAGCCATCCCCGTCACGCGGCAGATCAACGCCGCGCTGGAACAGGTGATACGCGCTTGTCCAGCGCAATACCTGTGGAGTTACAATCGCTACAAGATCCCGGCGGGAGTGAACGCCCCCGGGCAGAGAGAGAATTAAAAATGATTGCGCGTATTGGTATATTTGTCTTGTGGCTGCTGCATTTCCTGCCCTTTCGCGTTTTGGTCGGGATCGGCAATCTGCTCGGTTTATTGTTGTATGCGCTGGCGCACGAGCGGCGCAGAGTGGCCGACATCAACTTGCGCCTGTGTTTTCCGCACATGGGCGACATGGAACGCACGCGGCTGGTGCGCAGGAATTTCCAGGCTTTCGGGCGCAGCATAATTGAACGCAGCATCTTGTGGTGGTCGAGCGGCGAGCGCATCAAAAGCCTGATCCGTGTCGAAGGGGCGGAGCATTTTTATGCGGTGAAAGGCAAGCCTGTCATATTGCTCACGCCGCACTTCGTCGGCATGGATGTTGGCGGCTCCTGGATAGCGCAGCATATGGATGTGATCTGCGTTTATGCCAAACAGAAGAATCGCTACTTGAGCGATCTTTTGCTGGAGAAGCGAATTCGTTTCGGCAAGCAGCGGCTCTATTCCCGTCAGCAAGGGCTGCGCCCCATTGTCAAAGCGTTGCGCGAGGGATGGCCTTTCATTTACCCGCCGGATCAGGATCAAACCGTCAAAGACGGTGCGTTCATTCCCTTTTTCGGGGTGCTTGCCGCCACGGTGACCACCGTGCCGCGTCTTGCCGCAATGACGGGCGCGCGCGTCGTGCCTTGCATCACCCGTGTGCTGCCCGGCGGCGAAGGTTACGAATTGCGCTTTTACCCGCCGTGGGAGAATTATCCGAGCGGTGATGACATCGCCGACACGCGCCGCGTCAGCGAATTCATCGAGCAACGCGTGCTGGAAATGCCGGAGCAGTATTTCTGGCTGCATAAGCGGTTCAAGACGCGGCCTGAAGGGGAAAAGAAGTTTTACTGAATAAGCTGTGTTGGATTGAATTTCAAGAAGTTCTTCACCCTGATAGGCCGTGAGCTGGCCGAGAAGATAGAGTTCGTCTGCTTCGACATGAGTCCTGCTTCGCCGCTTCATTCCACAGTGCAACCTTCAGTAACAGCAACATCCCCGCCACCGCCAACAGCGCACAGTACAACGAGCATCAGCTTTTATCATCCGCTGGCTTTTCCAATCGTCCCACCAGCCACACCAGTGCCACCACCGGGACACCTAAGAACGCAGTCGCGTGGAAAAAAGCAGCGTAACCCCACGCATCCACCGCCACACCGGAATAACCCGCAATGAATTTCGGCAGCAATAACATGATCGAGCTGTACAGCGCGTATTGTGTGGCGGAATAGGCGCGATTAACGAGCCCGGAGAGATAGGCAACAAATGCGGCACTGGCGATGCCGCCCGCCAGATTGTCCGCAGATATTATAAAAATAAGTGCGGTGACATCGTGCCCGTGCCCCGCCAGCCAAGCAAACAAAAGATTGGTGGCAGAAGAAAGAATCGCGCCCAGCATCAAGACACGCAAGATGCCGAAGCGCAAACTCAGCACTCCGCCTATCAATGCGCCGGCGATGGTCATGATGACGCCGTAGACTTTTGAAACGGTGGCGACCTCATTTTTGGTGTAACCCATATCAACGTAAAACGGGTTGGCCATGATGCCCATCACCACATCGGAAATACGGTAGGTTCCGATCAAGGCCAACAACACCAGCGCATGCCAGCCGTAACGCGCGAAGAAATCAGCAAAGGGTTTGATTACGGCATTGGCAAACCAATGCAGCGCACCGGACAAACCACCGCCCAGAATGCGATCCGGCTGGGCATCCGGCGGAACTTTCGGCTCGCTGATGATCAATGTTGCAAGCATGCCCACCCCCATCATGCCCGCCATGATGAGGTAGGCAAATTGCCAGGGCGACTGTTCGTATGTGGCTTCAGATAGGTCAACGCTGGCGGCTATCCACAATACGCCGGCGGAAGCCACGATCATCGCGAGTCGATAACCGGTTTGATAGGTTGCAGCCATGGCGGCCTGCCATTCCACTTTCACCGCCTCGATACGATAGGCATCCAGTGCGATGTCCTGCGTGGCGGAGGCGAAGGCAACTAGAATGGCAAACTGCACGATACGATTCAGGTCCTGCGCAGGGTCGGTTAAAGCCATGCCGACCAAGCCCACGATGATGCCCGTCTGTGCCAGTAACAGCCAACCGCGTCGGCGTCCGAAGGTACGGGTCAGCAGCGGCAAGCGCAATCTGTCCACCAGCGGTGACCACGCCCATTTGAACCCGTACGCCAGGCCGATCCAGCTGAGATAGCCTATGGTGGTGCGGTCTATCCCCGCTTCGCGCAACCAGAATGACAATGTGCCAAGCACCAGCAACAGCGGCAAGCCTGCGGAGAAGCCCAGAAAGAGCATACCGATGACGCGCGGCTGCGCGTAAACACGTAGCGCGTCCTTCCAGCTTGCGACGGTAGCGCTATGCATCGTTACGCATCACACATTACCCCGCGAAAAAACTCATGCCTCGCGCTTAAACCGATATACCGCTGTGCTACCCAGCAGATTGGGTAGCAGGCGAACCTCGCTATCGCCTGTCATCACACGCCTCTCCAGGATATGTACTTTATGGCCGTGGCAGAAGGCTTCAAAATCGTGCAACGTGCATAAGTGTACGTTGGGCGTGTCGTACCACTGGTAGGGCAGGTCTTCGGATACCGGCATGTTTCCGCGCAGCACGCACAGGCGGTTTTTCCAGTAGCCGAAGTTGGGGAAGCTGACGATGCCCGCGCGACCCACGCGCAAAATTTCCTGCATCAAATCTTCGGTATTGCGCATAGCCTGTAGCGTCTGCGACAGAACGACGTAATCGAAGGCATCAGTTTCGAAGCCGGACAACCCGGATTCCAGATCGCCCTGGATCACGTTCACGCCGTTCTGAATGCAGGTCACGATGTTGAGATCGCTGATTTCCACGCCGTAGCCACGCACACCGCGCGCGTCTTGCAGATAACGCAACAGGCTGCCATCGCCGCAACCTAAATCCAGCACCGAAGCGCCCTGCGGTATCCATGACGCGATGGCGGCGAAGTCCGGGCGGATGGCGGCAAGCGAGGAATGATCGTGCGTGCTCATGCGGAAAATTCCCCGGCAATTCTTGCAAAATAAGCGCGCATTACTGCATGGTAATGCTCGTGCTGCATCAGGAAAGAGTCGTGGCCATGGTTCGAGGTGATCTCGCCGTAGCTCACATTCAGGCGGTTGTGCAGCAGCGCTTTAACAATCGCGCGCGAACGCTCCGGCGAAAAGCGCCAGTCGGTGGTGAATGACAGCACCAGAAAGTTTGCGCGCGCGGCGGCGAAGGCGCGGTTCAGGTCATCGTTGTATTCGCGCGCAGGATCAAAATAATCCAAGGCCTTGGTCATCAGCAAATAGGTGTTAGCGTCGAAATACGAGGCGAATTTGTCGCCCTGATAGCGCAGGTAGGATTCAATCTCGAATTCGATGTCGTAGCTGTAACCCAACTTGCCCGAACGCAACGCGCGCCCGAACTTGTCTGCCATGGCATCGTCGGAAAGATAGGTGATGTGCCCCAACATGCGCGCCAGGCGCAGGCCACGCGTGGGCACTACACCATGCTCATAGTAATTGCCGCCGTGGAAATCCGGATCGGTCAGGATCGCGTTGCGCGCCACATCGTTGAAGGCGATGTTTTGCGCGCTCAAGTGCGGTGCGCAGGCTATCGCCAGTACGTGACGCACACGCGCCGGGTAGGACAGCGACCACTGCAAGGCCTGCATTCCGCCCAAGCTGCCGCCCATCACGGCGGCAAACTGCTTAATGCCCAGCCGGTCGGCCAGCCGCGCCTGCGACTCCACCCAGTCTTCCACTGTCACCACCGGAAAGCTCGCGCCGTAAGGCTTGCCCGTTGCCGGGTTGATGCTGGAAGGGCCGCTGGAGCCATGACAGCCACCGAGATTATTCAGCCCGATGACGAAAAATTTATCGGTGTCTATAGGTTTGCCGGGGCCGATCATGGTGTCCCACCAGCCCACATTTTTCGGATCGTCGGCGTAATAACCCGCGACGTGGTGATGGCCGGACAGCGCGTGGCAGACTAGGACGGCGTTGGACTTGTCGGCGTTCAGCGCACCATATGTTTCGTATACCAGATCGTAGTGCGGCAACACCGCACCGCTCCTGCACGAGAACGGGGCGTCGAAATGTGCGCGCTGTGCGCTGACGATGCCGATGCTATTTGCTGCGTTCAAAATATTTACTCCAAAAACAAAACCCGTTCAGCTCTCGCGGGACGGGTTGCCTCGCTTTAGCTGGTATGTTTTGAGTGCCCCGCAAGCTGATGTCAAATCGGCACTGATGCGTAGTTTCCGCGTTTTGCAAAATGCTGTCAATCACCCGGCTGACATAGACCCTACTGTATCTTTAGGTATTGCGAGAGGCGTGCTACAATTACACACAATTTAATGTACATTATTTGGGGCGAACATGGAGCAGATTCTCAGCGAATACACTGTCAGCATCACCGAGTTGCGCAAGACACCGGGCGATTTGCTCAAGCAGGCTGCCGGACAAACGGTGGCGATCCTGAGCCACAACAAGCCTGCGGGCTATATCGTGTCCCCGGAAGCGTATCGCATCATGCTGGACGCGATGGAGGACAAGGCGTTAGGCAAGATTATCGAGCAGCGCAAGGGCGGCTTGCGCAAAGCCAGGGTTGTAACGCTCGATGAGCTATAAGCTTGCGCTCCTGCCGGAAGCCGAACGGGAATGGAAAGAATTGGATGGCTCGGTTAAACAGCTTTTCAAGAAACAGTTGCAGAGATGTTTGGAAACTCCGTGCATTCCGAAGAATCAGCTGGCGGGTTACAAGGATTACTATAAGATTAAGCTGGCACGACCGCAGTACCGATTGGTCTATCATGTCAACGATGCGAAGCAATGCCTCACCATCATCGCAGTCGGATCCAGGCAGGATATCTACAGCAGTTTGCAGAATCGGCAACCCGGTTAATTCCAATTGAAATCGTGTCCCCCCGAGGAACTGTTGTGGCCGCAGTAAAAACTGGCAGGAAAAAGTAATTGTAGGAAAACAACTTGAGCTCCACCCATCTACCGGGCTTCATGTGTCAAATGGATTGATTACAATCAAACCAGCGATGCGTTGGCCGCTTTGCAAATCTTCAGTCAAAAGTTCCGACGCTCCCAAACGTTCGGCTGCCGCAATAATCATCCCGTCCCAGAATGATGTTTGCCAGGCATCGGCAATCTCCGATGCGCGAATAACCATTTCACCGTCGGCCCCGGTTTTGACCCAAGGCAGGTAAGTCCGCATGACTTCGCGAGCCACGGCGGCTGGTAACGGCTGCGGAATTTTTTTGGTAACGTTGACGAAAAACTCCTGCAAAACTTGAACGCTTAAACAACCATTGCCCTGATTCCAAAGATCCGTCAATACACGCTTTGCCTTGTCGTGTTTGATCCCGGCATCACGGTCATGCGCGTAGATCAGGACGTTGGTATCAACGAAGCGAAGTGCGGTCATGCAGCGCCTCTCGGTCTTTTATTCCATGACCGCCAAGAGACCAAGGTTGTTCGAGCATGGCCAGTGCGATCTGTTTTGAATGATAATAGCCGCGCTCTTTTTCCATCCTTACACGCAACTCATCGGCCAGCATGGCGCTGACGCTGGTGCCTTGTTGTGCCGCAAAGACACGCGCGGCCATGAGAATCTCCCGGTCGAGCGCAAGCGTTATGTTCTGTTTCATGGCTTGTTTCCCGTCAAAATAAATTACACGTATATTACGTGTAATAGTGGTTTCCCGCCAACTTTAATGCCAATTCCAAATTTCCCGCTTACTGATGCAAGGTGAAATGTGATGATTAGCATCCGGCGCAATGCCCGTTGGTTATTGCACCCTTGTCATTTCAACCGAGATTTCCATTTGAACCCTAAACATTAATGAATTCAATGGGTTGTTCTAATGGTTTCCATTAGAGAATCTCACAAAAAATCATGTAGTTACCTGCCTAATGGAAAATCTCGGTTCAACAATGTAGGGCGTCAATAAGCAAAGCGCATTGCGCCTTACGCGGGTTCGTGATCCAGCTCGTAAGCCTCGATCAAATCGCCGACAACCGACACAAGCGAATACAGCGGGTGTGTCATGTCATCGCGAACGATGTCGAGCAGGCTGTTGAGCAGGGCGGTTACCCGCTCATAATCGGCCTCGGATTCAATGTGCGACACAGGAGCCACGGTTTGGAGTGTCTGCCAGGCTGGCACCAGTCGCTGGAGATCAATCACTGCGTTCATTTTTTCCTCCAATAGTTTCGGTCATATTCTGCGTGAGTCATCACCTGCCGGACATACAATCTCTGCTTGTCGTAATGTATAACCGCCGCAATCCGATATCGGTTTCCGCCCACGTCGAAAACTGTAAAACCGTCCACATAGTCAGCGGAGCCGAACGTCTGACAAAGCGCTGGAAAGGACAATGCCTTGAACTGACTCGCCTTGCGAAACCAGTCCTCAATGGCGGGCTTGGACTCAGGGTGTCGATCCCAGAAGGCTCTCAATGGCTTTTTGGAGATCACTCGCATCGGCTTATTCTACATCAGCCTTGCAGAACTTGCCCGACTGGCGACAAACTAAAGCCGCAAACGAACAGTCTGAATCCCATTTGTTGTCTTTGTTCGACAGAGTTTGTTGTAATGTTAGACCTGACCCCGCGTTTTTAGGATGGGTGGAGCGTAGCGATACCCATCGTTGTTGCGTGCGATTTTGATGGGTATCGCAAAAAACGCTCCACCCATCCTACCGGGCTGTGACCCCTCGGTCACGCTGTGTGCGAGGATTTTTCGGGCGGCTAGAGACATTTACCATTTTTCTTTTGCCGGATCAGCCTTCACGCATTGCGAAATCTTCTCTGAAACGGGACTGAGGGCGTCTTCCGCCTTTTTCCAACCCGTTCCCCACACCTTGAATACCTTATCGTAGCCATCGTTGTGCATGCTGCCAGAGCTTTTCTGCAAATACTCGATGTTGGTATGACGTATTTTGAATTTTCCGTCTTTTGCCATAAAGGTGAGCGCGCTCTTAACATTAAACTCCACCCCCATGGGACCCTTATAATCCACGTGGCCATTGGCAGTGATGATGCCCTGTTCCATGTCGATGCTTGTAATGACGTCACCACCTGCGGCCCTGTCAGCGTCTCGCCCTTGAACCATAAAACCCAAAGCACCACCACCAGATGAGGAGTTTCCGAAGCGTACCTCAGTGTTTTTAACATTCTGGGCAATGCAGGTCTTTGCGCGCGCGGTAATTTCTTGTGTTGTGCCATTCGCTTCCTGCACATCGCTCTCCACCTGCTCAAGATACTCGGCAGACCAAGCAATAGTAGGGATAAGTGCCAGTGCGGCAAAACAGATCTTCATATTCATAGCGAACTCCTTGATTGTTGAAGGATATATTAAGCGCATAACGTAAAGGTAAGGTGCGGCGCGCTTTTTCGCCGTCCCGCTTGAGCGCCGGGTTGGGCATTACGCAAAAACATCCGCGTTTGCCGACGCATCACCCTCTGCTTTCTTTTGGCTTACCTTACACCAAAGGTAAAGGTTGCGTTGTGTAAAGTCAACCGGTTGTCATAGGTCACAGAGGGTGCTCAAGCATTCAACTTGTCCAGCAATTCGCGTATTTTCAGCGGGTCATTGGCGCGCAATATCCGCTGCGTCAGCGTGGCAATATCCGGCAGGCTGGTGGTGAGTACGCGCTGCTTGACGCTGAGTAATTGCGCCGGGTGCATGGAGAACTGGCGCAGGCCGAGGCCGAGCAGCAAGCGCGTATAAGCAGGCTCACCGGCCATTTCACCGCACACCGAAATGGGCACGCCGGCCTTGTTGGCACCACTGATGACATGTGCCAGCAGGTGCAGCACGGCGGGGTGCAGCGGGTCATACAGGTGCGCTACTTCCTCGTCGGTGCGGTCTATGGCCAGGGTGTATTGAATCAAATCGTTGGTGCCGATGGAGAGAAAATCCAGTTTCTTGGTGAACACGCTGAGCGATAGTGCGGCGGCGGGGATTTCGATCATGCCGCCGATTTGCACGGCGTGGTCATAGGGAATGTTCTCCGCATCCAGGCTTTGTTTGGCCGCAGCGATAAATTGCAGGGTTTGCCTGATCTCCGCCACGCCGGAAAGCATGGGCACCAGTATTTTCATATTGCCATAATGCGAGGCGCGCAACAGCGCACGCAACTGGGTGCGGAACAATTGCGGCTCGGCTAGGCACAGGCGGATGGCGCGCAGCCCCAGCGCCGGGTTGCTGGCGACGCGCTGATCGCCTTTAATCTGCTTGTCGGCGCCCAGATCAAAAGTGCGGATGGTCACCGGCAGCCCTGCCATCCCCTCAGTCACGGTGCGGTAAGCTGTAAATTGTTCTTCTTCATCCGGTAGTTCGTCGCGGTTGAGGAACAGGAATTCGCTGCGAAACAAGCCTATGCCGGTGGCGCCATTTTCTTTCACATCGGCCAGGTCGTGCGGCAACTCGATGTTGGCGTGCAGCTCACACACCGCACCATCCAGCGTGGTAGCAGGTGTGGTAATCAGGCGCTTGAGTTTTTGCCGTTCCTGTTCCCATTGGCGCTGGCGCAGTTTGTATTCGGCCAGGATCTGCTGGTCAGGGTTGACGATGATGACTCCCTGTTCGCCATCCACGATGAGCAGGTCGTTTTCGTGCATGAGCTCACGCGCGTGGTGCAGGCCGACCACGCACGGCGTATTCAGGCCGCGTGCGATGATGGCGGTGTGCGAGGTGGCGCCGCCCAGGTCGGTGAGGATGGCGGCGAATTGGTGCGGCTTGAGCTGGATCAGGTCAGCCGGACTGACGTCGTGTGCGACCAGAATCATGCTCACGTCATGCCTGGCGGCAGGCGGCACGTGGCCGGGCTGGCCGGTAAGCGTCTTGAGCACGCGCTCCACTACCTGTATCACATCGGTCTTGCGCTCGCGCAGGTAGGTGTCTTCGAATGCCTCGAACTGCGCCACCAGCGCATCCATCTGTACCTTGAGCGCCCATTCCGCATTGCACTGTTCGCGCACTATCATTTCGCGCGGCGCATGGCTGATGTGCTCATCGGCAAGAATCATCAGATGCAGGTCGAGGAAAGCCACGAACTCTGCGGCAGCCTGTTGCGGACGGTAGTCGCGCAGGCCGGTGAGTTCCTGTCGCGTCCTTTCCAGCGCGGCGTCGAAGCGCGCCACCTCCTCCTGCACAAAATGCTTGGGCAGCACGTGGTGCGCCACTTCCAGCGCAGTGTGTGAAAGAAGATGGGCATGGCCGATGGCAATGCCGCCGGAAACCGGGATGCCATGCAGGGTGAAGCTCATTCGTCTTCCCCAAAGCGGTTATTGATTAAAGCCAGCAAAGCATCCATCGCTTCCCGCTCTTTTTTGCCACTGGTTTCAATGTTGATGCTGCTGCCCTTGGCGGCGGCCAGCATCATCACCCCCATGATACTTTTGGCATTTATGCGGCGACCGGCGCGCGACATCCATACCTCGCACGGAAACTGCGAGGCGAGCTGGGTCAGCTTGGCCGAGGCGCGCGCATGCAGCCCCAGCTTATTAATTATCAGCACATCTTGTTGTAGCATCAGGTCCATCATCCCTGTTCATTACACCATTCATTAAAACAATACATTCACGCCCACCTTGCAGCGCCTTCTGTGCGATTTCGGTCAAAGGCCGGTCGCGGTAACACACCACACGCAGCAACATCGGCAGGTTCACTCCGGCTACGCCTTCCGTATGGCCAGGCTGATGCAGCCGCTGTGCAATGTTGCACGGCGTGGCGCCGAACATATCCGCCAGCAGCAGCACGCCGTCACCTGTATCCAGTTGCGCGATAAGCGCGCGCCCTTCCTCTTCCTTGCGCTGCGGGTCATCCCCGGCCAGCACAGACAATGCCCTGAGGTTGGGCGGCACCTCGTTCATGACATGCCGCACGCAATCCACCAGGCTATCACCCAAGCCGTTGTGGGTTATCAGTAGAATTCCTATCAACGCGCTTTACTCCTCATGTTTAGAAGACAGAGTGTTGTGTGTCGCTGCGCGACGCATTTATTAAAGACGCGGCACAGCCGCGACAACCCTTCTGTCTTCTGTCTTCTGTCATCTGCTCTCCATTCCCTCCAGTTCCAGCGCCGCCGCCAGCAATGCCAGCCTGGCCACCACGCCGTAGGCATAAAAGCGGTTCGGCGTATCGTCCGGCTCACGGTCTGGATTGGGCATGGTGCAACTGGTCTCGAATGCCAGCGGAACAAAGTGCATGCCCGGTGCGTTGAGATTCTCGTCCACGCGGCGTTCGGTATGCACGCGGTAGAAGCCGCCCACGACGAAGTGGTCAACCATATACACCACCGGTTCAGCCACCGCATCGTTGATGCTCTCGAAGGTATACACGCCTTCCTGCACCAGCACATCCTGCACTTGCAAACCCTCTTTCCCCACCGCCATTTTGTTGCGCTGCTTGCGGTTGAGGTCGCGCACTTCACTGGCGTCCTTCACCGTCATGATGCCCATGCCATAAGTCCCTGCATCGGCCTTGACGATGACGAAAGGCGCTTCCTTCACGCCGTATTCGGCATACTTCACGCGCATTTTTTGCAAAATAATATCCACATTAGTGGCTAGGCATTCCTCACCTACGTGTTTCTGGAAATCAATTGCACCGCACTTGGCGAAATAAGGATTGATCAGCCACGGGTCTATGCCGATCAGCGTGGCAAACTCCGCCGCCACGCGATCATATGCGGCGAAGTGCTGCGACTTGCGGCGCGTGGTCCAGCCTGCCGCGAGCGGCGGTAGCACGGATTGTTCCAGGTTTTTCAGGATATCCGGCACGCCAGCGGAGAGGTCGTTGTTGAGCAGCACCACGCAGGGATCGAAGCTCGTCCCGGACCCCGATCCGGGATCATTCAGCACCAGGCGGTTGCCTTTGCGCTGCAAAGGTTCCAGCGTGAGCGCGCCACCGTTGGGCAGGGTAATAGTGGTGGGCTGGGTGATTTCTGGCAGCAGGCTACCGACCCGCACATTCATGCCGGCGCGTTTGAGCATAGTTACGATCTGCGCCACGTTTTGCAGGTAGAACTGATTGCGCGTGTGATTCTCCGGTATCAACAGAACCCCGCGCGCCTCCGGACAGATTTTTTCAATGGAAGTCTGCGCCGCCTGTACGCACAGCGGCAGAAAATCCGGGTTGAGGTTGTTAAACCCGCCGGGAAATAAATTCGTGTCCACCGGCGCCAGCTTGAAGCCGGCGTTGCGCAAATCCACCGAAGTATAAAAGGGAATGGTGTGCTCCTGCCATTGCTGGCGGAACCAGTGTTCGATGGTTGGTTGCGCGTCGAGCATGCGCCGCTCGAGATCAAGCAGCGGGCCATTCAGGGCAGTCGTGAGATGGGGAACCATGGTGCCTTTGTATATTAAATGCAGAACAGCATTGTAGCCCAGCCGCACCTGAAATTTCCAGATTGACTGCGATTGAAAAGCACGCGACACTTCAAAAGGTGGCGTTGAAATTCCTATCCTTCGCTTACTTCAACGCTGGATCGCTTCAAAATAATTCAAGGAGAAGTGTATGACGAACCACCGCAAAAGTACCAATTCATCGAGAAGTCGCGTCGCGTCCCAGCAGGAGAGCAATCGATTCATGGAGCAAGGCGCCCCTTCGCCAGCCCCCCAGTCGCCGAAGTTTCTGAAGGACCTGCCCGGTTCGGGCGCGGTCTACGCGCCGCAGCAGGCAATCACAAAAAGGCTCAAGAAGATCATCGACGACTATGCCTACGGGGGAGCCTTCCAGAGCGCGATCACAACCGTAAGCCGACAGAGAATTCCCGAGTTGGATCGGATCCACACCCTCGACCAGTTCTACTACTACGTGGACGCCCTAGTGACCTGGATGCCCGAACTGCGGGTCTGGGAGTGGCAAGGCGGGATATATCACGAGCGCACGGACTATCTGCGGATAACGCAGTTCTACTACTACTTCAACCAGTCTGAACTCGCGGCGCTACAGAACCCCATTGACCCTGTGGCGGGAGTGAAGCTGACGCCCATTTCGCTGTGGTTACGCGAATTTGCCGTAGATTGGGGATCATTCCTCGACACTCCCGCGTCGGCCAAGTACCTCGGTAGCTACAAATTCGGTCCGGAATACAGCTACCAGGATTACGATGGTGGCACAAATGGCATGAACTACAAGACGTTCAACGAATGGTTCTCGCGCACGTTCAAGAAGATCGATGTGCAGCGTCCCGTAGCGCAGCCTGATGACGACCGGATCATCGTGTTTCCAGCCGAATCCACCTTCGTGGGACAGTGGGCGGTTAGCACCCCCGTTGGGCCGCCGATGGCGGCCGAATCGACGATCGTGGTGAAGCACATCGAGTGGCCCATTTCCGAGCTGCTCAAAGATTCTGAATACGCGAAGGACTTCGAGGGCGGGATACTCGTCCATAGCTTCCTCAATGTGTTCGACTACCACCGGCAGCATGCGCCGGCGTCTGGAACCATCCTGGAGGCGAAGTTCATCCCGGGTCAAGTCTACCTCGATGTCGAACTTGACGTACTAAACAAGGAGGGGAGAGAAAGCGAGAACTCGACCCTGTCCAATGCGGTCATCCCGCGTCGCTACCTGGATGCGCAGGACGCTACGGGTTATCAGTTTGTGCAGTGCCGCGGGCTCATAGTCTTGCAGACCGCGATTGGGAAGATCGCCATCCTGCCGATGGGGATGGCGCAGGTGTCCTCCATCGTCTTCGTGACGCCAGCAGCGGAAGGCCCACAAAAGCTCATCCAACTCAACCCGAAGGAGAAGAATGGGCTCAGCTACGATGAGCAAGTGACGCTGATCAACGCGAAGGTCAAGAAGGCATTGCTGAACAAGAAGGTGAAGAAGGGCGACATGATTTCATCCTTCCTCTTCGGCGGCTCCGACATCGTCATGGTCTTCGAGCGTCAGTCCAACGTGAACATCACCGCCACGGTGGACGTTCACTACCCGATCCGTAGTCAGTACGCGTACTCGAATATTGCGAAACTACTCAAGGTCTAGCCGTGCAGGTCGGGCAACGGCTCTACTGTTGCCCGATCTTTTCGCATTTTGGATCAAAAAAGGGACGCCCAGCCATTTCATTTTTCCTTGTGTGAGCTTCTTTTTCTCTTCGTTAACAATCCGGGTTTGCCCGGTGACAATCATTGCACTATACCGAGTCGTCCCAAACCAAGCGGTTTCTGCCTGATTTTTTTGCCTCATAAAGTCGAGTGTCGGCTAGATTCAACAGCATCCCAGACAAATTGCCGGAAATCGGCATCTCGGTTGCGCCCCCCATGCTGACGGTGACGCAGTTGGCGGCGCCGGATTTGGCATGGAGGATATTCAGGTTTTCCACTGCGGCACAAGCCTGCTCGGCGAAAACCCGTCCCGAGCTTGCATCGATGCCGGGAAGAAGCATGACGAACTCTTCGCCGCCGAAGCGCGCCACCAGATCACCGGGACGCTTGAGTATGTCGGAGAGGCAGTTGGCAACCCTGCGCAGCACAATGTCGCCCGCAGCATGTCCATAGTGGTCGTTATATTTTTTGAAATTATCCACATCTATCATCACCAGCGAGAGCGGGATATTGACCCGCATGCAGCGCAGCCACTCCTGTTCCAGCGCCTGATCAAAACACCGCCGGTTGGCGATTTCTGTCAGGCTATCGACGAGCGCCAACTGTTCCAACAGGCGGCGCTGGTGCACAAATTGCAGATGGTTGCGCACCCGCATCCGCACAATAGGCATATGGAAAGGTTTGGTGATGTAATCCGCCGCGCCTAATGACAGCCCCAGTGTTTCATCCTCCACCGAGTCGAGACCAGATATGAAGATAACCGGGATGTGTCGGATGCTGTCATCCTCCTTGATCTGGCGGATAACCTGATACCCATCCATCTCCGGCATGACCACATCGAGCAGGATCAAGTCAGGCTTGTGCTCGCGCAACCGTTCCAGAGCCTGCTTGCCGTTCTTGGCAAGGATGATGCGGCAATCATCCTGCAGCAATTCGAGTAGCACTGAGCGGCTGATTTTCTCGTCGTCAACGATCAGGACTGTTGGTTTTTCCGCGTTCATACAGCAGCACCCTTAGGCAACCCGTCGAGCCGGGTGTGCAAATCAGCGACACGCTCAACCGCTTGCTCGTATTCGATGTCTGCGATCAGTGCGGATAATTCCGCCAGCACATCATCCATGCCGCACCCCTTGAGCAGCGTCACTAATTCCTCCACGGCATGCTCCGCTTCCGCATCGTGGCGGCGCAAAAGCGCATCCAGTTTATCCAGCAGCGAGGGAATTCCCTTAAGGTCGGCGATGGCATGCCCCGTATCCGTCGTTACGCTTTCGTCGAGCAATCCCTTCAGGCAGGCAGTCACCCGCTCGGACTGTTCCGCAAAAGCAGCTATCAAAGACGGCTCAATTTTGCGCTCCGCCAGCGTGCGCTCCAGCGTCTTGGCCGCTTCGGCCAGCGCCTTGGCACCGATAGTGGCGGCAGCGGATATTACCGTGTGCGCCAGACGATATGCCTCCTCGATGTTTCCCGCCTCAATGAGGCGTTTTACTGCGTCGCCCGCATCGCCGAAGTCCCGGCGGAAAATGTGCAGCACGCGCCCATAGAGTTCCGGACGGTTCATGCTGTTGGCGAGACCGGCTGCCGTGTCTATGTCGTCGAACTTGCTGACGGGTCCGGCAAGCGCTTGCAGCACGACGCTTTCCGTCGCCTCTTGCTTCTGCCCTAAAGGGGTGATCCAGTGCTTGAGCGCGGAAAACAAAACTGCCGGGTTGATCGGCTTGGTGATGTGATCGTTCATGCCGGCTTGCAGGCTGCGCTCACGGTCTCCGATCATGGCGTGGGCGGTCATGGCGATGATAGGCAACGCCGCGAAGCGGGAGTCGGAGCGAATTACCTTGGTGGCGGCAATCCCGTCCATTTCCGGCATCTGAATATCCATCAGCACCAACTGGTAGTTGCCGTTGCGCACCTTCTCCACCGCCTCCCTGCCGTTGGTGGCGATGTCGATGACCACGCCCATTTCACTGAGGAATTCGATTGCCACTACGCGGTTCAGCGGGCTGTCCTCCACCAGCAGGATGCGTGCCCCGCGCAGGCTCGAAAGATCGTTGCCATGTCCGTTGCTCGCCTGTTTTCGCTGGCGCCGCATTGCGGCAATTTCATCACCCAGCAAGGCCTCGACGATGGTGTCATACAGGTTTGATTCACATACCGGCTTGGTGAGCAAATGGCCGATACCAGTTCCTTCAAGCAACCCCGCTACTTCCTCGTAGCCATAGGCGGTCACCATGAGGATCACGGGGGTTTCGCCGATGCGCGATTCCTTGCGGATACGGCCAGCCGTTTCGATGCCGTCCATCTCGGGCATATTCCAATCGAGCAGTAGCAGGCCATAGGGATCCATGTCCTGATGTGCGACGCGTAGCATCTCCAGCGCCAGCAAGCCACTTTCGGCACAGTCTGGGCGCATGCCGAAACTATCGAGTATGTTGCAGAACACTACACGCGCAGCCTCGTTGTCGTCAACCACCAGCACTCTGATGTTCTTGAGTTTTTCAACCGGCATATGGGCGACAGCCTCGCCGATAGCAAATTGCGCGGTAAAGTAGAAACAACTGCCTTTGTTTGGTTGGCTGGTGACGCCAACTGTCCCGCCCATCATTTCCGCCAGTTGCTTGCAGATGGCCAGCCCCAAGCCGGTACCGCCGTAGCGGCGGGTGATGGAGCCGTCCGCTTGGGTAAAGGGGGTGAATAGTTCAGACTGGCGCTCGGGAGCGATGCCGATTCCCGAATCTTTTACCGAGAAGCGCAGTTCCGCATTGCCTTCGTCGATGCGCACGGGCTCTATGCGAACCAGTATTTCCCCGACCTCGGTGAACTTCACCGCATTGCCGATCAGGTTGGTCAGTATCTGCCCCAAACGCAACGCATCGCCCACCAGCACGCGCGGCACGTCGCGATGAATGTCGAACAGTAGCTCCAGCCCCTTAGTCTGTGCCCTCAGCGAAACCACGGTGGACACGTTTTTGATGACCTCGTTCAGGTCGAAGGTGACCGCTTCGAGGGACAGCTTGCCGGCCTCGATCTTGGAATAGTCGAGAATGTCGTTGATGACCCCCAGCAGCGCGTCAGAAGACGCGACGATTTTCTCAAGATAGTCGCGCTGTTTGGGAACGAGGTTGCTCTTGAGGGTGAGGCGTGAAAAACCGATGATGGCGTTCATGGGCGTGCGTATCTCATGGCTCATGCGTGCAAGGAAATCGGATTTCGCCGCGTTGGCCTGTTGCGCCAGCTCGCTGGCGATGGCCAACTCTTCGGTGCGCTCCTTTACCTTCTGCTCCAGGTTCCGCTGGTAATCGTCAATGCTCTTACTCATCTTACGGAAGGTGCGCGCCAGCAGGCCGACCTCGTCGCGCCGCTCTTCCGGCAGGGCCAATTCGCCGGAGGCTACCGCCGCGAGATTGCCGCTTGCCATCTCTCGCGAAACGTCCATGAAACTCTGCAACGGCCTGATCACCTTGCTGCGCAGCACCAGATAAAGCATCACCAGTTCGAGCAACAGCGCAGCCAGACCCAGCAGCAGGATGAATTCCGCCGCAGAACGTGCCGTGGAAGAAATCAGCGACTTGGGATATACCATCACGAAGTTCCAGTCCGGCCCCTGGATGCGCGAGACGGCCAGCAACACATCGTTGGCTGTATCGTCCACTACCAGCACATCGGCGCGATTATCCTTCCTCGCAAGTCCGATATGGGCGACCATGCCGGACAGCGCCGCATCCTTTATGTCCGCGACATTCAGCTTGCCGCCCGCCTTGCGCAGCTCTTCCACTTTATTTGGATGTGCAATCAGTTGCCCGTCGTCACGATAGATAAAGTTATAAGCTCCCGTCAGATAATTGTTCAATACGTCCTCAACCAGTTTGTTGAGCAGGATGTCGTTACCGATGGTAAGCAAGTGGCGGCCATTCAAATCCAGCGGAGTTACGGCGGAGACCATCCAGTCCCTGGCCGTCACGTCGTAATAGAGCCCGGTCCATGCTGTATTGCGTTTGGGGTTATGCTCTTTGTCGGCGATATAAAAAAACTCCTCGGCGGAAAAGTTGAATGCCGCGTCCGCATCCCATCCCCAAGGTGTCCCTGGCCAATAAGCGATGGCGACGCTCTCGGGCATCGTGACATGAAAGTTGGCGAATCGATTGATCCAGGCCATGCCGAATTGATTCACCAACTTATAGGAAAGCATTAGGCGGTTGCTGAACTCCTGGCTATTGATGGGAGCCTGCCGTCCCATGAAACCGCTCATATTCCGGACGACGCTGCCGTCCGCTTGTTTCATTCCGGAAAAAAGAGATCTGCGCAACCGGGTTGTGCCATCCGGCAATGTCTCGAAAAAAGTATCGAATTCACGCTTATCCACATCGCGCATACTTGCGTACGTACGCGCGAACTCTTGGGCAAAGACCTTGTGATTGTCCTCGGCCAGCATGAAAACGGCGCTTTCCTTGCTGGCGCGCTCGGCGATGTATTTCTGCAGCTTGTCGTGAGCTTCCCTTTCCAGCACCGTGACAATATGCCAATAGCTGAATCCGGTGACCACCAGCACCACCAATGTAATGCGCAATGCCATCTGCAACAGCGTGCGTGTTGTCAGCGAATCGCGCCAATTGATATTGTGGTTATCCTCAATTTCCAAAAGTTGGTCATTAACCATGGTTATTGTTATTTACCCTGACATGTTCAAGCGTACTGGCAACCGGCTGCTATGGCTAAGCAGCCCATTTGCAGAAGACCGCGCATTTTTTATATCTGCATATTAATACAGTACGTTGCCATTGCGCTTCTTTTCTCTGCTTTTTCCTCCTCTTTGCTCTCCTCTTGTAGCCCAGCCGCACCCCCGGTGAGCGGTTTATACCGGGCAGCGCGCATGGTAGAATGCGCGCCCTTTTAAGTTTGTCAGGTCGTTTCCCATGCTTTCCACCGCCAATATCACCATGCAGTTCGGCGCCAAGCCGCTATTTGAAAATGTTTCTGTTAAATTCGGCGACGGCAACCGCTATGGTTTGATCGGCGCCAACGGCTGCGGCAAGTCCACCTTCATGAAAATCCTCGGCGGCGACCTGGAGCAAAGCTCCGGCAACGTGATGCTGGACAAGGGCGAGCGCCTGGGCAAGCTGCGCCAGGATCAGTTCGCCTTTGAAGACAAGCGCGTGCTGGATGTGGTGATGATGGGCCACGCCGAGATGTGGGAAGTGATGGCGGAGCGCGATGCGATCTATGCCAACCCCGATGCCAGCGAAGAAGACTACATGCATGCCGCCAATCTGGAAGCCAAGTTCGCCGAATTCGACGGCTACACCGCCGAGGCGCGCGCTGGCGAGCTGTTGAACGGCGTCGGCATACCGCAAGAGTTGCACAGCGGCCCGATGCGTGAAGTCGCGCCCGGCTTCAAGCTGCGCGTTCTGTTGGCGCAGGCGCTGTTCGCCGACCCGGAAATTCTGTTGCTGGACGAGCCGACCAACAACCTGGATATCAACACCATCCGCTGGCTGGAAGACTTACTGAACGCGCGCAACAGCACGATGGTGATTATTTCGCACGACCGCCATTTTTTGAATAGCGTGTGTACCCATATGGCCGATCTGGACTACGGCAGGATCATGGTTTACCCCGGCACCTACAACGATTACATGCTGGCCTCGACCCAGGCGCGCGAGCAGCAATCATCTGACAACGTCAAGGCCAAGGAAAAGATCGCCGAGTTGAAAGCCTTCGTGGCGCGCTTCTCGGCCAATGCCTCCAAGGCCAAACAGGCCACTTCGCGCGCGCGCCAGATAGACAAAATCAAGGTCGAAGACATCAAACCCTCCAGCCGCCAGTACCCGTTCATCCGCTTTGAATACGACGAGCGCGAGAAACTGCATCGCGTCGCAGTAGAGGTGCAGAAGATGGCAAAAGGCTTCGACCGCATGCTTTTTTCCAATGTGAACTTCCGCATTGATGCCGGCGAAAAGGTCGCCATCATCGGCCCCAACGGCATCGGCAAGACCACGCTGCTGCGCTGCCTGGCGGGTGAAATTGCAGCCGACACGGGCATCATCAAATGGGCGGACAAGGCCAAGATAGGCTATTACGCGCAGGATCACGCCGCCGATTTTGCCGAAGACAAAACCATGATGGACTGGATGACCTATTGCCGCGGGCCAAATGATGATGATCAGGTGGTGCGCGGCACGCTGGGCCGTCTGTTGTTCTCCGGCGACGACGTCAAGAAAAAAGTAAAAGTGCTGTCCGGCGGAGAACAGGGGCGCATGTTATTCGGCAAGCTGATGCTGCAAAAACCCAACGTGCTGCTGATGGACGAGCCGACCAATCATATGGACATGGAAGCCATCGAGTCGCTGAATACCGCGCTTGATTTATATAAAGGCACGCTGGTATTCGTCAGCCATGACCGTGAGTTTGTGAGTTCGTTGGCCACGCGCATTATTGAGATCACGGCGAAGGGCGTGTCCGATTACCACGGCACATATGAAGAATATTTGCGCGACCAGGGCGTGGCGACGTGAATCCGGCGTGTGGACTATCGACGGAATAAAACCATGAGGAACATTATTACTTTGAATGATTATTCAGCCAAAATCGAGTTCGACCCGGAGACTGATATGTTCAGGGGAGAAATCCTTGGGTTGTCGGGCGGCGCGGATTTTTATGGGAAAACGCCGGAACAATTGCGCACCGAATTCAAGAAGTCGCTCGATTTCTATTTGAAGATGTGCGCCAGGAAGGGCATCGAGCCGCGCAAACAGTATTCCGGCAAACTCATGTTGCGCGTCTCGCCAGAGATACATGAACGTGCCGCCTTGTTGGCCCAGGCTCAAGGCAAGAGCATCAATGCATGGATCGCAGACGCCTTGGCTCAGGTAGAAAGCCAAGCTGCTTAGAAAAAAGAGCATTAGCGCGCAGTCTGCGCTGCCACGTGGAAAACTGTGTGCTGATCTGCGGCAGCAAGACCATCGTTTTCAAATAAGGCTTTTCTGCCTGCCAATTCTTCGGCCTCATCCATTTCAGCGCTATTGTTTCCTTATGCTACGCGGCACGCCAATCCTGTGGCACCAGGCTGTTATCGGGCATTCTTCGCACCGGGGAGCGGTCGGAATGCAAATCTCGCGCCCCAACGAAATCATGTTCACGTGTAACGAGTAACGAAGCTCGGGCGGGATTTTGGCTTGCAGGCGATCCATATCTCGCGGCGCGCAATGTTGGTCTTTTTGTGTCGGCCTGACCCAGCCGAGACGCCTCGCTATTCGCCAGCAATGCGTGTCCACAGGAAAAACTTGCCTACCCAGTGCATACATCAAAACGCATCTCGCCGTTTTCTTCCCCACCCCCGGCAGTGACAACAAAAATGCTTCGGCATCCTTGTCGTTCATCGTGCGTAGTGGATGGAGAGTCGGCTTACCAAACTGCGCCACAATGATGTCGAGAAGACTGCGAATCGCCTTGGATTTCTGGTTCGAGAGGCCGCCGCTTGCAATGGATCGCGCGATATATTCGGCGGGCGCTTCGGCGATTTGCAGGTGGGTGGGGAAGGTTTCTTTCAGCGCACGGAAAGACTTTCTGTAGCTCGCTTCCCCGGTCTTCGTGCTGCACATGATAAACAGCAATTCGTCCAACGGGTCTTTGCGGTTGGTAGTGATTGAAGTCGCGGTAGCGGTTTTTCAGCGCTGCTGCCACGTCCCAAATAGTTGAAGGATATTTTGGTGATGGCATATCAGCAAGTTACAAAATTCTAGGGCTATCTCAATTTACGAGCCGCACAAAATTACTTGGCGGCAGCCTCTATTTTCGCCGCAAGGCTTTTCATGCAGTCGATTACGGATGCTGTTTTATTCCGAATAGCTTCACCCAGCATAGATTTGAAAAGAATATATTGAGCAGCCGCGTCGTCGCCATCACCACGCTGATGAAGCGCTTTGCGGACCTTGTCTTTGTATTGTTTATTTGTGACAGCTCCGGCGGAAGCATTCGCATCTGGGTTAAGTAGCTCAAAGAATATTTGTTCTGGGCATACTTGTGGAATGACAACAATGTGCTGCTTGCACCAACGCATATATGCGGGAACATCAGGGTTGGTGCCAACAATTGTAACGTTACATTTTGTTTTCAAATTGTCAGTTAACGCCTGTAATTCATCTGGCGACAGACTATCTGGGTTCTGCGAAATAAGATCAATGAAGGGTTGTTGATCGCCATCAAGAATCAAGATCACTTTTGAATTGCTTGCCATGAAGGCAGGTACTTGATGTGACAACATTTCAGATGCGCCCGTAACCGCAGCATTTATAGAAATGCGCGGTTGTATTTCTTGTGAAATTTGCTCCTTTACTCTCTCCGCATATGCCAGCAAAAGTTTGTCTTCTGTCAGGATGTTGATTTTGTCCGGATCGGGCTGCCCAAGTCGATAAAAGGCCGAACTCTTGGTGGCGCGGGAATTTACTGTTGTGCCTTCGGGAGTTTCATCCAGCACGACCAATGCCTGCTCTGGCAACAACTCAACAATCGTTGGGGAGTGTGTCGCAATGACAACCTGTAATTTCTTATCTTTCGTTTTTTGTAGCAGGTAACGGAGCAGCTCCTTTTGCGCACCAGGATGAAGTGACGTTTCTGGCTCATCAATCAACAGCAAGTCAAAGTCATTCAGCTTTTCGACGCGAAGTACCAAGTTGACAACAGAAAGCTCACCGCTTCCCGCAAATGAATCTGAAGGTCCATCGTCATATTCACTGTGAATTTTCATTAGCCTAAGCGCATATCCAGCTTGCCACACTGAAACAGAATTCTTGCCCGATAGTTATTGAAGTTGCGAAATCCTCTGGCGTTAGCTTTGATCAGCTGGATGACACT
>CAMTXD010000074.1:0-9605 GCA_947085625.1 uncultured Gallionellaceae bacterium | reverse complement strand
GCCTAGTAGGCAGTCAAGTTGAATTGTATGAATGCAAAATGCGCTGGCAGCTTCCCCCTTTGTAAAAGGGGGACTGAGGGGGATTTAACGGTAGCGGCACTTGCCACCTTTTTAAATCCCCCCTACCCCCCTTTTTCAAAGGGGGGATATTCCGCTGCTTTAACTTGACTGACTACTAGTCGTAAAGAACATCGGAAAGCCGTGTGCTGGAATTGGGGTGGGCAGGGCTTTTGCGTAGCAAAAACTCGCAAAACTACATGCATGATTTAATGAGGGAGGGTTGTCGCAAGGTTGTTCTCCACTCTACCCTTTATTCTCCCCTGCATAGAGCATCGTTGCGAACAAAACGAGTGCAGAGAAAAAGAGTGATGTTTGCGTATTCATGTGCGCATCTCGGTTTCGCTTGTAGATTCTTCGCCCTCCATGTGCCAGACCGGAAAAGGGTCAGGTAACTCGCTCCAGCCTTGTGCGCCCAGTACCATTTCAGCATCGTTGAGCAGGCAGGCGTCCAACTGCGCACACCATCCTGCCTCGTCCATATTGATACCGATGAACACCAGCTCCTGGCGGCGGTCGCCCCATACACCGTCAAATTTTTCAGCGACGCTGGCACGGTCATCGATGTCATCCGGCCATTCGGATTCATCTACCGCGCTCCACCACAGACCCGTCGTGCCGTGGCGGCAAGCGCCCCCGGCCTGCGACCACGAACCGCACAAATCAGTCCTGCTGGCGAGCCAGAACCAGCCCTTTGATCGCAACACGCCTTCCCAGTCGTTGTGGATCAGATTCCAGAACCGTTGTGGATGAAAGGGTCGCCGGGCATGGTAAACGAAACTGGCGATGCCATATTCCAGCGTCTCTGGAATATGTTCACCACGCATTTCCTGGAGCCAGCCTGGCGCTTGGGATGCCTGCTCAAAATTAAACAATCTCGTATCAAGCACGGCATTGAGCGGCACTTTGCCGAATTGAGCCATATGCAGCTTGGCACGCGGATTGAGCGTGCCGAGGATGGAGAAGAGACGCAGCAGGTCGCTCTCGCTCACCAGATCGGCTTTGTTGATGACGATGACATCGCAGAATTCGATTTGCTCGATAAGGAGATCCACCACGTTGCGCTCGTCTTCCTCTCCCAGAGACTCTCCGCGCTCGTGTATAGAGTCGCCGGAACCATAGTCGTTGAGGAAGTTGAAGGCGTCCACCACGGTCACCATGGTGTCGAGCCGGGCAATTTTGTCCAGGGACACGCCATGTTCGTCCTCAAAGGTGAAGGTTTCCGCCACCGGTAGCGGCTCGGAAATCCCCGTGGATTCGATCACCAACTGATCGAATCTATCCTCCCTTGCCAGCTTTGCAACTTCCAGCAGCAGGTCTTCGCGCAGGGTGCAGCAGATGCAGCCATTGCTCATCTCGATGATTTTTTCTTCGGTGCGTGAGAGTGCAGCGCCACCATTGCGCACCAGGTCTGCGTCGATGTTCACCTCGCTCATGTCGTTGACGATCACTGCCACTCGTCTACCTTCGCGGTTGTTGAGAATGTGGTTGAGCAGAGTGGTCTTGCCGGCACCGAGAAAACCCGACAACACCGTTACGGGCAGGCGCTTCTTGGTATTCATAAGCTATCTCCTGAAGAATGAATTATATTGTTTGACGGTGGGCGCACTCCCTGCCGGGCCACCAGCGTGAAGTCCTCCAGCACTTGGCCGATAAAGGCCGGCTCCAGACCGTCGGTGATGAATATGAAGCGGCTTGTTCTATCCTCATCTGGCCAGGCGGACAAGAACGTCGGTGGGTAGAGAATGTGTTGTACGCCATGCAGCACCATCGGGCTGTCCCGACCCGCGAGGTTGACCAGCGCCTTCATGCGCAGCAGGTGCTGGCCGCGAAACTGTAGCAACATATCGAGCGCGTTCGTCAAACCCTGTTCGTCCAGGGGTGTGTCGAAGGTCAGGGAAAAACTCTGGATGCGTTCTGCACTGGTCGCAAGGGCAGGCTTCTTTTTCAGGCCGGTGTAGGCGACCTTGGCGGGCCGGTAACGAGACTGGTTCAACCAACTCAGCACATCCTGGTGCCTGGCTTCGGTCTGATATACCCCAAGGTTGAGGATAAGGGCGGGATCGACCTCTCCGTGCAAACCGATCAGGCGGGACGCGGACGGGTTGATAAAGTTTAGCCGCGTTTCGAGAGCCAAAATGGAAGCGGCATCGGCAAGATCCGTCTTGGTAATGACGATCCGATCAGCCATCGCCACTTGGCGTAGCGCCTCATGATAGCCGTTCATCTGCTGTAGTCCCAGTACAGCGTCCACCGTGGTCACCACGCCGTCCATCGTCATGCGCGCGGCAAGGTAGCGGTCGTGGAGCAAGGTGTCCAGGATGGGCGCGGGGTCGGCGATGCCAGTGGTCTCAATGACGATGCGCTCGAAGGGTGGCAGCTTGCCGTCTTCGCGGGCTAGCCACAGATTCTTTAACGTGGGAGCCAGGCTGCCCTGGATCTGGCAGCACACGCAGCCGCCCGAAAGTAGCGCCAACGGCCCACGCACCCCCTCCAGCAACAAATGGTCCAGCGCCATCTCGCCGAACTCGTTCATCACCACGGCGGTGAGAGGCCGCGTCTTCAACAGGCGGTTCAGCAGGGTGGTCTTGCCGCTGCCCAGGAAGCCGGTTAGCAGCGTAACCGGGATTGGGATATTTGGAATCATGCCTTTGACTCCTTCAACAATGAATTGGGATCTCGACCCGCGACCCCTGCCGCCATGATCGCCGCCGCTGTCAGCGCGAGCACGATGGCCGCCCCCGAGGGCAGGTCGAACAGCGCCGAGGCCAGCAAACCCAATACGTAGCCGGTCACGCCGACGGCATACCCGCGCCACAAACGACCACTCGCCGCCAACGCCGGCACGATGAGACTGGCGAACACCAGATAAACACCCACCACCTGCACCGAGGCGGTGATGGCTAGTGCGAACAGCAGGTAGAAGCCCAGCGACGAGGATTTCAGCTTCAAGCCGAACCAGGCGGCGAGTACGCCTGCCGTGACGAGAGCGAGCGGCAGCAGGCTGGCCCAGGTCGTCCACAGGATCTGGCCCACCAGCAGCTCTTTCAGATGCTCGCCTGCATGTGGATCCTTGGCTAAAAGTACAATAGCCGCAGAGGCCGCAACGACGAAACAGACGCCGATGACTGCCTCCTGGCGTTGCGGGTTTTTCTTCTCCAGCCAGCGCAGGAACAGGGCACCAGCCAGTGCCGCACTCACCGCCGCCGCCTGCACTTGCCAGCCGTGGCCCTCCGCGCCGAGGACATGGGCAACGACGATACCCAGCCCTGCGATCTGGGCGATGGCCAGATCAATAAAGATGATGCCGCGCTTCAACACCTCCATGCCCAGCGTCACGTGAGTAGCGAGCACCAGCAGCCCGGCGACGAAGGCGGGTAGCAGTATGGCTGCCTGCAAGCCTTCCGCCATCATCGGGCCGCCTCCTTAAGCCGCGCCAGCGTGTCGTCGAACAGGGAGAACAAGTCCTTCGCCCGGTCCGATCCACCCACGGTGAAGGGTAGTTGCACCGCTTTCATGCCGTGGCGTTCTGCGATCCACTCGCTGGCCTTGGGCGACTGATAGGCGGCGCGCAGCACCATCTTCGCCGGCTGCGCCTTGAGCTTGCCCAGCAACTGACCCAGGTAAGCGACGGATGGGTCAATGCCCGGCTTCGGTTCCAGGTCGGCTACGACGTTGAGACCCAGCCAGGCAGTCAGATACGACCAGTTCTTGTGATGTACCACTACCGGCACGCCCTTGAGTGCTACGGCCTCCTGCTCCCAGCGGACGATGGCAGCTTGCAGGCGTGTCACAAAATCCTGGTGCCGTGCAGCGTAGTGAACAGCGCCGGCCGGGTCAATTTCGGCGAGTCGCTGCGCCAAGGCATCGGCCACCTTGAGGAGGTTGCGCGGATCGAGGAAAAAATGCGGATTGCCCGCCGCATGGATATCCCCCATCGCCCGATCCAGCACTGTGGGTTTTTCGATCAGCCGGACGACAGACGCGGCCTCGAAATAGCCTGGCTGGCCAGCCTGGATGGCGGCGTTGCCGGATTCGCGTTGCAACAAGGGCAGCCAGCCGATTTCAAGCTCCGCTCCCGTGCATACCACGAGGTTGGCGCGGCGCGCCTGGGCGAGCAGGGCCGGACGCGCCTCGATGCGATGCGGATCCTGCATGGCGGTGGTGGCAGAGGTGATTTTTGCCCGGTTGCCGGCGATCTCCTGGGTGAGCGCAGCCCACTCTGGTGTGCAGGCAAGCACGTTGAGCGTGGCGCGCGCAGGGGTCGCCGCGAACGCCAGCGCCGTCAGGCCGGAGAGTAATAATATCTTTAAGAGTTTCATCGTTTGGGTTCCTTAGAATTTGTGGGCGCCATGCGGACCCAGACTGTGGATGTATTGCAGGGTGACCTGGTTGTCGGTGAGACCTTGTGTCGATTGGTTGCGCGCAAGCTGCGTGCGCAGCCGCGAGAACTCGCTGGGGCTGTAGTCCAGCATCAGGCTGTGGCGTTCGGGCGTGTAAGCAGAAGCTGACAGCGCGCCCGTGAAGGTGGGGCCGAAATTCACCGTGCCGCTGTCCAGACGGTCATAACGGTAGCCCGCGCGCCAGCGCGGCATGAACTGATAGACCCCTTGCGCGTACCAGCCGGATTGGCGGGCACGGAAGCTGTCGGTAATTCCAGCGGCGCAAGCGGCCTCCTCGCAGACCAAGCTGCCGTTTTCGTTGCGGTGCAGGTATTCGGTCTGGAACTCGAAATTCTGCTGCTTGGAGTTGCCTAGTGGCGCCCATTTCCAGACGAGGTCGGCGATCCAGTAGCGACTCTTTCCGGTGAAATAGGTGTGTGCTTCATCGCCATTGTCGTCATCCCAGTGACCTTCGCGGCGATCCGCGCGCGCAAGCAGGGAGGACAAGCCAGCGCGCCAGGAATGGCTAGCGCCAAGGTCATCGCCGATCTGCGCGAACACGGCATGCGAACCGAGCTGGTTGCGGTCGCCCCAGTCCGCGCCCTGTCCCGCCTCCAGGCCAAGCTGCAGGAACATCGGCGTCGGCGCCAGCCATCTCAGTTGCACCCCGTCCTGAATGTAATGGCCGCCCAGCATGGCGGCATAGGCCAGGTTCTGGTCAGCAAAATCCCAGGCGTGCGGGTGCTGCTCGTTGCTGTAGCCGATGCCGGATAGATAGCGGCCGCCCTTGACGGTGATACCGTTGCCCAGCGCCGTGGTCTGTATCCAGGCCTCTTCTGTCTCGATGCGGCCGTCGGCGATGGCAAAGTTGGCGAAACCGCGGCTGTAGGGATCGATACTCGCTCCCAAGGTCAGTTCGGTGTGATCCAGCGAAAATCCCTTGGGCGCGCCGTGATTATGGCCTGCCGGGAGGAAACCAGTGATATGCCCATCGCCTTTGGCGTTGTGATAGCGGCCTTGCAGGATCAGGGAAATTTCCGGGTTGAAGGCGGACGGCGCGGACGACTGGCGCGCAGCTTGGTCATGGTTCTCCTGCAAAGTCTTCAGTTTCTGTTCGAATTCGGCCCGCAGTCTGTCGATTTCCGGATTGGCCAGCGCCGGCAAGGGCGTGGCGAGTAGCGCCGCAAGCGCGGCGGTGATGAGGGTGAGTTTGTGCATGATTTTTACCTTAGGGCACCTCTAAAAATCCATATTTCATCTCAACTACGGCGTTGCGATAAAAAATTTCTTGCTTATATATCAAACATATACTGCGCTGTGAAATTTTTATCGCGCCTTGTATTTGAGCGAACTATGAATTTTTAGAGGTACCCCTTACTTTGATGCAGCATGAAAGCGACGCGACCGCATCGATGGGTGCGGCGCGACCTGGGGAACCCGCGTCAGGAAAGGATGGGCGGCGCCTGGCTGTGGTAGGCCAGCAGTAATAACAGCGTAGCAAAATGGTGCTGCGGCCGGGGTGGGGGGGATCCATGCGGCGGCGCGGGTACATGGGGTAGCAACGTCATCGGCGCGGCAGCGCCGAGATGGCCGTAGACCGCGCACCATTCGCATACCGGCTCGTGGTGGCTGTCCTCGTCGCTTACGGACAGATGTGTCAGCGCGTGCGCTGCCGCACCGATCTGCGCCAGGACGAGCAGCGCAGCGAGCAACAGGATGTGGACGGTAGCGCGAGCCATGGGTTCTCTCAGCCGTTTTTGGCCACGCAGGCTTGAAACATCAGCCGGATATTATCCTCGGGCAGGTTGCGGCCGATGAACACCAGGACATTTTCGCGCATCTCGTCTTCTCGCCATGGCCGTAACTCGGTACAACCCATAATCATGTGCACTCCCTGGAGGATGATTTTTTGTGCATTGCCAGCTATATTCAGTATGCCTTTATAGCGCAGCAACTTATCGCCCATTGTCATGGCAAGCACTTCCAGAAGGGCGCTCAGGCGATTGGAATCATAGGGGCGTGTCTCGCGAATGACGAAGGATTTCACCGTGTCATCGTGTTCGTGATGATCCTCACCGAGGAAATTCGGCTCGATCTCCAGAATGTCATCCAGGTTGAAGCCGCGAACATCCAAGAGTTCGGCCAGATCCGTCTGGCCGGGATGCGCACGCTGGATCGTGGCGCGACGGTTCATGCCGCGCAGCCGCTCCAGCAGCTGGAAATATTCGTCCTCGCTCACCAGGTCGGTCTTGGATACCAGGATGCGATCAGCAAAGCCCACCTGTTCCTGCGCTTCATGGTTTTCATCCATCTGTCGCATGGCGTGCTTGGCATCCGCTACGGTCACCACAGCATCCAGGCGGTAGGCCTCACGCACGGCATCGTCCACGAAAAAGGTCTGCGCCACGGGTGCGGGATCGGCAAGGCCGGTGGTTTCGATGATGACGTGCTCGAAGTCGAGCTCGCCCGCCGTGCGCTTTTGCTCAAGCTCGCCGAGGATACGCACCAGGTCGCCGCGCACGGTGCAGCAGATACAGCCGTTGTTCATCACGACCACCTGCTCAACGGATTCCATCAGCAGATCGTTGTCGATGCCCGCTTCGCCGAATTCATTTTCGATGACGGCAATCTTGCGACCGTGATTTTCCGACAGGATACGATTGAGTAGTGTGGTCTTGCCGGCGCCGAGAAAGCCGGTGAGCACGGTAACGGGGATAAGTTCATTCATGGTTATTTCCTCTATAAATAATAGTCGTTAGTTGGTATTGTCCGCTGCACGGGTTTTGGTTTAAGGGCACCTCTAAAAATCCTGAGTTCTCCCAACTGCAAGAGGGAGGTGGGGTGTCGGAAGCAAGGCGGAGTGGTGATGCAAAATCCGCCAATGTCCGTCTTGAAAGCGGTACAGGAAAGTGTAGCGCGCCGCCACTTCGCGGCTAAGGCCGGTGTCATCCATCACGCTAAAGGTGTAGATGCCGACATCGCTGGCCATGTTGCAGCCGACGTGCGCGACGTGCTGGCCGATGAGCGCCTGCGGGCGTTGTTTCAGAAAGCTGCGGAAGTAGCCTGCGATCGCCTCCCGGCCCTGCAAGACTCGCCCGGAGAACGTCGGCAGCAGCACCGCATCGCGGGTATACAGGGCGGCGACACGCTCGGGATCGCCACTGGCCAGCGCGTCGTTCCAGGCCCTGAACAATCCATTGAGTGTGCCGGCATTCGCGTAGGCACAGTCCTCCGATGGCGCCGCCCGCTGCGGCGCGTAGCTGCTTACGCCACCGCGTGCGGAGAAAAATCGTGCGGACGTGTTCATGACCGCACTACCCCGGTATAAGCCGAAGCAGGCTCGTAGACTTTTTCCGTTGCCAGAAAGCTGAGGGTGACGCAGGGGATCAGCCCTACGTCGTCGAAGCGGGGCATAAAATATTTGCCTTCTTCGATCTCCAGCAGCGTGCCGCGTTGTGGGAATTCCATCGGCGTCTCCATCATGCCTAGCTCACAATGCCACCACAGCTACGCCAGCACCGAGCAGTGCGAACTGCACGACAAAGTCCAGGGGTTTGCGGTGTTTTTGCAGCACGGGCACCAGGTCGGCCACGGCGATGTAAATGAAGCTCGCTGCCGCCACCGCGAGTAGATAAGGGATAGCTCCCTGCACACCTTGCAGGACGATGTAACCCAGCAGACCACCTGCCACCGCCATCGAACCAGACAAGGCATTGAGCAACAGCGCGCGTTGACGGCTATAGCCAGCGGAGAGCAGCACCATGAAGTCCCCGACCTCTTGCGGGATTTCGTGGGCGATTACTGCCAAGGTGGTGGCAAGGCCTAAGGCGGGGTCATGGAGAAAGGCGGCGGCGATGAGTACGCCATCCACGAAGTTGTGCAGCCCGTCGCCCAGCGTGATCATCAGTCCGGTGGGGGACGGTGCCTCTGTTGCCCCCTGATACACGTGGTCGTGCCGCCACAGGGCGGCCTTCTCCAAGGCGAAGAACATAAAGATACCGACCAGCACCATCGCGCCTACCTCACGCAAAGGCAGTTGCTGCGCGGCTTCCGGCAGGATGTTCAGGAAGGTGGCTGCGAGCAGTACGCCCACCGAGAAACTCACCATGCGCGGTGCCCAGCGCGCCAGCACCGTCAGCGATAACAAGGCGGCTGCAGCTACGCTGAGCACGCCACCCGCCAGTGTGGCGAGAAGAATATAGGCGAGGGTCATGCCTGGCAGCCACGTTCGTCGGCGCAGCGTGGGCAATGGCGGCAAAGATGGTAATTGAGGTCGTGCGCAGCGATCAGGAACAGGCCGCCTAGCACCGTGAGCGCGGTCTCCCAATTTTCAGGCGCAGCGAAGGCCGCCGAGTTGAGTGCGACCAGGCCACCCACCATGGACAAACCTGGCAGCCATCTACCATGGCTACGCCAGCCGACTACGAAAGCCAGCAGGGCAGGTGCCACCAGTACAGCGGCCAGCCCCCGATGCAACCATTCTCCCTCGAATAGAACGAGCCAAGGCAGAATTACCACCGCCAGCGGGAGAAACAGGCAATGAGCCAGACAGATGAAAGAGCCCATGATACCGACGGCATCCCAGTTGACGGCCGGGCTAGGGGCCAAACTTGTCAGTCGCACGACTGACGACGTGGTGGGGGAGAGTGCGGGTTTCATACGGATGTAAACTCAAAAATGCAATTGAGTTGCATTATATATCCAAGCGCCAATTAATGCAACTAAGTTGCAATTAGCGTGGCTGGCAGTCCGGGCAGGTGCCGCGTAGAGACAGCTCTGCCTCCCCAAATAAAAATCGCGCGGGATGGTTTTAATGGGGTCATGGTTTCAACCAGAATATTTCATAAAAACAGCCACATCTGTGCCCATATGTTCCGTGATAAAAAGGTTTTGATGTCCATGTTAACGACTACGAACTTAACCACGGGATACACGGAACATACGAAAAAAACATGGGATGACGCTATCCGAACAGCATTGGGGCTTGACCCTGAGGTTTCCCCTCAAATCTCCGCATATTGTGGACGTCGCAATCGTTGTTGAATCGACTGCGATGCCGCCCGCAGCTGCGGCATGGTGAAGCGCGGCGGCGCGGCGCATTGAATTGCCAGCCGCGCCAGCGTAATCACGGACAGCACGGCGCGTGATGTTCGATGCACACTCTCG
>CAMTXD010000073.1:0-26740 GCA_947085625.1 uncultured Gallionellaceae bacterium | reverse complement strand
CGGAGCAGTTGACCGACACTCAGCGACTGCAGGCAATATTGAATCGAGCGTTCGCTAAATTTTTGCTCTCAACAAGTGATCCGCCAGTCTTGCTATGCACAAAATTGGGGGCATCTTGACGGTTGAACTGCTTTTTTTAGGTTTAATGCTACATCGCTAGACTTGCCCCGTGCTTGGGCAATATAATAACTCAAGCCTGCCCCGTTTTTTTATTCCTTGGCTCCTGCATCCCTAAGCAATTGTATAATTTGTTCATAACCCAACTGTAGCGCATACGCCAATGCTGTCTTTCCCTCGTTGGTTCTTGTTTTCACATCAGCGCGCGCAGCTATCAAGGCTTGGACAACACTAGTGTGACCATTTTTTGCCGCTGCCATCAAGGCTGTCGCGCCATAATCGGTCTTTAAATTCACGTCAGCACCCTTTGCCAATAGGGCTTGTACACTCTCGGCGTGCCCCCCAGCTGACGCCATAAATAAAGGTGTCCCGCCTTTGTAATCTTTCGCGTTCACATTTGCGCCTTTGTCCAGCAATATATTCACGGCATTTGTATGACCCCTAATGGACGCGAGTATCAGAGGTGTATTACCATAGCTGTCTTTCGTATCTACTTGAACGCCTTTCACAAGTAACGTGCTAATAGCGTCTGTGTCACCTGTTAACGCTGCATAGGTCAGGGGATTCCCGGCACAGGCTGTGAGCGTAATAAGGAAAAACGTAATAAAGCCAAGTTGGAGCAATTTGTTTACAGATTCCATGATGGTGACCCCTCTCATTTATCAGGTTAAGCCGCCAATGCCGATGGTTACTGAATTTCCCACAGCGATAGGAAGTCGATCTTATTTATACCAGCGCGCAGCCCTTCTTTGGTCTTGCTTATGCTGTTCTCTTCGAGTTTCTTAAAATCGCCTCCAAGCTGATACGGCTCGTGATGAAAGAGTTGTTCGGTCCAAATCACCTTGTTTGTCTGAAGGTTGATCACGCGAACATTAGGAGATGCATGCACAGTGACCAAACCGTAGCCAGGTGCATCGCTGTTAACATCCATCGCCGTCAGCTCAATTAAATAACGAATCCCGCCGCTTCTCAACGCTTCAGATAATGCGGAGAATTCTGCATCAATTGGCATGGACGAGAAATAAGTTGGCTTGGGGATGAGTTTTGAGCCTTTAATTGCGGGGTTATCTCCAGCTGAGTGTTCTATGGCTTGCGCTAAATGCCGGTTGGCTGAGTCCACCAGGGAAGGATTAACTACGTCATATACGCTTTCAGCACGGATGCCCTGCTGGCGCATGCGTGACACCACGTAGCCAGTGATGTCTTGATCGGGAGACCATATGCCAGAGAAATTTAGAGACGAAGTGTTTGTCTCTAGCCAAAGCACACGATAAACCGTTTCAACATAATTAATTCGCTTTGTCGCTAGCGTGTATTTAACGGCGACCTTTTCGGTTTTTATGGAGCGAAGTGATTCACCTGAAACGGGCGTAATGGTCGGCTTTGTTGCACAGCCAGTCATAAATAGGATGGGTAGTAGTAGCAGTAGCTTATTCATTTTTTATCTCCCTGAGTCGGTTTAATAATGTCGAGTAAACGACCGGCTTCGTCAAACACGCATATCAATGTAACCGGCTGGTTCTCTATGTTTGATCTAGTAGTAACGCCATAAATATCACCCGCATTCAGGATTGGTAGTGGCACAAAAGAACTACTATTAATTGCCTTGCCCGTGTATTGCCATATCTCAAGTTTTTTAGCTTCATCTCGGTCAATTTTTGCCGGTAACCCAATCATGTTGACAACATCACTTTTGGTGCTGACCCCCGCTACCAACTTTGCACCGCGCAATTGGACAGAACGGTCTATGGATGATGCGCACGCGGCCAATAGACTGAGGGCCAAGATGGAAGCAAGTTTTGTCATGGGCAGCATATTGCATTCTCCTTTGTTGCCAAGCCTAACGTAAAGTTATTAAGGCATACGCTTGTAGAGCCCCACCACAAGAGTCTCTGGAAGCGCCTATTTACAGGTCTTTCAGCGGAAACGGATGAGGCTTTACTAACGTAGTCCTTAATAAGGGGCGCGCTTTAGCGCGTCCCGCTTGAACGACGGGTTAGCGGGGTAATCGGGTAAAAGCCGAAAATCGCCCGAAAGTTACTCTGAAATGACCTAATAAATCAATTAGTTACAAGGAGTTACTTAAGAGGCCGATCTTTGAAGAAGTTGCTGATGACGCCAGCAGACCATTCAGGATTAAGGGTCAACATGTTATGACCCATACCTTTTGCCATTACGTGGATAGTCTGCGGAGGAAGTAAAGGCAGATGGAATTCCTCTTGATACCGGTGGCCGATGAAACTGCATTCGCTACTGAGCATTAGCAGGCTGCCACCGTAACGGCCAACATCAGCAGTCAAGTTCCAATGGAACCTCTTGGGATCGTCAAACACTGGCTTGAGCATATTGTTGAAAGAATCGAATCCCGCTCGCTCAAACGCATCCGCTGACATCGACTGGCCCTCGCATTGGATGGGCCACCTGGCTTGCTTCGGTTCATCATCCTTGTCATGACAAAATCAAACCGTTCGTGTCCATCCTGTGACTTAACGAACGGTGTTTGCATGATATATCCGAGCATGGGCAGCGCATCCCAGATACTCTGCGATGCCTTCAGTCTCTCGACGAATACAGCGGCTGAGGTTGGTGTGAGCATTCCGGGCTCGACTGCGACGGCATGGCTAACCAGCTCAGGATGTTGGCCAACGTAGGCGACAACCAACATTGCCCCCCACGAGTGCCCGATCAATTTGACCTGACGGTTTTTCGCGTAGTGCGTAACGATCTTGTGCAGATCTTCCAAACTACTTTCCAGCGTCAACGCTTGTTTGTCCACCCTAGGCGAAAGGCCGGTACTTCGTTGATCATAAAAAATGACAAAAAAATCCTTGGCGAGGTTCTGAATTGGTAGCAAGTATTTAAGGTCGCCACCAGGTCCACCGTGAACAACAATCACTGGGAGCGCGTTTGCATCTCCAAATGTACGCACGTGAAACTTGTATCCGTCGAGTTCAACGAATGGCAATGACGGATCGTGTGTTACCGTCGCAGGTACTGCGACACAGCCTGCTGTAAATATCGTCATGATTGCTGAAAGCATCTTCGGGAAGTGCATTGGTAGCCTAACGTTCAAGGTGAGCCGCCTGCGCGGCTTTTCGCGCAGGTCGGCTCGACCGCCGGGTTAGCCCCGTAGCTGGTTGAGTAACTCATAGCCTGCTGGCCAAGCACCGAGGCCGCTACTGGCATTGATATGACCGCAATTGCCAATTTGAACGACACGACTTCCCTACGCCCGCGCAAGTTGCTCTGAGTACTCCGAGGTACCGTATGGGTCGTCGGTGCTGATGACAACTGTGCTTGGAAAGGAAAACGGCTGGGCGAGGGGTTCGGAAAAGCCTACGGTTTCCTTAGGAAAGTTGGGGCCATTGAGGTTGGGTACCGCAACCAACAGTGCTGCTTTAAGAGGCGCATGTGCTCTGGTGGCCCAATGGGCCACCACTAAGCACGCAAGACTATGTGCAACCAACACAACGTCAGGCCCTGCGCGCTTCACTGCTTCTTCAATAGCTGCGACCCACTCTTCACAAACCGGGTTGTCCCAATCATGCTGTTGGACGCGCACAAATTCTGGATGCGATTGCTCCCAGATGGATTGCCAATGCTGTGGCCCTGAGTTTCCGATGCCAGGAAGAATAAGAACTATTGTGGACAAGGCGGGCTCCCGTGTAGAGGGGCTAACGTAAAGTTGAGGGGCGCGCCGCTTTTGGCGCGTCCCTCTCGAACGCAAGGTTAGGGTCTGCACCGTATGAGGCAAAAAATAAGGCACGCCACCAAGGTTACGCCAAGCCATACAACCCCCCACAGCAACCCCCACGGAGTTAACGTAGAGGCTAACCCGATTAGAGCCGCTACAATTGAACCAATACCCCAAATCCACCAAAATCCCAGTAAACACCTAGCCCAGCACGGCATAGAGCCTCCATATTGTAGTACGAAGGGAAAAAGGCGCCCTCGTTTCGCCTAACGTGAAGTGGCCATCCTATTTGACGCAAAATATTGCGTCAAATAGGATGGGTAATATATTTTATTATTGCTAAATTCTTTCTTATTCAATATGTTGATTTATTTTAGTCTATCATTAAACTAACTTCCACTTCACCGCCTCCCCCGCCCGCAACGGCACCAGCCTATGCTCGCCAAACCCCATCGTCGCAGGTACTTGCCATTCTTGCTTGCGCAAGGTAACTCTCTGCGTATTTCGCGGCAAACCATAAAAATCCGCGCCATAAAAACTGGCGAAAGCTTCCAGTTTGTCCAGCGCCCCGGCCTGCTCGAAGACTTCGGCATATAACTCAATCGCGGCGTGGGCGGTGTAAATGCCGGCGCAGCCGCAGGCGGATTCTTTGGCATGCTGTTCGTGCGGGGCGCTGTCGGTGCCGAGGAAGAATTTTTTGTTGCCGCTGGTGGCTGCCACAATTAATGCCTCGCGGTGGGTCTCGCGCTTGAGCACGGGCAGGCAATAATAATGTGGACGTATGCCGCCTTTGAACATGGCGTTGCGGTTGTAGAGCAGGTGATGAGCAGTAATCGTGGCGGCGATGTGGTCCGCTGCCTCTGCCACGAACTGCGCGGCGTCTGACGTGGTGATGTGTTCTAACACCACTCGCAGATTGGGTAGGTCGCGCAGCAGCGGTTGCAACGAGCGCGCGATGAATACGCTCTCGCGGTCGAATACGTCTACGAGAGAGTCGGTGACTTCGCCGTGCAGCAGTAGCGGCATGCCGCAGCGTTGCAGCTCTTCCAGCGCGGGATAGGTTTTGCGCAGGTCAGTAACGCCTGCGTCGGAGTTGGTGGTGGCACCAGCCGGATAATATTTCACCGCATGGATCACGCCGCTTTGTTTGGCTTTGCGGATTTCGTGCGCGCTGGTGTTGTCGGTGAGGTACAGCACCATCAGCGGCTCGAATGCCATGCCTGCGGGCAGCGCGGCCAGGATGCGCGCGCGGTAGGCCAGCGCCTGCTCGGTGGTGGTGACCGGCGGCTTGAGGTTGGGCATGATGATGGCGCGCGCGAATTGGCGCGCGGTGTCGGGCAGCACGGATTGCATCAGTGCGCCATCGCGCAGGTGCAGGTGCCAGTCGTCGGGGCGGGTGAGGGTGAGTTCCATAAAAGGCATTTTACCTGAATAGCAAAGCTGTGTGCTGTGTAGGATCGCGGGCATCTTGCCCGCTTGCAGGCTAGAAGCCTGCGGGGTAATAAATACATTTTTAATGACTGGATTCTCGCCTGATGTAACAACTAGCCATTCGACTAAGCTGGCCAACGACGCCAGCCAAGTCGCTGGTTATGCGCGGGAATGACGGGACGGGGTTTATTCCCAATGTTGTTCGGTTAAATCCTGCCCTCTCCCTCCGCTACGCTCCTCCCTCTCCCTAGGGGAGAGGGTATTGGAGCGTCAAGGAAGATATATTTAGAAATTACCTAACCAAACAGTATTTGGTTTATTTCTATTCTTTGATTTGCAGCGCGCGCGGATACAATTCATTGCGTCTCGTTCCGGTAATTTGCACCGCCAGTTGCACCGCCTGTTTGAGCGGTAATTCGCGCAACAGTGTGGTTAGCACATGCTCGGCTTCTGCGCTCAAGCCTTCCTCCTTCGCCGCCGCACCCGACACCAACAGCACGAATTCGCCACGCTGGTTGTTCGGGTCGGCATTCAGCCAGTCCATTGCTTCCACCAGCGTGCAGCGATGTATGCTTTCAAACAGCTTGGTGATTTCACGCGCGAATACGATTTGCCGTTCGCCGCCGTAAACGCTGTGCAGGTCGGCGACGCATTCGAGGATGCGGTGCGGGGCTTCGTAAAACACTAGGGTGTAGGGCAGGTTGGCGAGGTCTTGCAGGGCGCTGCGCCGTGCGGCGGATTTGTTGGGCAGAAAACCGTAGAACAAAAAATGCGGGGCGGGCAGGCCGGCGGCGGACAGCGCGGCCAAGGCGGCATTTGCGCCGGGGATGGGAATCACGCGGTAGCCGGCGGCGCGCACGTCGGCCACCAGCAGCGCGCCGGGGTCACTCACCGCCGGGGTGCCGGCGTCGGTGACCAGGGCGACTGACTGGCCTTGCGCCAGCAGCGCGATTATTTTTTCTGCCGCACCGCGTTCGTTGTGCTGGTGCAGCGCCATCAGCCGCTTGGCGGCAATGCCATGATGCGTCAGCAGATGCCCGCTGTTGCGCGTGTCTTCGGCGGCAATGACATCCGCCGAGCCCAGCACATCCAGCGCGCGCAAGCTGATGTCACGTAAATTCCCAATCGGGGTGGCAACTACATATAATGCGCACTCCAACTTCAGCTTTTGCCCGCTATGCACCGTTTTTCCTTTTATGTCTGGTTGTCTTTAACCGCCGCACTATACGTGAGCCTAGTGGGCTGTGCCACTCCCCCGGGGCAACCATTAACTCCGCCGCCCGTGGTTCAGCTCGCAGAGCCAGCCCCGGTCGAACCCCAGGTTCAGGCGCAGCCATCTACTGAGCCGCCTCTCCAGGTTCAAGCGCTAGCCTTGGAACCAGCGCCATCGCCCGGCGCAAAGTCCAAGCCGCATATCGCGCTTCTGCTGCCGCTTAAATCAGCGGCCTTTGGTCGCGCTGCCGAAGCGTTGCAGAGGGGATTTCTGGCGGCGGCCAGCAGCCAGCGCCATAGCTTGCCGATCAAGATATATAGCAGTTTCGACGAGAGCAAAGACATAGTCGCGCTTTACCAGCTTGCCGTTAGCAGCGGCGCCGTGGCCGTGGCCGGACCGCTGACCCGCGACGGGGTAACTGCGCTAGCTGCTTATCCTAAAATTACCGTACCCACTCTGGCGCTGAACGTCACGGAAAGCAAGGACGCAAGCCTGCTGTATTTTTTCAGCCTGTCGGTGGAGGCGGAAGCGCGGCAGGTTGCCCAGCTGGCGGCCGCAGCCAAGTTGCGCTACGCAAGCATAGTCAGCACTGACACGCCATTGTCCAAGCGCTTGTCGGCGGCCTTCGCCGAGGAATGGAAAGCCCTGGGCGGCAGCGTTACTGCAAACATTTTATTCCGCAATGACCCGGCGGTACTGGCCCTGCTCCCCACTGCCCCGGGCGATGCCGCGCCGGCTTCCGTCGTGCCGCCCACCATCGCGCCAGGCGTTGCTGATCCGGACTTTATCCCGTCCCCCGTCATTGCGCCGGGCAATATGGTGTTCCTCGTCGCCGATGTGGAAAAAGCGCGGATTATTCGTCCCTACCTGCATTCCGCGTTGCCTATCTATGCCACCTCGCAACTGTTCAATGGCAACGCCGATACCCTGACCAACTACGACCTAGCCGATATCCGTTTCGTTGACATGCCGTGGCTGTTGCAGCCCGACCACCCGGCAGTGATGATTTACCCGCGCGCCAACCCGTCGCTGACGCCGGATATGGAACGCCTGTATGCGCTCGGCATTGACGCTTTCCGCCTGTTGCAAATCCTGCTCGACGGCAGTTATCGCACTGCCCTGCCGCTGGACGGCGTGACTGGGCGCATCCGCCTAGTCAACAATAACCAGTTGCAGCGCGAGGGCATCCCGGCGCAGATCAAGCATGGGCGCGGACAAATTTCGGACTTCCCGTTGCCGGTATCCCATATGCCGATACTACTCCCAGCGCGGCCATGAGTTCGCACGGTGCCCAGGCCGAGCAGATGGCAGCGCAATTCCTGCAACGCCACGGCCTCAAATTACTACAACAAAATTATCGCTGCCGTTATGGTGAAATTGACCTGATTCTGCAACACGCCGACACGCTGGTATTCGCTGAGGTGCGCCTGCGCCAACATGGTGCTTTCGGCGGCGCCGCCGCCAGCATAAACGCCGCCAAGCAGGGCAAGCTGATACGCACCGCGCAGCATTACCTGGCCACGCTGGCGCATACCCCGCCCTGCCGCTTCGACGCCGTGTTGCTCGACTCACTGGACGGCGTCCGTCTGGAGTGGATCAAGGATGCTTTTGGCGCCTGATTTCGGGTAATATCTGCACTCATCGTAACCAGGCCTCCGCGCCTTGAAAGTGACCGCCATGAATCTGACCGACAGAATTTGTATGAGCGCGCCAAGAATGGCGTGCATTCAGAAAGTGCGTATGCTCACCCTGCACTGCCTGTACGATTCCATTGACCATAGATTGCTGGGGGGGCGAGTCGTGCGTTACTTCACCGGCCTGTTTATTGCCGCCCTGTTACTCGCATTGCAAGGCTGTTTCCCTATCGTCGCCGTCGGCGTTGGAGCCGGCGCACTGATGGGAGCCGACAGGCGTACGACTGGCACCTATATTGAAGACACCGCCATCGAACGTAAGGCCGAGCGCCAGATATCAGGCCAGTACAAAGACACCGTGCATGCCAGCGTCACCAGCTTCAACCGCCATGTGCTCATTACCGGTGAAGCGCCCAGCATAGAGGCTAAAGCCGGGGTTGAAAAAATTGTTGCCAGCGTGCCCGAGGTAAAATTCGTGAGCAACGAACTGGTGATAGCAGACAACAGCGGCCTCGGCTCGCGCACCAATGACAGCCTCGTCACTAGCAACGTGAAGCTGCGCTTTATTGATAACAAATTTTTCCAGCCTCACCACGTAAAAGTCGTCACCGAAAACGGTACGGTATTCCTGATGGGTCTGGTCTATCGCAAGGAAGCCCAAGCCGCCATCGATATCGCCAGCACCACGAAAGGTGTACAGCGCGTGGTAACGGTATTTGAATATCTCGATTGAACATCATTGTGGTTACCCCGCCATTTGATTCCAATTCCATTTCATCGGTGACACTGCGTTGGCTTCCTCGCTCGCTCCTGGCCGTGCGTGTGTACTGTCTTCGTCGTTCGCTCGTCACCGCCTTGTTTCACCTTTGAAACGGAATTGGAATGAACAAAAACTTTGCGCACGCGGCGATTTTGCGGCGCACGCCGCCACGGCCCTGGACAAAGTGCGCGTTCAATTTTAATTATGCCCAGCCCAACTGAAATCACCCTGCACCAGCAATCCAGCCTGCTGGAAATCGCCTTCGACGATGGCGCGCGTTATCGTTTTTCATATGAGTTCCTGCGCGTGCATTCTCCTTCTGCCGAGGTGCGCGGACACGGGCCGGGACAAGAGGTGTTGCAAGTTGGCAAAAAAAATGTGCGCCTGCTCGACGTGCAACCGTCCGGAAGTTACGCCATCAAACTGACCTTCGACGACGGCCACGATTCAGGCCTATATACCTGGGAATACTTGCACGGCCTGGGTAAATATCAGGACGCGTTGTGGCATGACTATTTGCGCAGGCTAGAAGAAGCGGGCGAGAGTCGCGATCCGCATTAACCGTAGGGTGGGCTCCGCCCACCATGTCGGGCGGAGCCCGACCTACATATTTTCATTGGAACAAGACATGAGTAAAACCACCCACTTCGGTTTCCAGACCGTCGCGGAAGAAGAAAAAGCTAAGCACGTCGCGGGCGTGTTCACTTCCGTCGCCGGCAAATACGACTTGATGAACGACTTCATGTCGGCCGGGCTGCACCGGCTGTGGAAGCGCTTCGCTATCGAGATCAGCGGCGTGCGCGTGGGGGAGCGGGTGCTGGATGTGGCCGGCGGCTCGGCTGACCTGTCGCGCCAGTTCGCCAAACGCGTCGGCACCAGCGGCCAGGTATGGCTCACCGACATCAACAATGCCATGCTGCGCGTGGGGCGCGACCGCATGCTCGACGATGGCCTGGCCACGCCGGTGGCGCAATGTGATGCGGAGAAGCTGCCCTTTCCGTCGAATTATTTTGATTGCGTCAGCATCGCCTTCGGCCTGCGCAACGTCACCCATAAAGAGGCGGCACTGCGCGAGATGCAGCGCGTGCTCAAGCCCGGCGGCCGTCTGCTGGTGCTGGAATTTTCCAAAGTGTGGAAGCCGCTGGAGCCATTGTATGATGCCTATTCATTCAAACTGCTGCCGAAACTGGGCGAGCTGATCGCCAAAGATGCCGACAGCTACCGCTACCTGGCCGAATCCATACGCATGCACCCGTCGCAGGAAGAGCTAAAGCAAATGATGGAGCAGGCCGGGTTGTCACGAGTGGAATACTTCAATCTCAGCACGGGCGTGGTGGCGCTGCATCGCGGTTATAAAATTTAGTAACCTTCCCGCGCCATCATTGCCTGATTACGGCTGTTATACTGCGCCCGCTTTTTGTTGCTAACCAAACTAAGGACACACATGAAACGTTTTCTGCTGTTGTTGACCCTCACCCTATCCAGCTTTTTTCTGCTATCCGCGAACGCTGAGGCCAAACGTCTCAGCGGGGGCGGCAGCTTCGGCAAGCAGCGCGCCATGGCCCCGCAACAGGCGCCCAAAGCACCCGCTGCCGCACCTGCTCCGGCGACCCCGGCGCAACCTGCGGCCGGCAACAAATGGCTCGGCCCCTTAGCTGGCCTGGCGATAGGCGCGGGGCTGTTCGCGCTGTTCACGGGCGGTATGGGTGGCGCGATGGGTGGTATCCTGATGGCGCTTCTGGCCGCAGGTGTGGTGATGTTCTTGATTTTCCGGTTCCGCAAGGCGCAGCCCGCCATGCAATTCGCGGGTACCGGTGCGCCCTTTTACCAGCCCGAACCGGTACAGCAACCTTTGAGCGGCGGTTCGGCTGCATCTGCCGTCGCTATAACAGCGGCGAACATCCCTGCCGATTTTCCGGTAGAGGCGTTCTTGCGCAGCGCCAAGACTTCCTTCATCCGCCTGCAGGCCGCAAATGACCGCAAGGATTTAAACGACATCCGTGAATACACCACACCGGAAATGTTTGCCGAGATTTCCATGCGACTACAGGAGCGCGACAACACCCCGCAGAAGACCGACGTGCTGACCATCAGCACCGGCTTGCTGGAGGTGGTAAACGAAAACGACCACGCCATCGCTAGCGTGCGCATGAGCGGGCGGTTGAGCGAAAACAACGGCACGCCGGAAGGCTTCGACGAAGTGTGGCATGTGCAGAAGAACCTGCGCGATGAGAAGGCGGTGTGGCTGTTGAGTGGCATCCAGCAAGTTACATAAGGCCATCTCTCCTTTATAGCAAGGACGGTTTATTTTGGTGGGAGCGGCCTGGAGGCCGCTCCCACCAAAAGCATTTTCAAATTGGAATAATATATGCTGAGCCAGCCGACTACTTCCGCCCTCAACCATCTGCTCACCCAGAGCGGCTGGGCGTTGCAGCGGCTGGCCCGCTACGCAGGAAAAACAGCGCGCTTTAACATCGCGCCGTTTTCTTTTGCCTACACCATACAAGACGACGGCACTCTGCACACAGCGGACCAGGATGCCCAAGCGGACGCCAGCTGCAGCATTCCGCCCTCTCTATTGCCGCGCCTTGCGCTGCATGATGAAGCAGCATTTTCTAAAATTTACAGCGAGGGCGATGCCGCACTGCTTAACGAAATTTTTTATCTCAGCCGCCATCTGCGCTGGGATGTGGCAGAAGACCTGAGTAGAGTCACCGGCGATATCGCCGCCGAACGCATCGTGCAATTCGCCAAGGACAGCCAGCAACAGGTGCGCGACACCGCGCTCAACCTGTCGCAGGTGCTGGCGGAATATTGGACGGAAGAGCGCCCGCTGCTGGCCAAGCCCACCCATGTTGCCGCCTTCGTGCGGCAAGTGGACAAACTACGCGACGATATGGCGCGGCTGGAACAACGCATTAACCGGCTTAGTGGAACTTCATGACTAAGCCAAATAAATTTTCATCACTGCCGCAGCATCCAGTCCCTTGTCCATTTAGGGGGAAGGTTAGGATGGGGGTAAAAACTTTACCTAACATTGTTATGCTTCACTGCCAACACTCCACCCTCATCCCACCCTTCCCCCTGCGGGGGGGGGGGAGAACAATGTAATGCGCCTGCTCCGTCTGCTAAAAATTATCTTCGTCATACTGCGCTTCGGGCTGGACGAATTTCTGCTCGCGCACGCACGCACGCGCTGGCTGCTGTTGCCGCTCAATTTTGTGCTGTTCTTCCGCAATACCTCCGCACCGCGCGCAGAACGCTTGCGCCTTGCGCTGGAAAATCTGGGGCCGATCTTCGTCAAGTTTGGCCAGATGCTTTCCACTCGGCGCGACTTGATGCCTGCCGACATCGCCGATGAATTGGCCAAGCTGCAAGATCATGTGTCGCCGTTCCCTTCGGCGCAGGCTGTAGCGTTGCTGGAAGCTGCCTACAAGAAAAAGCTCGGTGTAGTGTTCCGCAGCTTTGACGAAACACCCATTGCCAGCGCCTCGGTGGCGCAGGTGCATTTTGCCGTATTGCCGGACGGGCGCGAAGTAGCGGTGAAAATTTTGCGCCCCGGCATCGCTAGCGTCATCTCGCACGATATCGCGCTGCTCGACATTTGCGCCGGGCTAATGGAGCGCTGGTGGGAAGATGGCAAGCGCCTCAAGCCGCGCCTAGTGGTGGCAGAATTCAAAAAATATTTGCACGACGAACTGGATTTGATGCGCGAAGCCTCCTGTGCCAGCCAGCTGAAGCGCAACTTCGCCAGCTCGAATCTGCTCACCGTGCCGGAAATCTATTGGGACTGGTGCTCGACTGAGGTGATGGTGATGGAACGCATGGTTGGCATCCCCATCAGCCAGGTGGATGCGCTACGTGCGGCGGGCATAGACATCCCCAAACTGGCTGCGAATGGCGTAGAGATTTTCTACATGCAGGTCTTCCGCGACGGCTTCTTCCACGCCGACATGCACCCCGGCAACGTGCAGGTAGCCAGGGATGGCCGCTACATCGCGCTGGATTTCGGCATTATGGGCACGCTTACCGACACCGACAAACATTACCTGGCGCAGAATTTCATCGCCTTCTTCCAGCGCGATTACAAACGCGTGGCGGAAGTGCACATTGAATCCGGCTGGGCGCCCGCCGAGACGCGTGTGGATGAACTGGAATCTGCGATCCGCGCGGTGTGCGAGCCAATTTTTGACAAGCCGTTGCGCGAAGTATCGTTCGGGCGCGTGCTGCTGCGCCTGTTCCAGACCTCGCGCCGCTTCGGTATCGAAGTCCAGCCGCAACTGGTGCTGCTGCAAAAAACCTTGCTCAATATAGAAGGCCTGGGATTGCAACTCGACCCGGAACTGGATTTATGGAAAACCGCCAAGCCGTGGCTGGAGCGCTGGATGAGCGAACAAGTCGGCTGGCGCGGCTTTTTCAGGGCACTCAAAACCGAAGCCCCATACTACGCCACGCTGCTGCCGCAACTGCCGCGATTGCTGCACCAGCGCCTGAACGAGAATCCTACTGCGCAGATTGAAAGCATTTTGCGTGAACTGGTGCTGCAACAGCAACGGCGGAACCAGTGGATGATGGTCATCGCCATCGCTTTGCTGGCAGCGTGTGGCTTGTTGCTGCTGCCTTTGGCTTGGGTGTAGTAGGTGGTTAGTAATTAGTCGGGATTGCTTTTAGCTGTTGTTACCATACGCTTAACGTCCTCAGTCATGTTGATCGGGATAAGCATAATTTGATGGTTCTTTCGAGCAAAGACTCGAAACACTTCATCTGCGAATGCCTGACCAATTAAATCCACGCCACTAAAATCCAACATCACGGTTTTAAATTTCTCTACTCTGTTTAATATCCGCTTGGCTTGCGATCTTGATACAAGTCGTTCACCCTCATATAAAGCCAGTTTTACAGGTACCACAGTTTTATTAAAAGCAAAGCCCTCTTCCTCATCACCACTGAACTCATTAAATATAGAGTTGAGAGTCCTAGCGCTATCCGTTCTGATTAGCATAGTCACTGCTGTGCCTTGAAGATGGTCTTTATTGTGCAATAGGAAATCCTTTGGGTCACCATCGATATGCGTAAAAATAAGATCACCAGACTCTATAAAGAATTGGTCGAAAGCGCGTGAAGTAAAAAAAATGCCTTGCCCAGTATGATTATCCGGATCTGTTGTCAACTTTCCTTTGCTTAGCTCCAAAATTGATTCCCTTGGGTCTCCCAAGCCCATAATTCTGGCAATGTGATGGAAAATACCTTCCCCATCGTCAGAAATTTGAATGGAAATAATTTCCGCTGTTCTATCAACCTCCACGATGGCAGCACTACCATTGGAGTGGTCGATTGCATTATTGAGCATTTCAGTAAAACCGTAATGACAAATATTTTCTAATTCCTGCGGTAAATCACTAAAGATAATTCCGAAATCGCGGTAATAAACATCGCTTTCTCTTAATCCATTTAAGGGGAATATTCCTTTATGTGATCTATTCGGCCCGAGCCGATAAACCCGCCCGCGTGTATTACCCGCAGCGATTAGATAGTCCTTGTCTACAAGAGCAGTTAGATGATTGTGAACAGTTTGCCGAGTGATCCCAAATGCCTCCATTGCATCATGGATTAAGTGGGAATTGTTTGCCTTTATTGAACTCAGTAAAAATCGGCGAATAACAACGGAGCGCTTTGTTTCGGCTGGTTTCATGATTTTTTGTAAAGATAGCGTGCTTTTATTGTAAAGATGTTGGTGTTGTATTGTAAAGATATTGTTGGTATATTGTAAAGGTCATTGTGTTGTCTGTGCCTAGTAGTCAGTCAAGTTAAAGCAGCGGAATATCCCCCCTTTGAAAAATGGGGGTAGGGGGGATTTAAAAAGGTGGCAAGTGCCGCTACCGTTAAATCCCCCTCAGTCCCCCTTTTACAAAGGGGGACGCTGCCAGCGCATCTTGCATTCATACAATTCAACTTGACTGCCTACTAGCAGGGTCCGCTCAATTAGGGATATGTTTATACGCTTGGGGATGATTTACGAATGAGCAGTTTTGGAAAAACATGAACTATAATCGCATGCAACGTGCGCCAACCCATCATTCAACCGTGACAGATTTTGCAAGGTTTCTCGGCTTGTCCACATCCGTGCCCTTGAGTAGGGCAGCGTGATAGGCGAGCAATTGCACCGGGATGGAATGCAGGATGGGCGACAGCACGCCGACGTGGCGCGGGGTGCGGATGACGTGCACTCCCTCGCTTTCGGTGAAGTGGCTGTCGAGGTCGGCGAAGACGTAGAGCTGGCCGCCGCGCGCGTGCACTTCCTGCATGTTGGATTTCACCTTTTCCAGCAGCGCATCGTTCGGCGCGATCACCACCACCGGCATGTTCTCGTCCACCAGCGCCAGCGGGCCGTGCTTGAGTTCGCCCGCCGGATAAGCTTCGGCATGGATGTAGGAAATTTCCTTGAGCTTGAGTGCGCCTTCCAGCGCGATAGGGTAATGGATGCCGCGCCCGAGGAACAGCGCATGCTGTTTGTCGGCAAAGTCTTTGGCCCACTCGCGGATTTGCGGTTCAAGGTTGAGCGCGTGCTGCACGCTGCCGGGAATCTGGCGCAGTGATTCCAGTGCGTCGCGTTGTTGTTGCATATCGAGCAGGCCACGCTGTTTGGCCAGCGTGGCAGCGAGGATGAACAGCGCGACCAGTTGCGTGGTGAAGGCCTTGGTCGAGGCGACGCCGATCTCGGCTCCGGCGCGAGTGTAGAACACCAACCTGGAGGCGCGTGGAATGGCGCTTTCCTGCACATTGCAGATGGACAGGGTGTGCTGCTGGCCGAGCGATTTGGCGTGCTTGAGCGCTTCCATCGTGTCTAGTGTTTCGCCGGATTGCGAGATGGTGATGATGAGCTGGCGCGGATTGGGCACCGAGCTGCGGTAGCGATATTCGCTGGCGATCTCGACCGAGGTCGGCAATCTGGCGATGCTCTCCAGCCAGTATTTGGCGGTGAGTCCGGCGTAATAGCTGGTGCCGGCGGCGAGGATCAAGATCGAGTCTATGTCGCGGAAAGTTTCTTGTGCCTGCGCGCCGAACAATTCGGCGCTGAAGTCGTTGCTATCTATCACCGCTTCGATGGTGTCGGTGAGCGCGCGCGGCTGCTCGTGTATTTCCTTCTGCATGAAATGGGTGTAGGGCCCCAGCTCCAGCGAGGCCAACGTAACCTTGCTGACATGCACCGGACGCTCGATCTGCTGGCCAGTGCGGTCGGTGAGCTTGATGTCGTCCTTGGTTACTTCAGCGGCATCGCCGTCTTCCATATAAATAACTCGGCGGGTGGAAGATAGTAGCGCTGACACGTCGGAGGCGATGAAATTTTCGCCCTCTCCCAGGCCGATTAGTAGCGGGCAGCCCATGCGCGCGCACACCATCAGTCCCGGCCTGTGTTTGCAGATGACGGCAATGGCAAACGCGCCAGTTAGTTCGGCAATGGCTAGTCTTGTAGCGGCGAAAAGATTTTTGCTGGCGGCATAGTGATAATGAATCAGGTGGGCAATGACCTCGGTGTCGGTCTGCGATTCGAACACGTAGCCGAGTTGCTTGAGATGCGCGCGCTGCTGTTCGTGATTTTCGATGATGCCGTTATGTACCACGGCGATCTCATCGCGCGAGACATGCGGGTGCGCATTGAATTCTGTCACGCCGCCGTGAGTGGCCCAGCGCGTATGGCCGATGCCGGTGGTGCCGGTGAGATGCTGCTGATCGGCGCGGCCTTGCATTTCCGCCACGCGGCCCACCGCGCGCACGCGTTTGATTTCGCCACCGTCGAGGACGGCCACCCCCGCCGAATCGTAGCCGCGATATTCCAAGCGGCTCAATCCTTCGATCAACACCGGCACTACATTGCGTTGCGCGACTGCGCCGACTATGCCGCACATATTAGAACCTCGGTGATAAGTGATTGGTGAATAGTGAATGGGAAAGTCATGCGCGGGGGTTTCATCACCATTTACTTATCACCTTTCACTGTTTTTGTTGGGCGCTTCCAGCCAGCGATGGTTGTTTGCTTGGCGCGCGACAGGGTTAACTCACCTGCGGGCGCATCCTTGGTAATGGTGGAACCTGCGCCTATAGTTGCGCCGCGCTTAACGGTTACTGGCGCAACCAGTTGCGTGTTCGAGCCGATGAACACGTTGTCCTCGATAATGGTGCGGTGTTTGTTTGCGCCATCGTAATTGCAAGTGATCGTGCCTGCGCCGATATTGACGTGGCTGCCGATGCTGCTGTCGCCGATGTAGCTCAGGTGATTGGCCTTGCTGTTGGCCGCGATTTCGCTGTTTTTCACTTCGACGAAGTTGCCGACGTGTACGCCGTTATGCAGCTTGGATCCGGGGCGCAGGCGCGCGTAAGGGCCAATATGGCAGTTGTCGCCAATTTCCGCTTGATTGATATGTGTGTAAGGCTCGATCTGCGTACCCGCTCCAATGCGCGCATCACGAATCACGCTGTAAGCGCCCACTCGCACCGCATCTCCCAGATGAACAACCCCTTCAAAAATACAACCGACATCAATCTCGACATCGCGTCCGCACACCAGCTTGCCGCGCACATCCAGACGCGTGGGGTCAGCCAGCGTAACACCCTGCACCAATAACTGATGCGCCTGCTCGTGCTGCCAGATGCGCTCCAGTTCGGCCAGTTGCACCTTGCTATTTATCCCCATCACCTCCCACGCATGGGCAGGCTGCGCGGTATGCACGGCGACACCCTGCGCCACGGCCATGGCGACGATGTCGGTAAGGTAGTACTCACTCTGCGCGTTGTTGTTTTGCAGTTTTGCCAACCAATTGCGCAGATGTTTGGCTGGTACAGCCATGATGCCGGTATTGATTTCGCGGATGGCGCGCTGCTCGGCTGAGGCATCTTTTTCTTCCACGATGCTTGTGACCTTGCCTGCCGCATCGCGCACGATGCGCCCATAACCGGCGGGGTTGGCCAGGTGCAGGGTGAGCAGGGTAAGCAGGGTAAGTGCATCGGGTTGCGCAAACATTTTTTCTATCGTGGGAGGCTGGATAAGCGGCACATCGCCATACAGCACCAACACCAGACTATCATTATCCAGTTGCGGCAAAGCCTGCTGCACCGCATGACCAGTACCCAACTGCGGCTCCTGTAACACAAAGCTGGCCTCATATTGCGCCATCGCCTGCGGCACCGCTTTGCCGCCGTGACCATACACCACGCAAGTTTTGCCCGGCGCAAATTGCACGGCAGTATCCAGCACATGTTGCAACAGCGGACGGCCAGCCAAAGTGTGCAGCACCTTGGGTTTGTCCGAGTGCATGCGTTTACCTTTGCCGGCAGCAAGAATGATAATGCTGAGTTTAGCCATGTTCGGTTTTCATAAGATGCTGGATATAGCCCATCTCGGTGCCGTGCTTCGCCTGCCCAAGAGGATGATCACTGTTGTGAAAAGGCCGGTTATCGCTGCGCGAGTTGCACGTCAATATGGCCTTCCTCTAAAAAGCACCCCTAAAATTCGACATCCCGTCAGTGGATCAGCGTCATCTAGGCTGATAGCAATATATATTATAATATTCAAGTATTTCTTGTCAATATTTGGGGGCTTTCTTGAGCCCAGAAGCTTTAGAGGCGCCCTTTAGTTGGACAGCCTCTGCAACGCTCTCTTCAACGGCGAGTCCGGCAACTCCCCGGCCAAATCAATCAGCCGCTTCCGTCCTGTGGCACTTAATGAAGCAGGAGCGGGGGTGGATATGACGGGCGGCAACGCAACTTGCACCCTGACCTGAATTGCAGTAACCTGATATCCACCACGATGGAATAGTTGGGTCAGATTTGGGGCGAGTTGACGCAATTTCGCCGCTGCCGCGCTATTGTCGGCAGCGAGCAGAAGGGTTTGTTGGTCAAGCTGCACCACGTGGCTGGCGCGCACCAGGGCAGGCGGGGCAACTTGTTCATAATGCCGCTGCAATGCCAGGAGCTGCGCCGCCTTGTGGGATAGTTGGCGCAGTTCCTGGCTGGTATCGAAGTATGAGTTTAAACGTTGCGACACTGCGTCAGATTAATTTTAGGGAAGAGATAATGTGGATATTATTCTAATTTCCAATCGTTTTGCAAAATCCCGTAGCATTACGCTAGCAAGAATTCACTTAATGGTGGCTGCGATGCTGGTCATGGGTCTGTTTTTGGCATCCGTGCTGGCGGCACAGTATGTCATCGTCCGCTTCCAGCCGGACGTGTTAAGCAGCGACATGCGCGCCTGGTTGGCCAGCGCGCAAGCCGAGGGGCAGCAAAAGCAGGAATCTTATGTGCGTGAGGGCTTGGATACCATGGCCATGCGCTTGGGCCAGATGCAGGCCCAGTTGGTGCGACTGGATACGCTCGGCGCACGCCTAACCAAACTGAGTGGAATTAACCCGCAAGAGTTTGCCTTTGATCAAATCCCGGCGCAGGGTGGTCCTTATTTGCCGGACTCACAGCAGGATGTTTCCCTGGTCAGCATGAACCAGCAACTGTCCAGCTTGTCAGTGTTGCTGAACGATCGAAATGACAAGTTGATGGCGCTGGAAACCCTGCTGATGCAGGACAGGCTCGACAATAAGCTGCCACCTTCCGTGGCGCCTATCAGTGCTGGCTGGCATTCCTCCAACTTCGGTCGGCGCATAGACCCCTTCACCGGCCAGAGTGCGATGCATGAGGGCGTGGATTATGTGGTGCCGGAAGGAACATCTATCCGGGCTGCGGCCGGTGGCATCGTGGTGTATTCGGGCTACGACCCGCAGTATGGTAATATGATAGAGATAGACCACGGCAATGAGATTGTCACGCGTTATGCACATGCTTCTAGGCTGTTGAGCAAAGTCGGGCAGGTGGTGCGGCGCGGCCAGGAGATTGCCAAGGTCGGCAGCACAGGCCGCTCTACCGGCAGTCACCTGCATTTTGAAGTGAGATATAAGGGTATTGCCCAAAACCCTCTGCGCTTCCTGAAAGATTCCGCGAGTTGAGCGGTATCGATTTTGCACAAGGGTGAGGTGTCGCGGCCTCACCCTTTTTGTTTGGCGGTGTAGGGGTGCGGCGTGCCGTACCCGTACTCCCAAGATTGAAACCCAGAGTTAAAATTCAGAAAAATCAAAAATGATTTCCAATTTCATGAAAAAAGTTTTCGGCAGCCGCAACGACCGGCTGCTCAAGCAGTATCGCCAGTCTGTGCGGGCGATTAACGCGCTCGAGGCCGGGATAGCGCAACTGTCGGATGAGGAATTGCGGCAGCAGACTGAGGTCTTCAAGCAGCGTGTCAGTCAAGGCGAGTCGCTGGATGCGCTGTTGCCAGAAGCGTTTGCCGTGGTGCGCGAAGCCGGGTGGCGCGTGTTGCAGATGCGCCACTTCGACGAGCAGCTGATCGGCGGCATCGCCCTGCATCACGGCAAGATCGCGGAAATGCGCACGGGCGAGGGCAAGACCCTGATGGCTACCCTGCCCGCCTATCTGAATGCGTTGTCCGGACAGGGTGTACACGTGGTCACGGTAAATGATTACCTGGCTGCGCGCGATGCCGAATGGATGGGTCGGGTGTACCGTTTCCTCGGCTTGTCGGTGGGGGTGATCCTGTCGCAGATGGACCATGCCGATAAGCGGGTTGCCTATGCGTCGGACATTACCTACGGCACCAACAACGAATTCGGTTTCGACTACCTGCGCGACAACATGGCCACCCATGCCGGTGAACGCTTCCAGCGCAGGCTGAATTTCGCCATCGTGGACGAGGTGGATTCCATTCTGATAGACGAGGCGCGTACTCCGCTGATTATCTCTGGCCAGGCCGAAGACAATGTGGACGTGTATATGCGCATGGACAAGCTGGTGCCGCAAATGGTACGCCAGAAAGAAGAGGAGGGTACGGAGGGTGCCACCGGCGACTACACCGTGGACGAAAAGAACAATCAGATATTGCTGACCGAGGCCGGCCATGAACATGCCGAGGAGTTGCTGGCCAAGGCCGGGCTGTTGCCTGCCGGCGGCAGCCTATATGACCCGGCCAACATTACGCTGATTCATCATCTGTATGCCGCGTTGCGCGCCCATGCGCTGTATCACCGCGACCAGCACTACGTAGTGCAGGACGGCGAGGTGATCATCGTGGACGAATTTACCGGCCGTATGATGGCCGGGCGGCGCTGGTCGGATGGTTTGCACCAGGCGGTGGAGGCCAAGGAAGGCGCGTCCATCCAGAAGGAGAACCAGACGCTGGCCTCTATCACCTTCCAGAATTACTTCCGCCTGTATAGCAAACTGGCCGGCATGACTGGCACGGCGGATACCGAAGCCTTCGAGTTCCAGCAGATTTACACCCTGGAAACCGTGATCATCCCGCCGCATCTGCCCACCATCCGTCGCGACATGATGGACAAGGTTTATCTCAGCATAGGTGAAAAATACAAGGCGGTGATCGAGGATGTCCGCGATTGCCACCAGCGTGGGCAGCCGGTGCTGGTCGGCACGACCTCGATTGAAACCTCTGAACTGCTGGGGCAATTGCTGGAAAAAGAAAAGCTGCCGCACCAGGTACTGAATGCCAAGCAGCACGTGCGCGAGGCCGAGATCATCGCGCAGGCAGGCAGCCCCGGGATGATTACTATCGCCACCAACATGGCCGGGCGCGGCACGGATATCGTGCTGGGCGGCAATGTGGAAAAGCCCATTGAAGTCCTGCGCCTGGACGAGAGCCTAGATGAGGCCACCCGCATTCAGCGCATCGCCCAATTGCGCGCCGAATGGCAGCCGATACACGATCAAGTTCTGGCCAGCGGCGGCCTGCACATCATCGGCACCGAGCGCCACGAATCGCGCCGCGTAGACAACCAGTTGCGCGGTCGTTCTGGGCGTCAGGGCGACTCCGGCTCCAGCCGTTTTTTTCTGTCACTGGAAGACCCGTTGTTGCGTATCTTTGCCTCCGAGCGCGTGGCGGCGATTATGAATCGCTTCAAACTGCCGGAAGGCGAGGCGATTGAACATACCTGGGTGACGCGCGCCATCGAGAACGCGCAGCGCAAGGTCGAGGCGCGTAACTTCGACATGCGCAAGCAGATACTCGAATACGACGATGTCGCCAACGAGCAGCGCAAAGTGATCTACCAGCAGCGCAACGAGCTGCTGGAAAGTGTGGACATTTCCGAGACCATCGCGGCGATGCGCGAGATGGTGCTGCACAACATGATCAGCGAACACATCGCGCCGCAAAGCATGGAAGAGCAATGGAATGTTCCGGCGCTGGAGCAGGCACTGGCTGCCGAATTTCAGTTGAGTCTGCCGCTGGTGCAATGGCTGGAGCAGGAAAAAAATCTGGATGAGACCGGCTTGCGCGAACGCGTAGAGCAGGCTGCACAGCAGCAGTATCAGGTCAAAGTGGAGCAGGTCGGCGGCGAGATCATGCACGGCTACGAGCGCCTCATCATGCTGCAAAGCCTGGACAGCCACTGGCGCGAGCATCTGGCGGCGCTGGATCACCTGCGCCAGGGCATCCACCTGCGTGGCTATGCGGCGAAGAACCCCAAGCAGGAATACAAACGCGAGGCGTTTGAGCTGTTCTCCAGTATGCTGGAATCAATCAAGCGCGATGTCACGCGCACGCTGATGAACGTGCAGATCCGCAGCGAGCAGGATGTTGTAGCGGCGGAAGCGGCACCGAGAGTGGAAAATGTGCAGTATCATCACGCCGATTATGACGAGGCGTTGGCCGCGATAGGTGACACGGAAGAGCACAAACCATTTGTGCGCACGGGTGAAAAGGTTGGGCGTAACGATCCCTGTCCTTGCGGCTCGGGCAAAAAATACAAGCAGTGCCACGGCAAATTATCGTGATACTTGCGTAGCGAGACCTTGCCCCGGCTCCGCCCCCCTCGCTTCGCTCTCCCCGCTTGCGGGAGAGGGCTGGGGAGAGCGCAGCGAGGGGCCGGGAAACGGCCATGGCCGTTAAACTAATTATAGCTTTTATTGTTTGGAGAAAACGATGACAACTGATGACTTGATTTTGCAGACCCTGCGCAATTCCACCCTGACGGAAGAGTTGCGCGATGCGGAAATTGATGCGTTGGCCGGTATCATTACCGTGCATGCATACAAGAAAGGCGAATTTCTTGTGCAGCCCGGTGACAGCAAACTGAGGAACGCGCTGATGATCCTGGCCATCGGCCAGGTGGAGGCGACCGCCACCATAGGCGGCGAGAAAGCTACGCTGCACCTGCTACAGCCCGGCGACCTGGCCGGTATTATTACCTTTGTCGGCGGCACTGCGGCGCAGATCAGCGCCACCGTGGTCGCCAAGACCAACTGCAAGGTGCTCTTGCTGGAACGTTCCCATCTCGAATCTTTTCTCAGCACCAACCCCGCCATCGTGTATTACGTGATGCGCGGTGTTGTGCGCCATGTGCATGGCATCGTGCGGCGCATGAATATGCAATCGGTTGAAATGAGTAATTACATATTCCAACAAGGCGGTCGTTACTAGGAACAACCAGCTATGCCGGTCAATCTGCAAGCCCCCGCCGCAAGCGCCCTGTTGCCCATCAAGGGTGTACTGCTGGGCACAGCAGAAGCGCACATCAAGAAACCAAACCGTAAGGATTTGCTGGTACTACACCTGACCTCACAAGCCACCGTGGCAGGCGTGTTTACACAAAACCGTTTTTGCGCCGCGCCAGTCATCGTGGCGCGTGAGCATCTGGCGGCGGGCAAAGGTGTGCGCGCGCTGGTGGTCAACACCGGCAATGCCAATGCCGGTACCGGGGAGCAAGGTCTAGCTGCGGCGCGTGCCACCTGCGCCGAAGTGGCCAACCTGCTGGATTGCGAAGCCGAGCAGGTGTTGCCATTTTCTACTGGCGTGATTATGGAAGCACTGCCGCTGGCCAAGCTCATCGCCGGACTGCCCGGTTGCATCGCTGATTTACACGAGCATAACTGGCTTAGCTCCGCGCAAGCCATCATGACCACTGACATCGTGGCCAAGGCCGTGTCCAGGCAGATTACGCTTGCGGGCGTGACCGTCACCATCACTGGCATGGCCAAGGGTTCCGGCATGATCCATCCCAACATGGCCACCATGCTCGGCTTCATTGCCACCGATGCGGCTGTGGCGCATGCCCCGCTGCAACAAATGGTGGCTCACGCCTGCGATGCATCGTTCAACTGTATCACCGTGGATGGTGACACCTCGACCAATGACGCGTTGATGCTGATTGCCAGCGGGTCCAGTGGCTCCCCTGCCATCATAGCCGGGCACAGCGCAGGGTTCACACAATTGCAGGCGGCAATTACCGAGGTGGCCACACTGCTGGCGCAAGCCATTGTGCGCGATGGCGAAGGTGCGACCAAGTTCATTACCGTTAAAATTGAAGGTGGCAACAGCGTGGCCGAGTGCAAGCAGATCGCCTACGCCGTAGCGCGCTCTCCTTTGGTCAAGACCGCATTCTTCGCCTCCGATCCCAATCTCGGCCGTATCCTCGCCGCCATCGGCTATGCTGGGGTGCAGGATCTCGACGTGCAGCGCATCAAGCTGTATCTCGACGATGTGCTGGTGGCCGAGCATGGCGGGCGCGCTGCCAGCTACCGCGAGGAATACGGCCAGCGCGTGATGCAGCAGACCGACATCACCATTCGCGTGATGCTGGATCGCGGGTTGGCGGCAGCCACGGTGTGGACCTGTGATTTCTCTTACGACTACATCAAGATCAACGCGAGCTATCGTAGTTAGCGCCTTGGGCAAAAGCAACTTCACCGGGCTACCCCCGGCGGTTTTGACTTTGATTGTTGGGTTACGCGAAAGAACCGCTAACCCAACCTATTGCTGAAAATTTGAGATACAACATTGAACATTCAGTTTGAAAAAACGAAAATTGTTGAAGTCGCCGCCGCCGTGCTGCAAAAACCAGACGGCTCTTTTCTGCTGGCGCAACGCCCCGAAGGAAAAGCGTATGCCGGTTATTGGGAATTCCCCGGCGGCAAGATCGAACCTGGTGAGACACCCTACCATGCGCTGGTGCGCGAGTTGCGCGAGGAACTGGGCATCACGGTAACAACTGCCTACCATTGGCTCACTCGCGTGTTCACCTATCCTCACGCAACAGTGCGGCTGAATTTTTTTCGCGTGACCGCTTGGGGCGGCGAGTTGCATCCGCACGAGGGGCAGCAGCTTGCTTGGCAGTCACCCCCCACCCTAACCCTCTCCCACGAGGGGGAGAGGAAACAGTTTGTCAGGAATGTTTCTGTTTCACCTGTGTTGTCGGCCAATGCGCCCATCCTGCGCGCGCTGCAACTGCCGTCCCTATATGCCATCAGCAACGCCGCCGAACTCGGCAGTGATGAATTTCTACAACGCCTACAACAGGCATTACGCAACGGTTTGCGCCTAGTGCAGATGCGCGAGAAAAATTTGCCGCGTGCTGCGCTGCGTGAATTGTCGTTGCGCGTGCTTGAGTTGGCCCATGCGTACGGCGCGCTGGTATTGATCAATGGCGATATCGAGCTCGCTCAGGAAATAGGCGCGGACGGTGTGCATCTGAACAGCGCCCAGCTTGCCGCGCTCAGCACTCGCCCTGATCTGGAATGGTGTGCCGCATCCTGTCACAGTGTTGACGAACTGCAGCTAACTGTGGAAATGGGTCTGGATTTCGCGGTGCTGAGTCCGGTGTTGCCGACACAGAGCCATCCGGGTGCGGCGCATCTCGGCTGGCAAGCATTTGCGACGATGGCCGCAGGCTCGGCCATCCCGGTATATGCCTTGGGTGGATTGATTCAGGACGATATGGAAGCAGCCTGGCAACACGGGGCGCATGGTATTGCTTTGTTGCGTCAGGCCTGGTGAGGGGGCTCCTCTTCCGTGTCACTCCCGGCTTGCGGGATGCGGTAACTTTCTGTGGCCCACTGCCCCAGGTCTATCAATTTGCAGCGTTCACAGCAAAACGGACGATAGGGACTATCGGCGCTCCACACCACTTCTTTGCGGCATTGTGGGCAGGTGACTATGGCTGGTTTGCTCATTAGTGAGTTACAGCGAGCAGAATGTCAGATTAAACTGCACATCCTTTGCATATAGTGTGCTCTTGGCCGCATAATCGGCAGCAACGAAGCGAATGTTAAGCACATATTTGTTGGCGCTGACTTCCGGGACGCATGGCAGCGCACTGTCCAAACTGACGCGCAACATTTGCGCCACGCGCCCGCCTTGCATCTGCTGAAAACTGCCCTGCTGCGCGGTGAAATAGTATGCTTTGCCGCTCTCGCGCAGCAGTTTGAGAATGATAGCCAGGCCATCGCATATGGGTAGCATGGGCGCCAGGCAGGAATTCAGGTATTGACGCCGCAGTGTGGCATCCTGGTGCAGCCAGTGGTGGAAGGACGGCAGGTCAAATTCACAGGTTCCGCCGGGGATGCAGGCACGCTGCTTGATGCCCATCAGCCACTCATTGTCGCGCAGGTGCTGACCCACCTTGCCGCTGATGGCGAACACGCCGCTGCTGGCGGTTTCAATTTTGTCGAGTACCGCATCCAATGCCACCTCTGAAATTTCCGGGTTGTCGCGTAATGCGGACAGCAGGCGTTTCTGGCGTTCCAGATCCTGCAACATATCCGACTTCAGGTCGGCACGGCTGGCGACTTCGAGGATTTCAAATAGCGTGTCCAGTGCTGCCTGATGGTCGGCGGCGCTGGCCTGTCCGATGAACCAGTCCGCCTTGGCGTACAGCCCCTCCAGGCGCAGCAGGGTGCGCACGCGCTCATTAAGAGGGAAGTCGTAGCTAATCACGATGCCAGTGTAGTTGTAGGATTGTGTTCAACCTAGAAACCTCAGTTGGACGGGATGGAGTGTGCTATTTTTGGGGTGCAGGGCAAGGCGCAACGACGCGGAATGG
>CAMTXD010000072.1:0-16499 GCA_947085625.1 uncultured Gallionellaceae bacterium | reverse complement strand
TTACCATTATCTCTAATTCACCGGCCTAACCCTGCATTCGAGCGGGACTGGCCGATCTGCGGCGTTGTTTGTTTTTCGTGGTCATTTATTCTTCATCTCCCCTTTTAGTCTGGGGTCGGCCAGCCCCTCAATTTTACGTTATGCGGCATGGAGAACACGGGCGTGGAAATTGAGCCAATAACCGTAGACTTTCCGCTCCGTGGAGAGTGGGTGGCTGGTACTACTCCTGCGGAACGGATACCGAGTCACGGTACAGATGCGCTAGGTCAGCGATACGCGTATGACTTCCTGCGCATAGAAAAAGAACGAAAAGGTTTCAAGTTTTTCCGCGCTTCGATGCTGCACTACCGTCTCGTTGGCGTGAAGCTCGACAACTGCTATGGGTGGTCCGAGCCGATTCATGCGCCCTTTGCAGGAACGGTCATCGCTGCAAAAGACGGATGGCCCGAGAGGGAAAGAGTGCATTTCCTGCGAGACCTTGCCATAGCTATTAAGAATGGGTTTCTGTTCAACCCAAAAAAGATAAATGATCTTCGGTCACTGACTGGTAACTACATCATCCTCAAAATGCCGGGCAAGGAAATATACGCATTCTTTGCCCACGCCCGCACGGACTCGATACGAGTGCGTGAAGGTGAAGAAATATGCCTTGGGCAACATCTCGCAGATGTCGGGCACTCTGGTAACTCAACGGCACCACATCTTCACTTTCACCTCATGGATAAGCCGAACATCCTTGACGCCAATGGCTTGCCGTGCAGTTTCAGAGGGTACGAAGCGCTCCGTGATGGTGCGTGGTCAAAGGTGGCTGCGGGGGTTCCCGGCAAGAGAGAGTTTGTCAGATATGCCGCATAACATGGCGTTCGAGAGGGACGCGCCAAAAGCGGCGCGCCCCTCAACTTTACGTTAGGAGTGTTGCTTTCGCGGCAAGGCGGAAATAGCAATTGGCAGTGTGGTGGCAGTTGTCGCTTGCCCTTCAGTTGCTGTTTCTGATATTGTTTTTCTGGTGCATCGATTGGGAGCGTGCAGTGCATTTGATACCAAGTCCTAACCCTGCATTCGAGAGGGACGCGCCAATCGCAGCGTTTTTCATAGTTCCCTTTCGTGGGGCGCGCCCCTCAATTTTACGTTAGGCAAATCATTTAAACGTGAAGTAAAAAATAATTTGTAGATAGTTTTACAGAAATCCGTATGTGTAGCTTGCTGTTGAAGCTCATCATCCGTTTGCATCACGCCATGAAAGAGTCTAAAAGTTTCCTCATAGGTACAGTGTGTGGCGCGATGCAAGCCGTAACCCCCTCCAAGGTTATTTGGGGTTGATGGGGAGGAATTTTAGTGCTGTAGTAGTTTTAGTTTAAACCGCAGGTTTTGTTGAGCAATCATCTTGGCATCAGCCTCTTAAGAAACACCTTCTAACCAACTGATTATAAAAAGTCTAATTATGCCGACTGTCCATTGGCGACGAGCTTCATCCCCATTTTTTCAGCACGTTGGGCAAGATGGTGCAACACCCTTTGGCGGTAACGCTCCTCGTAATAGTCCTGTCCTTTATCGGTATATTCCTCACCCTTGGTGAGCATGGTGTAAATCAATCGTGCCAGCTTGTGTGCCGCCGCCGTCACGGCCTTGGGTTTGTCCATGCGCGAACACATCCTGCGGAAGTACGCGCCCAGCGCCGACTGGCTGGTGCGCAGTGCTGCTGCGGCCAATTTCAAGGCCTGGGTCGCGCGGTTGGCCACACGCCGGGTCTGGCCGCTCATCACTTTGCCGCCGGTAATTTTGGTGCCGGGACATAAGCCCAACCAGCTCGTGAAGTGTCCTGCCGTGGGAAAGCGCGACATATCCGCCCCGGTCTCGGAGACAACCGCCAGCGCGGTGGTCACGTCGATGCCGTCAATGCGCGTGAGATCCACCCCGCACATTTTGAACAGCTGTGTGCGCAGGTCGAATTTCGGCGCGTTGCGCGTGCGGCCCCGCTTCTTGCCTTTCGCGGGTTCCCCGTCATGCGCTTGCAGGCTTTGCAGTTGCCCTTCGATCTCGCGGTCACATTCGGCCAATTGGGTGCCGATGAAATCGAACATCGCCAGCGCCTGCTTGAGCGCGAACAGGTGTTCGCCGCGCCAGTTGCCTTGCAGGCTCTTGGCAATTTCGTCGCGGCTGGCGCGGATGCGCGCATTCTTCATCGCCGCCAGCACCTGCCCGCAGCGCTCGCCCGCGACGATTGCGCGCAGAATGGCTTGCCCGGTCTCCCCGGCCACGTCGGAGATGACGTTGGCAAGCTGGATGTTCATCTGCGCGTCCGCGCCACAGCGCAGTTCCACGCACACCTGGTCGGACGGACGAAACGCCCCACGAAGTAAGCCGTAGGTCATGAGTTGCTGTAACCACTGGCAATCCAGCACATCGGATTTGCGCCCCGAGACATTTTTGACGTGGCGCGCGTTGACCAGCAGCACGGTGAATCCACGCGATTCCAATAGCTCGAACAAGGGGATCCAGTCTCTTAAACGGGATATTGGTTCAGCGTCCCTAAACGCCGAGCAATTCACCAATGTCGATGACGTCACCCATGACCACGCTAACCCTCGGGCAAGATGCACCATTGCTATATCGGTTTTCCGTAGCGCCGCATTCCACTTTGCCACATTTGGAATGCGGCGTGTTTATTCGGCGCGATTTGCGGCATTGGGCCGATTACTACGCTAACCCTGCATTCGAGCGGGACGCCGCAAAAGCGCGGCGCCCCTCAATTTTACGTTAAGGCAAAATAACTGTTGATTCCCAGTGCCCAGATTTATCTCTTCGGGCGCACTAATCTGCTGTTGTGTTATTCTTTCTGCACTTATTCTCGGCGTATTTTTTGATGAAACTTCTGCTGTTTATGCTGCTGTTGCTCCCCGCTCTTGCGGCGGCAGGCGCACTCCTTGCGGGTGACGTGGATTATCTGGCTGCGCGCGAGGCCTACCGGGTGGGGGATGCCGCCAAGCTTGATCGCCTGGCCGCTCGCCTCAAACATTCCCCGCTGGAGCCCTATCTCACCTACTACCAGTTGCGCATGCGCCTGGAAACGGCTGGTGCCGCTACCATCAAGGCATTTCTCGCACGACCCGACGACACACCGGTCATAGACCGTCTGCGCGCGGAATGGCTGAAGTCCCTGGCAAAAAAACAACAATGGGAAATGTTTACGGCCGAATATCCGCAGTTGGTGAGCAAGGATGTTGAGCTGCTTTGTTTTGACATGCAGGCGCGCCGCCACACGCAGGAGGACTCGGTGTTGCACCAGGCGCGCAATATATGGTTGTCCGACGAAAAGGATATGCCACAAAGCTGCACACCATTATTCGACGCGGCTAGAGCCAGCGGTATTATCAGTGAAGAGGATGTGTGGCTGCGTCTGCGCCTGGCGCTGGAGGCCAACAATGTATCGGCAGCCAAACAGCTGTCCAGAAAATTGCCTGCCGGGCGCGCGCTTTCTGCGGCTGCGCTGGATAGCGCCGCTGCCGACCCGGAGCGATATCTGAGCAAATCCAGCCTGGAAAACGCCTCCGAGGCGCAGCGCAGGGTGGCGCTGTTCGCACTGCAACGCCTGGCCAGGCAGTTGCCGCACTTGGCCCATATGCAGTGGACAAAAATCGAGAAAAATTTCACAGCGGATGAGCAGCGCTATTTTTACGGCTGGCTGGGTTATGAGGCGGCGCGCAAGCATGACGCGCGTGCGCTGGACTGGTATCGTGCGGCAGGCGATGCGCTGCTGACCGAAACACAATCGGCTTGGCGCGTTCGTGCCGCCCTGCGCGCGCGGGATTGGCATGAGGTGTGGGTGGGCATTACTGCCATGGCACCGCAGCAGCAGCGCGAAGGCGTATGGCGCTACTGGCAGGCGCGGGCATTGCAGGAGCTGGGACGCAAGCAGAATGCAGAGGCGTTGCTGGTCGAGTTGAGCACCGAACATAATTATTACGGGCAACTGGCTGCTGAGAAACTCGGAGCGGCATCTGCCTCAGGCATGCTGTCGGCCAGCTACCAGCCGAGCAAGGCGGAAGTCAATGCTATGCTAGCGCAGCCCGCCATTCAGCGCGCGGTGGCCCTGTACCGTATGGACTTGCGCACCGATGCGGCCATAGAGTGGAAGTGGGCGGTGCGCGAGTTCGACGACAAACAATTGCTGGTGGCGGCGGAGATTGCCCGCCGCAACGGGATGTATGACCATGCTATCAACACCGCCAATCGTACCGTGCAATTGCATGATTTTAGCCTGCGTTATCTCGCGCCGTACCGCGAGGCTATGCAGGGACATATTCGCCAAAACAACCTGGAGGAAGCCTGGGTATATGGGCTGATGCGGCAGGAGAGCCGTTTTATTACCCGGGCAAAATCAACTGCGGGCGCGGCGGGTATCATGCAGGTCATGCCAGCGACGGCGCGCTGGCTCGCGCAAAAGCTGGGCATGAAAGATTACCGTCAGGAGCTCATTCATCAGCTCGATACCAATATCAAGCTCGGCACGTATTACATGAAATACGTATTGTCGTCATTTGACAATAGTCAGCTACTGGCTAGCGCCGCCTACAACGCCGGACCTTCGCGCGCGCGCCGGTGGCGCGGCGATACGCCGCTGGAGGGGGCAATTTACGTCGAAACCATCCCCTTCGACGAGACGCGCAATTACGTTAAAAAGGTCATGAGCAATACTGGGTATTACGCCAAACTGTTCGGTCAGCCGCCGCGCACACTCAAGCAGCGCCTAGGTGTCATCGCGCCCGCTGAAGCAACCGGTCAACTAGCCATCAGCGATGAAAAATGACGGCCTGAAAATCTATTGCGTCGGCGGCGCGGTGCGCGATCAATTACTTGGCCTGCCGCTGCAGGACCACGACTGGGTAGTGGTGGGCGGCACGCCGCAAGAGATGGTAGCGCGCGGCTACCAGCCCGTGGGCCGTGATTTCCCGGTGTTCCTGCATCCGCAAACACATGAGGAATATGCGCTGGCGCGCACCGAGCGCAAGACTGCGCTGGGCTATAAGGGCTTCGCCATTTATGCCGCGCCGGACGTGACGCTGGAGCAAGATTTGCTGCGCCGCGACTTTACCCTCAACGCCATCGCGCAGGATGCGGACGGCAAGCTGATTGATCCGCATAACGGCATCGCCGACCTGCGCGCGGGCATTTTGCGCCATGTCAGCCCAGCGTTCGGCGAAGACCCGGTACGCATCTTGCGCGCGGCGCGCTTTGTGGCGCGTTTTGGTTTTTCCATCGCGCCGGAAACCTTGGCGCTGATGCGCGGGATGGTAGTGAACGGCGAAGTGGATGCGCTGGTGCCGGAACGCGTGTGGCAGGAGCTGGCGCGCAGCCTGATGGAAAAAACGCCCTCGCGTTTTTTCACCACGCTGCGCGAGTGCGGCGCGCTGGCCAAAATTTTGCCCGAAGTGGATGTGCTATTTGGTGTGCCACAGCCGCCGCAACACCATCCCGAGATAGATTGCGGCGTACACACCATGCTGGTGCTAGATGATGCGGCGCAGCACGATTATCCGCTGGAAGTGCGTTTTGCCGCGCTGACGCACGACCTCGGCAAGGGCAATACGCCCAGGGACATCCTGCCGCGCCACATTGGCCATGAAGCGCGCGGCGTGGACTTGCTGCGTGCGCTATGCGAACGCCTGCGCGTGCCGGGCGAATGCCGCGACCTCGGCCTGCTGGCGGCGCGCTATCACGGCGACGTGCATCGCGCCAAAGAATTGCGCCCCGACACTGTCGTGCGTTTATTCCAGAGCTGCGATGCGTGGCGCAGGCCGGAACGTTTCGCGCAGCTGTTGCAGGCCTGCGCCGCGGATGCGCGCGGACGCACCGGGCATGAAAATGATGCTTATCCGCAGGCGGAGTATCTGCTGCGGTTGTTGCAGGCGGCGCAAGGGGTGAATGCGGGGGAGATTGCGGGGCAGTGTGAGGATAAGAATTTGATTGCGGAGAGGGTGAGGGAGGCCAGGGTTGATGCGGTGGAGAGGGCGCACAAGGTTGAATGCGCGCCACGTTTGCCCTCCCTCTCTTGAGGCCGCACAATTTAAATACGATACGTGCAAATAGGTATGGGGAGGCAAATCTTGCTCCCCAGCCCCTTCTTCCGGTATAGTGCCACCTGCCGTTTAGACCAATTGGGAGAGCGTGCTGCCTGGCAGATAATTGATAGGCGCACCGCCGAAGGCGCAACACCCGTAACCGCTCAGGCTCACGAACCGTTGGTACAGGCAAATCTGGAGAGTGCTATTTTACTATAGCCACCGAAGGGGCACACGATCGTGGATGCCTCTAAGAATTCAGAGTTCGCCCAAATGCAAGGCGTGGGGAAAATTTCGTAGCGCCGCATATGCGTTATATGTCAGCAAGAAATTTTTCCCGCAACGCAGCAGTTGGGATGAAATCTGGATTATTAGAGGTGTCCACCGTAATCTCTCAGGTATCAAGGACAGATGGGGCGAAGCAGAAGGTATCTGCTTCGCCTTTTTATTTTCTGAAAGAAAAACATGACGCTCAAACAAACACCGCTCAACGCATCCCACCGCGCGCTAGGCGCGAAGATGGTGGACTTCGGCGACTGGGACATGCCGGTTAATTATGGTTCGCAGATAGACGAACATCATCAGGTGCGCCGCGACGCGGGCATGTTCGACGTGTCGCATATGCGCACAGTGGATATACAGGGCGAAGGCGTGCGCGCTTTCCTGCGCTATCTGTTGGCCAATAATGTAGACAAATTGCAATCTAGCGGCAGGGCGCTGTATTGCTGCCTGCTGCGGCCTGACGGCGGCGTGATAGACGATCTCATCGTGTATTTCATGAATGAGCAGTGGTTCCGCATTGTGGTGAATGCGGGTACGGCGGATAAAGATATTGTGTGGATGGGTGAGCAAGCTGATGTGCATGCGCCGCACTTAAAAATCACTTCACGCAATGACCTGGCGATGGTGGCGGTGCAAGGGCCGAATGCGCGCGCCAAAGTGTGGCAAGTGTTGCCGCAGACCCAAGCGGCAACGGAAGGCTTGCAACCATTCTGGGCGGCAGATTGCGGCGATTATTTCGTGGCGCGCACGGGTTACACCGGCGAAGATGGTTTTGAAATCATCCTGCCTGCTACACAGGTCACTACTTTCTGGGATGCCTTGCACAAAGCTGGCGTGGCTCCCATAGGCCTGGGCGCGCGCGACACGCTACGTCTGGAAGCGGGCATGAATTTGTATGGCCAGGACATGGATGAAACCATCAATCCGCTGGAAGCTGGATTGGCGTGGACGGTAGATTTGAAGAGTGAGCGCGATTTTATTGGCAAAGCAGCCTTGCAGGCCAAGCCACCGATACGCAAGCTGATCGGTTTGGTATTGCAGGACAGAGGCGTGCTGCGCGGCCATCAAGTGGTACATACTGCGCACGGCGAGGGTGAAATAACCAGCGGCAGTTTTTCACCCACGTTGAATTTATCCATCGCTTTGGCGCGCGTGCCTTCCTCGGTGCTGTTGGGCGATACCGTGCAAGTGGCTATTCGCGATAAAATGCTGGCGGCGAAAGTGGTGAAATATCCGTTCGTGCGTAACGGCAAGAGTTTAATTAATTTGTAATCGTTCCGCTTCCCCCTTTGGAAAAGGGGGGCTGAGGGGGAGAGCGAAGCGAGGGGACGTAAGAGCGTTCAAATCCCCCCCAACCCCCCTTTTCCAAAGTGGGGAAACCATTTTTTTATTTTCGGGAGACATTAATGAGCAATCTGCCAAGCAATCTTAAGTACACGGCATCCCACGAGTGGGTCAAAACCGAATCCGACGGCACGGTCAGCGTGGGCATCACGCACCATGCGCAGGAATTGTTGGGCGACATGGTATTTGTGGAATGTCCCGCCGTTGGCCGCAAACTGAAGGCCAAAGAAGAATGCGCGGTCGTGGAATCCGTTAAAGCCGCATCCGATGTCTATGCTCCGATTGCCGGCACCGTGACGGCAATCAATATAGAGCTGGACAGCACACCAGAAAGTATCAACAGCGACCCTTACGGCTCCTGGATGTTCAAGCTCAAGCCGGACAATGCGGCAGATGTGAATGGGCTGATGGACGCCACGGCTTATCAGGCGCATATAGATAGCGAAGCACATTAAAGCAGGATTGAGGATTTGGGATTGAGGAGTGAGGGAAACCCTCTTCCGATGCCCATTCCTCAGTCCAAATCCTCAATCCTCAATCCTCAATCCTCAATCCTAATGATCACCACTGATAAATTTGCAAACCGCCACAATGGTCCGCGCGAGCGCGATGTCACCGCCATGCTGGAAAAGATAGGCGCAAGCTCGATTGATGAGCTGATAGACCAGACCATTCCTGCCGCCATTCGCTTGAAAAAACCGTTGAACCTGCCGGTCGGGCTGAGCGAGTATCAATACCACAAACATTTGCGCGGGGTAGCCGCAAAAAATAAAGTATTTAAAACCTATATTGGTTTGGGCTATTACAACACCATCGTGCCGCCGGTTAATCAAAGAAATATTTTAGAAAATCCAGGCTGGTATACCGCCTACACACCCTATCAGGCGGAGATTGCGCAAGGTCGTTTGGAAGCCTTGCTGAATTTCCAGACCATGCTTATGGATTTGACCGGGATGGAAATTGCCAATGCTTCATTGCTGGATGAAGCGACTGCCGCAGCGGAAGCGATGAGCATGTTGTACAACCACCGCTCGCGTGAGGCCATGGACCGAGGCGCGAATAAATTCTTTGTGTCGCACGAATGTTATCCGCAAACCATAGATTTATTGAAAACCCGCTCTGCTCCGATGGGGATAGAACTGGTGATAGGCGATTTTAAAACGGTCACCTTGGATGGCAGCATCTACGGCGCATTGCTGCAATATCCGAGCGTAGATGGCACGGTGCATGACTATGCTGATTTTGTGCAGCGCGCCAAAGCTAACGGCATGTCCATTGCCGTGGCCGCCGACATATTGAGCCTGGTGCTATTAACGCCGCCGGGCGAATGGGGCGCAGATGTGGTGGTGGGCAGCACACAACGTTTTGGCGTGCCTATGGGTTACGGCGGGCCGCATGCCGCATTTTTTGCCTGCCATGATGAATTCAAGCGCGCCATGCCGGGGCGTATCATCGGTGTATCGGTGGATGCCGATGGCAATCCGGCATTGCGCATGGCGCTGCAAACGCGCGAGCAACATATCCGCCGCGACAAAGCCACATCCAACATTTGTACGGCGCAAGCCTTGTTGGCTATCATGGCCAGCATGTATGCGGTCTATCATGGGCCGGAGGGTTTAAAAGGCATTGCACAACAAGTGCATTTCTCCGCCATTGCCTTGGCTGCCGAATTGAAAAAGCTGGGCTACCTTATTGAAGATGGGATTTATTTTGACACTCTGAAAATCAACGGTTTCGACCATGCCAAAATCAAGCCATTGGCCGAAGCAGCGCAGATTAATTTTCGCTATACGGATACGGCTATCACCATTTCGCTCGACCAGACTACCGATGCCGACGACCTGAATGCGATTATTGCGGTGTTCGCCGCAGCGGCGGGTAAGAGCGCTGCAAAAATTTCGGAAGCGCAAATTTTCAGCCAGAAATCTTTAATCAAAAATCGTCAGTCCGCCATTCTGCAACATCCGGTATTTAATCTTTATCATTCCGAATCGGAAATGATGCGCTACATCAAGCGCCTGGAGAATAAGGATTTATCGCTGACGCATTCCATGATTTCATTGGGTTCCTGCACCATGAAACTGAATGCCGCATCCGAATTGATGCCGATTACCTGGCCGGAATTCGCCAACATTCATCCCTTCGTGCCAGTGGAACAAGCGGCGGGTTATCACGAAATAATTGATAGCCTGGACCAGTCCTTGAGCGAAATTACCGGCTTCGCCAAAATGAGCTTCCAGCCCAATAGCGGCGCCCAGGGCGAATACGCGGGCTTGCTGGTGATACAGGCCTATCATCAATCACGCGGCGAAGCGCACCGCAATGTCGCGCTGATTCCGACCTCGGCGCACGGCACCAATCCGGCCAGTGCTGCGATGTGCGGTTTGAAAATCATATTGGTGAAGTGCGACAAAAAAGGCAACATTGATGTAGAGGATTTGCGCGAAAAGGCGCTGGCACATAAAAATGATCTGGCCTGTCTGATGGTGACTTACCCCAGTACACACGGGGTGTATGAAGAAAGCATCATAGAAATCACCAACATCATCCACGAAAATGGTGGCCAGGTTTATATGGACGGCGCCAACATGAATGCGCAAGTGGGCCTGACCAGCCCCGGCAACATCGGTGCGGATGTATGCCACCTGAACCTACATAAAACCTTTGCCATTCCCCACGGCGGCGGCGGACCCGGCATGGGGCCGATAGGCGTGGCCAAACATCTGGCGCCCTTTTTACCTGCCCATCCGGTCATAAAAACCGGCGGTGAGCTAGGCATACACGCCGTGTCCGCCGCACCATACGGTAGCGCCTTAATCCTGCTGGTGTCTTACGGCTATATCAAAATGCTAGGTGGCGAGGGCGTGACGGAAGCGACGCGTCTGGCAATCCTGAATGCCAACTACATCAAGGAATCATTAAAGGATTTTTACCCGACTCTATACAGCGGCAAGAATGGACGTTGCGCCCACGAAATGATACTGGCGTGCGCCGAATTCAAACGCGACGCGGGGGTGGAAGTGGCCGACATTGCCAAACGTCTGATGGATTACGGCTATCACGCGCCGACTGTATCCTTCCCGGTGGTCGACACCTTGATGATAGAGCCGACCGAAAGCGAATCGAAAGAAGAGCTGGATAAATTCTGTTCGGCCATGATAGCCATCCGCCATGAAATTGATGAAATTATTTCCGGCCAAGCGGATAAAACAGATAATGTACTCAAGAACGCGCCGCACACAGCCAAAGCGGTTATCATCGGTGAGTGGAAGCATGGTTACACACGCGAGAAAGCCGCGTATCCATTGAAGTGGGTTAAAGATAGTAAATTCTGGCCTAGCGTGGCGCGCGTAGATAATGTGCGCGGTGATAAAAATCTGATTTGCGGATGCCCGCCCATAGAAAGCTATGCCGAATCTGCACTGGAACTAGCAACCAATTAAAGGAAAAATCATGAGCAAAGACCCCGTAAATAAAACCGCAGTCACTCTGGGCGGCACGCCCATTACCTTGTTTGGCACTTTTCCCGAAGTCGGTCAAACCGCGCCCGCCTTCACCCTGGTGGACAAAGACCTGAAGGACGTGTCCCTGAAAGATTTTGCTGGCAAGCGCAAGATATTGAACATTGTGCCCAGCCTGGATACAGGGGTGTGCGCCACTTCCACGCGCAAATTCAACGAAGCGGCCAGCCAGCTCAATAATGCCGTAGTGCTGGTTATTTCTGCCGACTTGCCCTTTGCCATGGGTCGTTTCTGCACGACTGAAGGCCTGACCAACGTGACCACTCTATCTTTGATGCGTGGCCGCGATTTCATGCGCAACTACGGTGTCAAGATCGCTGATTCCAAGTTGAGTGGCGTGACCGCACGAGCCGTCCTGGTGCTGGACGAAAATGACCGCGTGGTGCACGCTGAACTGGTGGATGACATTACGCATGAACCAAACTATGACGCGGCACTTGCAGTGCTAAAGTGAGCGCCAAAATCGGTGTTGAGCGTGCCTCTATTAACCCGAACGTTTCATAAATTCGCGTGGTGATCACGCAGGATTTTGATTGATGTAGCCAGTGTAGCGGGCGTGAAGTTTTGAGAAGGAGCGGCGTAGTTATTCATACGCCCGACTGAACAAAATCTTTCATATCAATCAAAAGACAAGTGAGGACATGCGTCAATTTATGAAACGTTCGGGTTGAGCTCAAATTTGACGCCATGTAACAATGAAAGCCGGGGCCTGCCCCGGCTTTTTACAACCCCAGTTCCGCCCACATCGCATCCACACGGCGCTTGACCGCCTCATCCATCGCGATCGTCGTGCCCCACACACGCTGCGTTTCCCCCGGCCATTTGTTGGTTGCGTCCAGCCCCATCTTACTGCCCAGGCCGGATACCGGGCTGGCAAAATCCAGATAGTCTATCGGTGTGTTGTCCACCAGCAGCGTGTCGCGAGATGGGTCAACGCGCGTGGTGATGGCCCAGATCACTTCCTGCCAGTTGCGGATATCAATATCATCATCCACCACAATGATGAATTTGGTGTACATAAACTGGCGCAGGTAAGACCAGATGCCGAACATCACGCGCTTGGCATGTCCGGGATATTGTTTCTTCATGGATACCACCGCCATGCGATACGAGCATCCTTCCGGCGGCAAATAAAAATCCGTAATCTCAGGAAATTGTTTTTGCAACAGGGGCACGAACACTTCGTTCAATGCCATGCCCAGCATGGCGGGTTCGTCCGGCGGCTTGCCGGTGTAAGTGGAGTGGTAGATTGGATCGCGGCGCATGGTGATGCGCTGGATGGTGAATACTGGGAATTTTTCCTGCTCGTTGTAATAACCGGTGTGGTCTCCGAACGGGCCTTCCAGCGCGGTCTCGCCGGGATGGATCACGCCTTCCAGTACGATCTCGGCGCTGGCGGGAACTTGCAAATCGTTGCCCAGGCATTTCACCAACTCCGTTTTCGCGCCGCGCAACAGGCCAGCGAATTGATATTCCGATAAGGAATCCGGCACCGGCGTAACCGCGCCTAAAATCGTGGCGGGATCGGCGCCGATCACCACTGCCAGCGGAAAGGGCTGACCCGGATGTGCCTTGCACCAATCCTGATAATCCAGTGCGCCGCCGCGCTGTGCCAGCCAGCGCATGATGACTTTGTTTGGCGCAATCACTTGCTGGCGGTAGATGCCAAGATTCTGGCGCGGCTTGTTGGGGCCGCGCGTGACCACCAGCCCCCAGGTAATTAACGGCGCGACATCACCGGGCCAGCAGGTCTGGATCGGCAGTTTAGCCAAATCCACTTCGCTGCCCTCCCACACGATTTCCTGGCAGGGCGCGCTAGTGACTACCTTGGGCGCCATGTTCAGCACCTGCTTCAATACCGGCCATTTATCCCAGGCATCCTTCAAACCTTTGGGCGGCTCCGGTTCTTTCAGGTAGGCCAGCAACTTGCCCACTTCGCGCAAGGCTTGTGTGCTCTCTTCGCCCATGCCCAGCGCCACGCGGCGCGGCGTGCCAAACAGATTCGCCAGGACGGGCATTGAATGTCTGGGCATGTTGTGCCCGGCAGGGTGTTCAAACAAAACGGCAGGACCTTGCGCGCGCAACACGCGATCGCATATTTCTGTCATTTCAAGATATGGCGAAACGGGCGTGCTCACTCGTTTGAGCTCGCCCAGCTTTTCCAGTTGCGCAATGAAATCGCGCAGGTCGTGGTATTTCATACGAACACCTAATGAATGGGAGCGCCGACGTCCTCGTCGGCATTTGATGACAGATGCCAACGAGGACGTCGGCGCTCCCAATTACCAATCTACAGCGGTTGAGTATCACCGCTTAAGTCCCGCACGCCCGCAACACACCACTAGCTAGGGCGCGTGGCATAAATAAAACATGCGGGTTAAGCGTTTTTCCAGTATGTCACATGGCATTATATTGCGTAAGTAATAATGTTGCAGGGTGCTGGCCGCCGGGCTACCCCCCAGCTAAATTTCCCACATGGCTACAGCCCACCTACATCAATGGCTGAATGCCGAGATGATATAATCCGCGCCTCTCTAACGGGTATGGCGATGGTGCCGACCTGGGTTAAGATAATAAAACTCGCTGCCAGTTCCCCCCACCCCTACCCTCCTCCAGAGGGTGTGGGGACAAACGAATCGCTACGCGAGTTTCACGTTTAATGGTGCTGTTTCATGTCCGTCGTATTGAATTTCAAATCCCATTTATCCGAATTGTTCGCGCAGGCGATGCGCGAGATCGCGCCAGAATTTGCAAACAATGGTTCGACACAGGCCGAAATTCTCATCGAGCGCCCCAAACTGGCAGCTCATGGCGATTACGCCTGCAATCTGGCGATGCAGTTGGCCAAGCCGCTGCGCAAGCCGCCGCGCGACATCGCACAGGCATTGATCGCGGCCTTGCCGAAATCTGATGTTATTGAGAAACTGGAGATCGCGGGGGCGGGCTTCATTAATATATTTATTGCCACCGCAGCCAAACAGCACGTGGTGCATGGCGTGTTGCAGGCGGGCGCGGGCTACGGCCACGTCCATCTTGGCGCGGGGCGCAAGGTGGGGGTGGAGTTTGTCTCGGCTAATCCGACTGGGCCGTTGCATGTGGGACATGGGCGCGGCGCGGCGGTGGGTGATTGTTTGTGCAACGTGCTGCATGCGGCGGGTTGGAATGTGACGCGCGAGTTTTATTACAACGATGCGGGTGTGCAGATAGACAACTTGACGCATTCCGTGCGCTTGCGCTGCCTCGGTATCACACCGGATGATCCCTCCTGGCCGGAGACGGGTTATCGCGGCGATTACATTGCGGATGTCGCACTAGCCTATCTGGCGCAGGAGAGCGTGGAGGCAGACGACCAACATGTACAGGCTTCCGGCGATGTGACCGATACCGAGGCGATCCGCCATTTCGCGGTGGCCTATCTGCGCCGCGAACAGGATCTGGATTTGCGCGCGTTCGGCGTGGAGTTCGATGTGTTCGCGCTGGAATCCGCGCTGTACACAGACGGCAAGGTAGAGGAAGTGGTCAAGGCACTTATCACCAGCGGTCACACCTACGAACAAGATAATGCGCTGTGGCTGCGCACCACGGATTTTGGCGACGACAAAGACCGCGTGATGCGCAAGAGCGACGGCACTTACACCTATTTCGTGCCGGACATAGCTTATCATCTGGACAAGTGGCGGCGCGGATTTACTCGCGTCATCAACGAGCAGGGTGCGGATCATCACAGCACCATCACCCGTGTACGCGCGGGCTTGCAGGCGCTGGATGTCGGCATTCCCAAAGGTTGGCCGGACTATGTGCTGCACCAGATGGTGACGGTGTTGCGCGATGGTGTAGAGGTAAAACTTTCCAAGCGCGCGGGCAGTTATGTCACCTTGCGCGATTTGATAGACGAAGTGGGCTGCGATGCCACGCGCTATTTTCTCGCTGCGCGTAGCGTGGATACGCAACTGGTATTCGACATAGACCTGGCAAAATCGCAAAGCAACGAGAACCCGGTGTATTATATTCAGTACGCCCATGCGCGTATTTGCAGCGTGCTGCAACAATGGGGCGGGGAACTGGCAGCATTGCACAGGGTCAATGTAACTGTGCTGGACACCGAATACGAGCGCACTATATTGCAGCGCCTGATTGATTACCCGCAGGTCATCGAAAACGCGGCGCAAGATTTGGCGCCACACTTGGTAGCGTTCTATCTGAAAGACTTGGCAGCGGATTTGCACAGCTACTATAATGCCTCACGCTTTTTGGTCGAGGATGAAAGCGTCAAGCTGGCACGGCTGGCGTTGATTGCGGCAGTGGCGCAAGTGATGCGCAATGGCCTGGCGCTGCTGGGCGTGAGCGCACCGGAAAAAATGTAAGGCCGGGAAAATATTAAGGATATGGCATGAGCTACAGAAACGGTAACAGATCCGCTACCCCGAGGTCAGGCAGTTCGATGCTGGTAGGTATTTTGATTGGTATAGTGCTGGGCTTGGCTATTGCAGGGGGCGTGGCGTGGACTCTCCAGAAATCACCCAGTCAATTTATGGGATCAGAAAAGTCAGCCGAGAAATCAACCCCAGAAAAATCAGTTCCGGAAAAATCGGCCGCTCCCGCCCCCGCTGCGGGCGTGGATGAAGGCAAGCCGCGCTTTGAATTTTACAAAGTGCTGACCGACAAGCAGGATGGCACGCTGCCTGGGCAAAAGGACGGCGCAGACGTGCTGTCACCGGAGGACAAATCGGCTTCCGCATCCATCAAGGCAGCACAGGAAATCTATTTTCTGCAGGCGGGTTCGTTTTCCAGCGCGGAAGATGCAGACAAATTGAAAGCCAGGCTGGCCATGCTCGGTATGGAAGCCAGCGTGCAAATCGCGACCATTCCCGACAAAGGGGTGGTTCACCGTGTGCGGTTGGGCCCATACAAGGGCGCGGTTGAAATGAACAAGGAGCGCATGACATTGAAACAAAACGGGGTGGAGGCCGCCCCCATGCGGGCGCAATAAGCTTAGAGTCGCACTTAACTTTGAAAGAGGAAAATATGAAATTTATTAAACAGCTTTTGTTGGTTCTGGTTTTGTTTGTTACCCCCCATGCGTTTGCCGCGCCTGAAGCGGGCAAAGGATACACGCTGATCAATCCGCCGCAGCCTGTGAGTACAGGCACTAAAATTGAAGTGCTGGATTTTTTCTTCTATGGCTGCGGGCACTGTTTCAAACTGCATCCATTGCTGAGTGCATGGGAAAAGAAAATACCCAAGGATGTCGAAATAGTTCATGTACCGACCATCTTCGCCAATTCCATGGAGC
>CAMTXD010000071.1:0-6367 GCA_947085625.1 uncultured Gallionellaceae bacterium | reverse complement strand
TCAGCCCCCACAGGCCAAAGGCCATGCCTATCGGAATAAGATTGGGAATCAGGCTGATCAGGCCGATCTTGACGCTGCGAACCGCAATCATGATGATGGCCGACACCAGCACCAACGCCATCAGGTTGCCGCCGATCATGCTGCGAATATTACGGTCGCCGATATAGGCGAACATCACTGACTGACCCGTGCCGTGGTTGATCATCGAGGGAGGAGCGTTAGTGCGCAACCATTGCTGGGCACGCTCTTCCAGTGCCAGTATTTCCTTGGTGCTGGAAGACCCCAAGGTTACCGTCATACGCGTTGCCGATTTGTCTACATTGATCTGGTCATTAAGATCCAGGCCAAACGGCAAAGACATTTCATAAAGCAACAAATATTGGGCGCTCAAGTCACGCGACTCGGGGATGCGATACCACGCCGGGTCATCGCCATGCATGTTTTTATTGAGGCGCCGCATCACATCCGCAAAGGTATTGACGTGCATCACACCCGGCTGCTGGCGATACCACTGTGCGAATTCATCGAGTTTTTTCAGATACGCGGGGTTGCTTACCCCGCCACTCTCGCCCGCTCCCAGAGAGTACTCAATCCCGTCCACGCCGGTGAGATTTTCTATCATGAAATCGGTGTGATTACGAAACTCCGTGCTGGTGTCGAAATATTTAACAAAATTATCGTTTAATTCATTGCGCGGGATAAATGCGACCAGGCCTATCGCCAGCGCAACCATGCCCCAGAGTAGCGCCGTGCGCCGCCTTACCACAAAATTGCCAAAGCTCTCCATAACCTGGTTGGCGTGTTTACGCGCAGGCTTGACCTTGACTGGCAGAATCGCCATCAGCGCTGGCAGGAACAGGATGGAGTAAAGCCAGGCGGCGACAACACCTATCGCCACGACATTGCCCAAGTCACGAAACGGTGGCACCTCGCTGAAGTTCATGCTCACAAAACCAATCACCGTCGCCAAGCTGGTGAGAAATACCGCTGACATATTGAGGCGCATACTTTCCACGATCGCCGTGTGTTTATCCATTCCCTGGCGCATGTTATGAAAAAAGGTCGATAGCATATGAATACTGTCGGCAATCGCCAGCGTGAGTATCACGGTGGGAGCGGATGCCGAAGGCGCAGTGAGCTTGATGCCCAGCCAACCCATGATGCCCATGGCCGTGACTACCGAAAAAATAACCACCAGCAACGTGACGAAGGTGCCACTGACAGAACGCAATGAAAAGAATGCAATCAGTGTAATCACCAGATACATGATGGGCACGAGCGTCTTGAGGTCCTTCTCAGAATATTCCTGGAAGGCGCTGTTAAAGGGCACCATACCCGTGAGATAAATATCAATATTCGGGTTTTTCGCCTTGGCTTCCTCGACCAGCTGGCGCGCAAACGTCATGACCTCCGGCACTTCTCCCAAACTCTTTTCGGGCAGCATAAATGTGACATTCACGCCCGTCACATGGGCGCGCGGCGAGATCAGGCGATTTATCAGCAAAGGTTCGGCCAGGGCGATTTGTTTGATTCTTTCCAGGTCAGCGTCCGCAAGAGAGGCGGCATTTTCCGCCAGATTCTGCACCACCAGATCGTCATTCTGCGCACGGGTATGCTGGAAATTAGTAACGGAATCGACTCGCCTCGAATAAGGCATCTGCCAGCCCTGTGCGGTGAGCCATTCGACGCTGGCCAAGGTTTCACGGGTAAACACATTACCGTCCTTGGGCGCCACAACGAACATTACGGTATCGCTTTTACTGTAGGTGTTTTGCAGTTGGTCAAATGCTAACAACTGGGGGTTGTCATTGCTGAAAAACACCCGGTAACTGCCAGAAAACTCGATAAACCGCGCGCCGCTCGCCGCCACCACTACCAACAATATGGTGGCTACGACAATCAGCCAGCGCCAGCGAATTACCCAGCGGGAAAAAGCAAGTGTCATGATGCGTTTCCTCTATGATTGCTATTCCCACGCAGCGTTTCAAGGTAGTGCTGTAAACCCGCGCCGCACTCGAACAGCAGGTTAACATCGCGCGCATTTTTTGCCAGGCCTATGCACCCTTCAATGGCAGCGGCAATAAACGTGGCGGCAACATCCGCATTGATATCGGTACGCACGGAGCCGTTACTCTGACCTTGGGCAAGCGCCCGGCCAAGACCACGTCGCCAAGCGGTATAAATGTCACTGATCCGTTGCCGGAAACCCTCATCCACCTGTGACATTTCTTGCGATAAATTATTTAAGGGGCAACCGTTTTGCGCATATTCTTCTCCCATCTCTTGCCCCGCTTGTTGCAGGAGGCCTATTAAAGTGTCGATTGGGTTCTCGCACGCGGTCAGCGGCGTCACCCAATCACTCACTATTTTTTCTCGTATGATCTCATCCACCACGGCATAACCTAGGGCGAGTTTATTGGGAAAATGGTGGTACAAAGCTCCTTTGGTGAGGCCAGTATGGGCCAAAATATCGGCCAGACTAGCGGCCTGAAATCCGTGACGCTCAATTTCAGCGTAGGCCGCCTCAAGCAAGGTTTTGCGGGTTTGATTGGAACTCTTAATTTTCATGCCAACCAGTATGTATGTATCTTATGGGATTGTCAATATTGAATATTTCAGCATCAACGACGATTCTCTTTTATAGTGACACTCTGGATGATGCTGCGCTGTCTTCACACTGTAAATCTCGATAGTATAAGGAGCAAGAAATGGCAATTGATCCCGTATGCGGCATGACGGTAAAGCCGGACTCCCCCCATCATTTCGAATATCGCAACGTCAAATACCATTTTTGCAACGCGAAGTGTGTGGTCAAATTCCAGGCATCGCCCGAGACCTATCTCAACCCCCGCCCGGTGGAACCTGTCGTTGCCAAGCCGGGCGTGATGTACATCTGCCCGATGGATCCAGAAGTGCGCCAGCCCATGCCGGGCAGTTGCCCAAAATGCGGCATGGCGCTGGAGCCGCGCGATGTACCGACGGAAGACAATGCCGAGTTGACCGATATGACTCGCCGCTTCTGGCTGAGCGCGGCGCTGGCTACCCCGGTGTTCGTGATGGCGATGGTCGCCGAGCTGTTGCCGCAAGCACTGCCTGATTTTATTTCGATGCCTATGCTGCACTGGCTGCAATTTGTGTTGGCGACACCAGCGGTGCTGTGGGGTGGCTGGCCAATTTTCCAGCGCGGCTGGGCTTCCGTAGTCAACCGCAACCTCAATATGTTCACCTTGATCGCGCTGGGCGTCGGCGTGACGTGGACATATAGCGTGATGGCAATACTGCTGCCGTCCACCTTCCCGCCCGCGATGCGCAGCATGGGTGGCGCGGTGCCGGTGTATTTCGAGGTCGCCGCAGTGATCATGGCGCTGGTGCTGCTGGGGCAGGTGCTGGAGTTGCGTGCGCGCAGCCAGACCAGCGCGGCGATCAAATTGCTGCTCGGTTTGTCGCCCAAGACTGCGCGCATCCTGCGTTCTGATGGCCAGGAAGAAGACATTCCGCTGAATCAGGTGCAAGCAGGTGATGTGCTGCGCGTGCGCCCCGGCGAGAAGGTGCCGGTGGACGGCGTGGTGCAGGAAGGGGCTAGCGCGCTGGATGAATCCATGGTCACCGGCGAATCTATTCCTGTCGAGAAAACTAAAGGTGCGCGGCTGATCGGCGCCACGCTGAACGGCACGGGAAGTTTATTGATGCGCGCCGAGCGCGTCGGCGCCGACACCTTGCTCGCGCAGATCGTGCATATGGTGAGCGAGGCGCAGCGCAGCCGCGCGCCTATCCAGCGCCTGGCTGATATCACGGCGGGTTACTTCGTTCCGGTCGTGGTGCTGATTGCGCTCGCCACGCTGGCCATCTGGGGCATCTGGGGACCGGAGCCGCGCCTGGCGCACGCCATGGTCAACGCGGTAGCGGTGCTGATCATCGCCTGCCCGTGCGCGCTGGGGCTGGCCACGCCGATGTCCATCATGGTGGGCACCGGGCGCGGCGCGCTGGTGGGTGTGCTGATCAAGAATGCCGAAGCGCTGGAAATCATGGAGAAGGTGAATACACTGGTGGTGGACAAGACCGGCACGCTGACCGAAGGAAAACCCAAGCTGACTTCGGTAGTTGCGCTTGCGGGCTTCGATGAAAACGAAGTGCTGCGCCTGGGCGCGAGCCTGGAACGCGCCAGCGAACATCCGCTGGCTGCGGCGATTGTGAATGGCGCTTTAAACCAACCCCCCTCAGTCCCCCCTTATCAGGGGGGAAGCCAGAGCTCCTCCCCTGATAAGGGGAGGTCGGGAGGGGTTGCTTTAACGCTCGCAACCGTCACCGACTTCCGCTCCTACACCGGCAAGGGCGTAGCAGGAACCGTCGAAGGTCATACTATCGCGCTGGGTAATCTCAAGTTGTTTGAGGAGTTGGGCATCGTCCCCGGCGAGCTTGTCGCGCGTGCCGACATACTGCGCGGCGACGGCCAGACCGTGATGCTGCTGGCGATAGACGGCAAGGCAGCGGGGCTGCTCGGTGTGGCCGACCCAATTAAAGAATCTACGCTGGAAGCGATTCATGCCCTGCACGAGGAAGGTGTGCAAGTCATCATGCTGACCGGCGACAACCGCATCACGGCTGAAGCGGTGGCGCGCAAGCTGGGCATAGATCGCGTTGAGGCGGAAGTGCTGCCGGAACAGAAGGTTGCTATCGTCAAGCAATTGCAGGCACAGGGGCGCATCGTGGCGATGGCGGGCGACGGCATCAACGACGCACCGGCACTGGCGCAGGCGCAAGTGGGGATTGCGATGGGCACCGGCACCGACGTGGCCATGGAAAGCGCGGGCATCACGCTGGTCAAGGGCGACCTGCGCGGCATCGTGCGCGCCGTGCGCCTGAGTCGCGCCACCATGCGCAACATCCGCCAGAATTTGTTCTTCGCCTTCATCTACAACGTGCTCGGCATTCCGATTGCGGCGGGCGTGCTGTACCCGTTCTTCGGGCTACTGCTTTCGCCCATCATTGCCGCCGCCGCAATGAGCTTCAGTTCGGTGTCGGTCATTAGCAATGCGTTACGATTGCGCAAGCAGCAACTTTGATAATCCTAGAATCTCCCCCCTGCGCAAGCGGGGAGAGCGTAGCGAGGGGGCGAAGCCAGTCAAACGTAAAAAGCAATTATTGATAGCTGCCGCTAACCCGACCTATGTATACCGCGCGGCTTGTGCGGCGCTTTACTGAACAGCCAGTCATACAGCCAGTCCGGCAGCAGCTTCAGCAGCCGCCCGACCAGCCCCATCTGCCACGGCACCACGGCGAACGATTTACCCTGTTCGATCACCCGCGCGATACGTCGTGCCGCTTGCTCCGCTTCTAGGATGAAAGGCATGGGATAGGGATTGATATCTGTCATCGGCGTCTTGATGTAGCCGGGACAGATGGTCGCTACGCGCACCCCGCTGCCACGCAATTCCACGCGCAGGCTTTCCAGATAAGAGAGTAGCGCGGCCTTGGAGGCGGAGTAAGCGCCCGCACCGGGCAGGCCACGGAAGCCTGCTACGCTGGCGATGCCGACCAAAACCCCTGCTGGCCTCCCCAACCCCCCAGCCCCCTTGTCAGGGGAAGAGCTAGGAGAGGAGTTGGTGCGCATCGCCGCAAGAAACGGCTGGAAAGTTTTCACCACGCCCAGCACGTTGATGTCCATCACCCGCTGGAAAGCATCAATATCTTCGGCATATTCGGTGAGTGTGCCCACACTCACTCCAGCGTTGGCAATAACGATGTCCGGCACGCCAGCACGTGCGATGAAATCCTGCGCCGCTGCCTGCACGGCAGCCGTATCGCGCACATCCAGCGGGTAACAATAAACTTGTAGCGGAAATTGTTCGGAGAGGGCTTGCAGCAAGTCGGCGCGGCGGGCAATTGCACCGACTACCGCGCCTCGCTCAAGATAATATTGCGCCAGCGCTAGGCCCAAGCCGCTGGAGGCGCCGCTTATTACGACGCGTACAGCAGTCACTAGCGTTTGCCCGCGCGCTCCTTGCGTGCCTGGGCTAGCGCGGCATCCAGCGCCAGCATGGCTTCCGCCGGACGTAATCCAGTAATCATGTATTTGCCATCTACGATCAGCGTCGGCACGCCACGGATGGCGTAGCTTTGCGCCATTTGCTTGCTGCGCGTTACCTTGCTCTGCATGGCGAAGGCGTTATAGGCATCCCCAAACTTCTTGCGGTCCACCCCATGTTTGGAAAGGAATGCAGTGATTCTGGCCTCGTCGCTCAGGTCAATGTTGTTCACATTCCAGGCATTAAACAAAGCATCGTGCAGCTTGTTTTGCTGGCCCATAGATTCCAGCGCGTAGAAAGTGCGCGCCATCGGCTCCATGGAATTGGCGAAAGATCGGAAG
>CAMTXD010000070.1:0-18803 GCA_947085625.1 uncultured Gallionellaceae bacterium | reverse complement strand
GATAAAATTTTGGGAGAAATGAAAATCAACAATTCTTTCTTATCCTCCGTCTTGCGATTGTTCTTGAATAACCAGCCGAGGATGGGGATATCGCCTAACAGCGGAACCTTGGAGGTCGATTTGGTCTCGTTCTGGGTATAAACGCCACCGATAACAACCGTACCCCCATTTTCGACCATAACTTGCGTTTTAATAGTATTGGTATCAATGGGTGGTGCTATGTTAGGCAGCGCAGGTTGTGGCGAGTCTTTTTTTATGTCCAGCTGCATCATGATATTGTCATCCGGTGTAATTTGTGGGGTCACCGTAAGGCTCAAAGTGGCATCTATGAATGCCGTGCCGGCCGGAGTAGTGCTAGTAGCAGGCGTAGTGTATGGAACCTTAACACCCTGTGAGATAGTTGCTGACCCTCCGCTTCCAGTCACGACGCGGGGGCTGGCTATGGACTTGGTTTTGCCATCCAACTCGTTTGCCGACAATTCCAAGCCTAGGGCTTTGGCAGCCCCCGCGCTGAACAAGATGTTCAGCCCACCCGTCCCACTCGACCCGCCGGGCAGGCTCACATTATTGCTTCCTATGGTACCGGTGGTATATCCCCCGGGTGCAGAAACAGGGTTGATAAAACCCAGCCTGCCACTCAGGGTACGGCTGAAGGTATCACCCGCTTCCACAAAACGCGCTTCTATTATGACCTGACGCACTGCTACGTCTACCTGCTTGATCAGCTTGCGTGCCTCTTCCAGACGGGATGGCGTGTCCTGCACGAACACAGTGTTGGTGCGCTTATCCACCACCGCGCTGCCGCGCTTGGACAGGATGCGCTGTTTATCACTGGACAGTAACGCGGCAATGTCCGCCCCTATAGCGTAACTGAGCTGGAAGCTTTCCGTTTGCAGCACTTCGAGATCAAAAATTTCCTGCGTCGCGGCGAGATTGAGTCTTTCCTTGGCCGCCAACTCCTCGCGCGGGGCAACCTGGATCACGTTGCCGTTCTTGCGCATATCCAGGCCGCGGCTTTGCAGGATGATATCGAACGCCTGATCCCACGGCACATCCTTCAGGCGCAGGGTCATATTGCCGCTGACCGAATCGCTGATCACGATATTGAGGTTGGTAAAGTCGGCGATCACGTTGAGCGCTTCGCGGGTCGAGATGTCCTGGAAATTCAGCGTCAGTTTTTCACCGACATAGCCAATCTGCTTACCTTTCACCAGCTTGTCCGGGTCATCCGCAACCAATTGGACCTCGACGATGAACTTGGTGTCCGTCTGATAAGTGACATGCTCCCACGCCCCCTTGGGTTCGATGATCATGCGCACGTTATCGCCCTGAATAAACGTGTCTATTCCCTCTATGGGCGTACCAAAATCTGTCACGTCAAGTTTGCGTTGCAGATTGCTCGGCAAACTGGTTCTCAGAAAATCCACGATCAGGCTCTTGCCTTGCCGCCTGACATCTATGCCCATGCCGCGATCCGACAGGTCAACTTCCACGCGCCCTTCACCATGCTTGCCGCGGCGGAAGTCAATATTGCGCAAGCTGTGCTTGAGCGCGCCGGGTCTGGCCTCGGCAAATCGCGCCATGCTCTGTGTCGCTGCGACAGCGACCTCGGCTGACTTGCCGTGCAAGGTAATCAGCAGGTTGTTGCCTTCTATCTGCGTGTCATAAACCAGCATATGATTCAGGTTTACCACCAGACGGGTGCCATTGCCAACCTGCACGATGTTGGCGCTGCGCAAATCGCCTACACCGAATTCCTGGACGGATTTGCCCAGCTCATTCGCGGTATTGGGGAAGTCAAATACAATGCGCGGGGGCGTATTAATAGTGAAATTCCGAGGTAACCCGGTGGGCGCACTCTTCACCCCTACCTTGAGCACCAACTTGCCGTCCTCCGCGCTGCTGACGCTGAGCGACTGCATGCTATTTTGCGGGTCAGATTTTGGTGCGTCAGCTTCGCTTTGCGCGTGGGCGGTAAGCGCTCCGACTGCTACTACTACTACTGCGACGGCAAGCCGAATGAGATTGTCGACTGCATTTTTATACATCGCGACAGAAATCGTAGCGAGCGGCTTTGGGGCGGGGAAGGCCGGAGTGCAGCGCCCGGAGCAACCATAAAGTTTGTCGCTATGCGGCCCCGGAGCGTTAGCACTGCCAGCCCTCGCTCCAGAGTCGCGCAGTAGATTTATGTCGCTATGTATATACCGGCTCATTGTTTCACTCCTGGTCATTTTCCATCAATTGCAGATTCGATATGCGATCCACCCAGTCGGCATTACTGTCTTGCACCACTTCCTTGACTTTCACTTCGGTCTCTGTCACGGCAATAATCTGGCCGAAATTCTGACCTAGGTAATTGCCTGCCTTGGCGCGATACAGCTTGCCATCCGGCGAGCGGACGATAGCATAACCGACCTTGCCCTGGTACATAAAACCGACCATCTTTAACCCTTCCAACGGGAATTCTTCCAGCGCCTCCCGATGCCGTTCCCAGTTCGGCTGGTTGAGACCCGGGCGATCGCCGCCCTTGGCCTCTTTCTTGCGCGGCTTGAATGGATCGGGCAATGCCAGGGAGTTATCATAAGTGAAGGGTTCATATAGCTTGATCTCGGGGGGCGGATCCACCTTGCCGCGCATGTCGGCTCCGGCATTATTGACGAAATCGTGCAAGTCCTGGAATTCCTCCCCGCCACATGCGCTAAGCAGCAGGCAGGCGAGCAGTAACGTACTGGTTGATCTCATTTTTCAGCTCCGACCGGCTTCTTCTGTGCCGCCAGCTCTTCCTCGTCCAGATAGCGGTAGGTCTTGGCCAGCGTATCCATGGTCAGCAGCCCGCCGGTCACCGGATTGATGCTGATTTCGCTCAATGCCACGATACGTGGCAACTGCGCAATATCGCTGGCAAATTTACCCAGGTCATCGTAGTTGCCCGTTACTTTTATGGTTATCGGCTGCTCAGCAAACACGCCGGTAATTGTCTCGGCGTCGGGCCGGAACAGATCAAATAGCAAACCGCGACCCAGGCCCGCCTGATTGATATCGGTCAGCAACGCATCCATTTCCAACTTGTTCGGCAATTGCTTGAGCAGCGCATCGAACGACTGCTGGGCTTCGGCAAGCTGCTTCTTGATAATGTCCAGATTGATGGCCTTCCTCTTCTGAACCAGGAAGGTTTCCTTCAGACTCACCTCTTCCTGTTTGACCTTGTTCCACTCGTCCCACTGCTTCTTCGAGTCAAACACGGCGCCGGCCAACAGCACCGCTATGAATATCGCCACCAGCGCGCTTTTCTTGACTAGCCACGGCCAGCCGCCCGGGTCTTTGGGGTTAATATTTTTCAGGTCTTCCAACAGCCTCATGGGTTCACCGGACCTTTCGCGTCGGTGGCCTTGGCCGGGATAGCGAGGGTTGCTGGCAGCGCCTGCTTGCTCAAATTGAAATTCAGGGTGAACTCGTTCATGCGCATCTTATCCGCAGTAGTCGCTTGAATTACCACCAGTATCGGCGACTCCAGCCACGGAGAATCCTCGATTGAGCGCATCAGCGTAGAAATCCGCGCATTCGACTGGGCGTAACCGACCAGGTTAATTTTATTGCCGGTCTGCTTGAGTGTTTTTAAATGCACGCCTTCCGGCAAAATACGCAACATCTGATCCAGCAGGTGCACTACATCAGAGCGGGTGCTTTGCAGACCCTCAACCACCATCTTGCGCTCCATCAGCGCTTCAGTCTGTTCGCGCAGTTTTGTGATTTCCTCAATTTGCTTGTCCAGTACGGCAATTTCCTGTTTCAGGTATTGATTGCGGCTCTCCTGGTGGGAAATCTGGCCACGAATGGCAACGTGTACTAAACCGACCACCACCGCTGCCAGCACCAGCGAGATGACGCTAAACGCGATAAACTGAACCTGCCGCACTTTGCGCTTCTCGGCGCGGTGCGGCAATAGATTAACGCGCATCATGATGGATCAAACCTGCGCAGCGCTAGGCCACAGGCTATCATCAGCGCCGGCGCGTCAGCCTGCAACTGGCGCGGCTTGATGCGGCCGGACAAGGTCATCTGTTCAAAGGGATTGGCCACCAGCGTATTTACCTGCGTACTGGCCGCAACTGCATCTCCCAGACCAGCCAGTGTGGCGCAGCCGCCGGACAGGATGATGTAATTCACTTCGGTGAACTGGGTGGAGGTAAGGAAAAGCTGCATGGCACGCGACACCTCGCCCACCACATTGCCGATGAACGGCACCAGCACATCGTGCTCATAATTCTCCGGCAATCCGCCATGACGCTTGCCCGCTTCGGCTTCCTCGGCGGTCAAGCCAAACATGTTCTGGATCATCTGGGTCAGCTGCTCGCCACCAACCTGTTGGTCGCGCATGAAAACCGATTGCCCGTTGCGCAGTACATTCACATTCATTACGCTAGCGCCTATATCCACCAGCGCCACGCACTGATCCACCGCGCCCCCTGGCAGCTGCAATCGTATTAGGTCGGACGCCGCCTCTGCTGCATAGGCCTCCACGTCCACCACCACCGCCTTGAGTCCGGTCGCCTGTGCCGCCGCAACTCGATCTTCCACGTTGACCTTGCGCGAAGCGGCCAACAGCACCTCAACTTCCTCAGCATTGCCTGGTGCGGGGCCTATCACATAAAAATCCAGATTAACTTCTTCAATGGCAAATGGGATGTATTGGTTCGCTTCCACCTCAACCTGATACTCCATATCTTCATCGCGCAATCCGCTAGGCAAGAGAATTTTCTTGGAAATCACGGCGGCGGCGGGTAATGCCAGGCTGACATTTTTGATGCGCGTCCCCATGCGCTTCCAGGCGCGGCGCAGACTCTCCGCAACCGCCTCCAGATTATTGATATTGCCATCGCTGACCGCGCCTTTGGACAAGGGTTCGATGGCATAGCGCTCGAGCACATAGCCGTTCTTCTTGGGCGACTCGCTTAACTCCACCATCTTGACTGAGGACGCGCTGATATCCACGCCGATTAAAGGCGGCGCTTTGGTACTCAGAAAGTCCAGCGGAATATCAAAATTCCATTTAATCATTATGCTAAGCCTCTTGCAAAACTAACGATACAGGCGAAATTTACTGTTTAAATGCGATAGAAATTGGCGGGCGCGACCATTACTGGCAAAATGGAGGTTCTAAAATCAATGCCCTATATGAATACTACGCAACATACTGGAATAACGCAACGCTGATTTGCGATTCAACACGAACTGCTGCCGAAGTTGAGAAACGATGTCGGCGCATTAACACCGAAGATGGAGAGGCTGATCTACACCTTGGAGTGGGTGAGAATTAAATAATTTACAGATCAACCTGGTGCGGCACTGGTCGTCTACCACGTGACCGTGCAGCGCTGGCGAGCGCGTTTATTAAAAGCCGCGAGAAACCAGCGCGGAAGGCCAAGGAAACAGAAGTCAGGTAGCTAAACGCGTGGGCACAAAAACGTGCCCACCCGATCTGACTTCTTGTACCTGCTTGATCATGACTACCTCGCTATTGACAACATGGGCACGGCGCACCGTGCCCCTACGTCACCAAACAAACACTCGCGGTTATGGGCGCAAATGGTAATAAAATAGTGTCCAGCCTGAGCATAGTCGTATCCCTTCAGACGAACGCTACGGCGAGGGCGATGTATAGAATTTCCCATTTTTAGTTTCGCAGCGGCTTCCCATTCTTCAGCATAAACTCAATACGCGCCCTGGTCTTATCCGTCGCCAGCAATTCCATAAAATGGTACCGTTCCAAATCCAGCAGCCATTGCTCATCCACCAGGCTGCCCGCATCCACATCGCCGCCGCACATTACTTCTGCCACACGGCAGCCGATGTTGTAATCGTGTTCTGAAATGAAGCCGCCTTCGAGCATGTTAACCATGGACGCTTTGAATGTGGCGATGCCGGTGCGGCCTGCTACGGCGATCTGGCGCTGCATCAAAGGTGGACGATAGGCAGTAGCGATCAGTGCGCGCGCTTCCTGCTTGGCCACATACAGTAATTCGAAGCGGTTCATCACGATCCGGTCCGACTGACGCAGATAGCCCATGTCGCGCGCTAGTTCTGCACTCTTGGAGACTACACCCATGGCGATGTTCTGAAAGTAAGGGCGCAGGTAGGGGAAAATATCTCCCCGCCCGTCATTTGCCCGTCCGTCATTTGACAGGCGCTGGGCTTCTGCCGCCGCGCGTTGCGCCATTTCCTTGCAGCCGCCACCGGCGGGCAGCAGGCCGACACCGACTTCCACCAGGCCGATATAGCTTTCCAGCGTGGCGACTATGCGCGTGCAGTGTATGGAAAATTCGCAACCTCCGCCCAAAGCCAAGCCATCCACTGCGGCGATGGTTGGCACCAGCGCATATTTCAGGCGTTGCGAGACTTGCTGAAATTTGGCCACCACATCTTCCACACGCGGCACATTGCCCGTGGCGGCATTAACGATCGCACCCAAACTGCCGCCGCCTGCCACGGTATATTTGACGCGCTGTGCCGCACCTTTCAGCTTGTCGAATACGCCTGTGGGCTGATCCGCTTTTTCCTGCACGGCTTGCATCAAAAGCAATAAATTGGCGCCAGCGGAGAATGGCGGCTCGGTCTGCCACAGGATCAATGCGCGCCAGTTCGCTTCGGCCTCGTCCACAGCGCGCAAGATGCCGTCCAGCACCACGTTGCTGATGCTGTGCATTTTGCTGGTGAGGCTGAGAATGGCGATGTCATCACCAGTGTGCCATAAACGCACTTCGTCGTTTTCGAAAATGGTCTCGCCGTAATGAACAGGTTCGCCCAGCAGACGGTCGGGGAAGGCTTGGCGTGTATAGACGGGCAGTGTTGAGCGTGGCTGATAATGCGGCACCCTCTCCCCTAACCCCTCTCCCGCAAGCGGGAGAGGGAGGAGCGCAGCGGAGGGAGAGGGGGGGAGAGAGGGTGCGTAGGAACCCTGCGGCGTGTGTACGCCAGTGCGTGTTGTATCGGTTGCCCACGCAGGCAGCGGCGATGCAGCCATAGTTTTGTTGGCAGCGATGTCCGCGTTAATCCAGCCTGCCACTTGCTGCCAGCCCGCAGACTGCCAGATTTCAAATGGCCCGCTGTCCCAGCCGAAGCCCCAGCGCACCGCAAAATCCAGGTCGCGCGTATTGTTGGCAATGCCTTCTACATGCAAGGCACAGTAATGAAATACATCGCGCAATACCGCCCACAGAAATTGCGCTTGCGGATGCGGGCTGGCGCGCAGCGCGGCCAGTTTTTTCGCCCAATCGCGTTCACGCAAAATATCTTTTACCGCATCATCGGCGTAGCCGGTAGACAAGCGATAAGCCTGTGTCGCCAAATCCAGCACATGAATTTCCTTGCCTATTTTTTGATACACGCCGCGCTTGCTTTTTTGCCCCAGCGCACCTTGTGCAATTAATTGGGTGAGCCAGCCAGGTGCTACAAAATAACGATGCCACGGATCCTGTGCGAGGTTGTCGCGCATGGTGCCGACTACGTGCGTGAATACATCCAGCCCGACTATATCCAGCGTGCGGAAAGTGGCGCTCTTGGGGCGACCAAGATAGCGGCCAGTGAGCGCATCCACAGTATCAAAACCCAGTCCCAAACGCTGCGCATGGTGCACCGTGGCCAGCAGGGAAAATACGCCGATGCGGTTGGCGATAAAATTGGGCGTGTCTTTGGCGCGTACCACGCCTTTACCTAAAGTAGAAACAAGAAATTCTTCCAACTGATCGAGCAGCGTCTCATCGGTGTCCGTACAAGGAATCAGCTCGACCAGATGCATATAGCGCGGCGGATTGAAGAAATGAATGCCGCAGAAACGATGGCGCTGCGCTTCGGGAAAAGCCTGCGCCAACTGGTTGATGGACAGGCCGGAGGTGTTGCTGGCGAAAATGCTGTGCGCGCTCAGATGGGGGGCAACTTTGCGGTACAGGTCGGATTTCCAGTCCATGCGTTCAGCGATCGCCTCGATCACCAGATCGCAATCACGCAGCAATTCCAGATTCTGCTCGTAGTTGGCGGGCTGGATGCAGGTCAGTTTGGCGGGCGAGGCCAGCGCGCTGGGATCCAGTTTTTTCAAAGCTTCCAGCGCTTTTTTCACATTGCCATTGGGATCGCCTTGCCCATAGCAATCATTTTTCTGGGCCGGCAATTCGAATAGCAAGGTTTCCACATTGGCGTTGACCAGATGTGCGGCAATCTGCGCGCCCATTACTCCCGCGCCTAATACGGCGGCTTTACGGATGTAAAAATTTTTGCTCATCTGTTTCTCCTGTCCTGTCGTAGGTTGCGCTATGCCCGACAATTAACTTCGGCGGGCATAGCCCGCCCTACAAATTAATCCGCAGGCGGCACAACACGCGGCCTACGGTCTTCGCCCACCGCAACATATACCAGCGTGGCCTCAGTTACTTTCACGCAGGTCGGTTTGGCCGGATCGCGCTGTGCATAGACCTCGACCTCGACGGTGATTGATGTCCTTCCCACTTTCACGATCCGGGTGTAGAAACTCACCACGTCGCCGACGAAGATCGGCTGTTTGAACACAAAGGAATTCACTACCACAGTCACTACCCGTCCCTTGGCGCGGTGCATCGCGGGGATGCTGCCCGCGATGTCCACCTGCCCCATCAGCCAGCCGCCGAACATGTCGCCGGTGTAATTGGCGTCGGACGGCATCGCCGCAATACGGATGGTCGGCTCGCGCTGCGGTAGGGTAGTTGGAGGGTGGCTGTCCATTTTTAATGCCACTGATAAAGCTCGTCAATTTCCTTGGCATAGCGTTTAACCACAGGCCCGCGCTTAACCTTGAGCGTGGGGGTCAGCAATCCGCTTTCGATGCTCCATGGCTCGCTCAGCAGTAGTACGCGACGCACCCTGGCGTAGCCCGGGAATTCTTTTGTTTGATCCGCTATGCGCTGCAGCACCCGCTGCTCGACGCGCGCGTCGCGCAAGGATTCCGGCATATCCGGGCGAACGCCGACCTCCGTGGCAAAGCGCGCCCAGTTTTCCGGGTTAACCACCGCCAGTACGATCAGATAAGGGCGTCCCTCGCCATGCACCATGACCTGGTCGAACAAGCGATCGCGCAGGATGGCGGCCTCCATATCGGTCGGCGGGATTTTTTCGCCGGTGGACATCACGATGATATCCTTTAGCCGTCCGGTGATGGTGATGTGTCCCGATTCGCTGATGCGCACAGTGTCGCCCGTATTCAGCCAGCCATCCGGCGAGATCATGGCCGCCGTGGCCTGCGGGTTGTTCCAGTAGCCTTGCATGTTGCTTGGCCCCTTCACCTGCAGTTCATTTTGTGCGCCGATGCGCACCTCCACCCCGCGTATCGGCTGGCCTACGCTGTCCGGGAAATTGTTTTCCAGACGATTGCCGCTTATCACCGGGCTGGTTTCAGTCAGACCATAGCCCTGCACAATCGGCAGCCCCAAGCCGATAAACACGCGTGAAATTTCAGGGGATAGCGCCGCGCCGCCGCTGATGGCGACGCGCAAGCTGCCACCCAGCTTGGCTAGAATCTTGTCGGCGACCAGTGCTTTTAGCAGCGGCCACAACAATAATTTTGGGTGCCAGGCTGCGCGCCCCTGTTCGTGCTCGAAACGGTGCCAGCCGACATCCACCGACAGGTCGAACAACTTGCGTTTGAGCGGCGGGCTTTCTTCGAGCTTGCTGCGGATCGCCGCATACACCCGCTCATATATGCGCGGCACCGAGATCAGCAGAGTCGGGTGAATAGTTTGCATATCCTCGGACAGCAACGGGATGGAGCGCGCGAACGCCACGGTGGCGCCGGTCATCAGCGGCTGGTAATAGCCCAGCGTGCGCTCGAAGGTGTGCGATAGCGGCAGGAAGGACAGGAACAGATCATCCGGCCGGACAGCAAACGTATCCAGGCAGGAATGGGCGTTAAAAATAATATTGTAGTGGCTGAGCATCACGCCCTTGGGGCGCCCGGTCGTGCCGGAGGTATATATGATCGTGGCCAGCGAGTCGCGGTCGCGCACACGCTCCCAGCCCATTTGAGCTTGCCCCGAATCTGGCATGGACTGGGACAGCCACTCCTCCGCCCATTGCAGGCGCGGCTCGTCCGGGTGCCCGCCTAAAAGATTTTCGGATTGTCCGGCAATCTTGTCCAGGCTGACCATGCGCTGCACGCAAGCCAGTTGTTCGCGCACGGTACGCAATTCTTTCCATTGTTCGGCGCTTTCAAACAACAGCACTTTCACGCTTGCGTCGTTAATGATGTAGGCCACGCTGTCCGCCCTGTCCACGGTGTACAGCGGCACCACCACCAGACCCAGCGACATGGCCGCCTGGTCGAACATCACCCATTGCGGACAATTGCGCAGCATGATGCCGACGCGATCACCCACGACCAATTTTTCGCGCAGCAGTGCGGCCTGCCAGCGCGCCACCTGGTCGCGCATCTGCGCCCAGGTCAGGGACAGCCAGGTATTTTTATGGGCATCAAAATAGCGGTAGGCGATGGCTTGCGGCGTGCGCTGCACACGTTCAAGAAACAGGCCATGCAGAGTGACTGCCTGTTCCGGCGTGATGATGTGGTCAGCGTTGTTCGACATGATTATTTTTTTTTGTTAGTTAGTAGGTCGTAACTCGTAGGATGGGTGGAGCGGTTTTGCGTAACCCATCAAGTGCACCTCGCAATGATGGGTTACGCAAAAGCGCTCCATCCATCCTACGGGCTGCATTTTCAATGCGCTGCCGCCAATTGCTCCGGCGCAAAATCATCCACCATGATAACCTTGCGCCGCAGCGCATAGTCGCGCTCCAGCAGCAAGGCTTCCTCGGCGTTGATGACACCCTGGTCGCGCGCCTCGGCGATGCGCGTCAACTCCTCCAGCGCCTTAACCTGTCCATCCTTGCGTCGTGCCACATCCACCCTGACTTGCAGCGGTTCGCACAGCAGCGTGCTGTGCAATGCGGCTTCCAGCGCGCCCACCGCATCATTTTCGTCGCCAGGCAGATATATGCCCGAAGTCAAACGGTCACGCGCCGCGCCCGGTTGCATCAATAATACCGAAACCTGATGTCCCAGTTCGTCAGACGGGGGCGCCAGACATTTGCCCAACGGGAAAATCAGCGCGCGCAACAGCAGCGCGGCGAAACGGCTGGGGAAGTTTTGCAGCACACCGTCGAACGCCACCTGTATCCGGTGCAGCGCATCCTGCATGGACCAATGCAGCAGCGGCAAATCTTCAGCCGGACGGCCATCATCCTCGAAGCGCTTGAGCGTGGCCGAGCACAGGTACAACTGGCTCAACACGTCGCCCAGGCGCGCAGAAATTTTTTCGCGCCGCTTGAGGCTGCCGCCCAGCACCAGCATGGACACATCCGCCGCCAGCGCGAAGGCGGCGGAGTAGCGCGTCAACTGCTGGTAATAACGCCGCGTTTCTGCGCCCGCCGGCACCGGGATGCCGCGCCCGCCGGTCAAGCCGAATAGCCAGGCGCGCACCGTGTTGCATAGCACAAAACTGATGTGGCCAAACAGGGCGGCATCGAAATTGGCCACCGCACGCTTGGTGTCGCTGTCATGCGCCGCCTGGATTTCCTTGAGCACGTAGGGATGAGCACGGATCGCGCCCTGACCGAAAATGATCAGGCTGCGCGTCAGGATATTTGCGCCTTCCACCGTGATGCCGATGGGGTTCTGCTGGTAGGCGCGCGCCAGGTAATTGTCCGGTCCGAGGCAAATGCCTTTGCCGCCATGCACGTCCATCGCGTCGTTGATCACCGCGCGTGCGCGCTCGGTGCAATGGTATTTCACAATCGCGGAAACCACCGACGGCTTCTCGCCCATGTCCAGCGCAACAGCCGTCAGTACGCGCGCGGCATCCATCATGTAGGCGTTGCCGCCGATGCGCGCCAGCGCTTCTTCCACGCCCTCGAACTTGCCGATGGGCAGCTTGAATTGCTTGCGCACCCGGCAATATGCGCCGCTGGTGCGCGCCGCCAGCTTCACCCCGCCGGTGGCGCTGGCTGGCAACGAAATTGATCGCCCCGCCGCCAGGCATTCCATCAGCATGCGCCAGCCCTGGCCGATGCGCTCCGTGCCGCCGATGATGTACTCCATCGGGATGAACACATCCGCGCCAGAAGTCGGGCCATTCTGGAACGCCGAATTGAGTGGGAAATGGCGGCGCCCGACCTGCACGCCGGGCGTATCGGTGGGGATTAGCGCGAGGGTAATGCCGCGCGCGCTTTCCGACCCGATCAACTTGTCCGGGTCATACAGCTTGAAGGCGAGACCGAGTAAGGTCGCCACCGGCGCCAGCGTGATGTAGCGCTTTTCCCAGGTTACGCGGATGCCCAGCACATTCTGCTGCCCGTCGTATTCGCCGTAACACACGATGCCCGAATCGGGAATCGCGCCCGCATCGGAACCGGCAAACGGCCCGGTCAGCGCGAAGCACGGCACTTCCTTGCCCTGTGCCAGGCGGCGCAGATATTTATCCTTCTGTTGCGGCGTGCCGTAGTGCAGCAGCAGCTCCGCCGGCCCCAATGAGTTGGGCACCATCACCGTCACCGCAGCGGTGCCGCTGCGCGAGGCGACCTTGGCCACCACGGCGGAATGCGCCTGCGCGGAAAAGCCCAGCCCGCCGTATTCCCTGGGGATGATCATGCCGAAAAAGCCCTTGTCCTTGATGAACTGCCACACCTGCGGCGGCAAGTCCTGGCGCACGTGGGTGATGTCCCAGTCATCCAGCATGGCGCACAAGGCTTCGGTTTCGTTGCCGAGAAAAGACTGTTCTTCCGGAGTGAGAGTCGGCTTGGGGTAATGCAGCAACTTGTTCCAGTCCGGGTGGCCGCTGAACAGCTCGCCATCCCACCACACCGTGCCAGCGTCCAGCGCCTCCTGCTCGGTTTGCGAAACCTGGGGGAGAATATTGCGAAATTTTTTTAGAATGAAACTGCTCAGCAGTCGGCGGCGCAGCACGGGAATGCCCAGCACCGCCACCACCACGGCCAGCACGATAATGACTACCTGAAACACATCAGCGGAAAGTTGGCTTTGAATGGCGACGATGGGCACGAAGACAATCAGCGCCAGCAACCAGCTCCAGATCGAGGCGCGAAAGAAGGCCAGCAACATCACCGCAGCCAGCACCGCAAGCAAAATTAAAATCAAAATCATCATTGACTATCCCTCCAAGGTAGATATATTAAGGACTACGTTAGTAAAGCCTCATCCGTTTCCGCTGAAAGACCTGTAAATAGTCGCTTCCAGAGACTCTTGTGGTGGCTCTACAAGCGTATGCCTTAATATGTGCCGAACCTTAACGCTAACACGCAACACAGACAATGCTTGATTATGAAGTATTTCCCCAAGAGTATGGGGTAGCCTGACATGACAGAGAAACAGGCACCACGGGCAGTGCGCCGCACGGACCATCACCCCCAGAAAAGTGCTGGAGTAAAGTATCCCCTTGCCCCTTATAGACGAATAAAATTGTCGCGGTAATGCTTCATCTCGCTGATGGATTCATAAATGTCAGCCAGCGCTTCATGCTTGCCATGCTTCTTGATTCCCTGTGCCACTTCTGGCTTCCAGCGCTTGGCCAGCTCCTTGAGGGTGCTCACGTCAATGTTGCGGTAGTGGAAATAATCCTCCAGCTTCGGCATCCAGCGCGCGAGAAAACGCCGATCCTGGCAGATGGAGTTGCCGCACATCGGTGAGATGCGGGCAGGCACATGCTCCTTGAGAAACTCCAGCATCTGGGCTTCCACGCTGGCATCATCCAGAGTGGACGCTTGCACCTTGGCTATCAGGCCGGATTTGGCGTGGGTGGACTTGTTCCAGGCATCCATGCCGTCCAACACGCTGTCGGGCTGGTGCACCACCAGCACTGGCGCTTCGGCAACAGTATTGAGATCGCCATCGGTAATCACCAGCGCGACTTCAATGATGCGGTCAGTTTCCGGAACCAGACCGGTCATTTCCATGTCTATCCAAACGAGGTAGTTTTGATTTTGTGCCATAATTCGTTTTAGGTTATCAATTCAGGTTGTAGGACGGATCCCTCTCGGCACTTGCGCCAGTTGCGCGTGTACCAGTTGCGCCGATTATAGGATATAAATGACCGCATTCCAATTTTCTGCACTTTTTGTCGGTGTGCTGCTATTAACCACCCTCGCCAAGTTGTGGCTGGCGCGTCGCCACCTCTCCCATATTGCCGCACACCGCGCCACGGTGCCGCAAGTTTTCCATGAAAAAGTCGATCTGGCCGCACACCAGAAAGCGGCGGACTACACCAGCGCCAAAACGCGCCTTTCCATGCTGGATGGGTTATTCGCAACGCTACTGCTGCTCGCCCTTACCCTAGGCGGGGGAATACAGTGGATTGCCGATTTCTACCTGCAAACCTTCACCCTCCCCCTAGCGCAAGGCATGGCGGTCATTGTTTCGGTGCTGCTGCTCAGCTCGCTGCTGGGGACGCCGTTCGACCTGTATCGCACTTTTGTTATCGAAGCGCGTTTCGGCTTCAACAAGATGACGCTCAAGCTGTATCTGCTGGATGCCGCCAAGGGCTTGCTGCTCGGTGCCGTGCTCGGCCTGCCGCTGCTGTTCGGCGTGCTGTGGCTGATGGAACGCATGGGAGCGAACTGGTGGCTTTATGTGTGGGGCATGTGGGTGACGTTCAACCTGCTGCTGCTATTCATCTATCCCTCTTTCATCGCGCCACTGTTCAACAAATTTACGCCGCTACAGGACGAAACACTCAAGGCGCGCATAGTGACGCTGCTGCAGAAATGCGGCTTTACCGCACAGGGGCTGTTCGTAATGGACGGCTCGAAGCGCAGCTCGCACGGCAACGCCTACTTCACCGGCTTCGGCAAGACCAAGCGCATTGTCTTTTTTGACACCCTGCTGGAGCGCCTCACGCCGACCGAAATCGAAGCGGTGCTGGCGCACGAACTGGGGCACTTCAAGCGCCACCATGTGCTCAAGCGCATCGCGTTCACCTTCGCCATGAGCCTGGGATTCCTGTGGCTGTTGGCGTCTGTGATGCAGGCTGAATGGTTCTATCAGGGTCTAGGAGTGGCCATGCCAGCCACTTCTCTGGCCACCGCGCTGGCGCTGCTGCTATTCTTCATGGTGCTGCCAGTGTTCAGCTTTTTGCTGCACCCGCTGATGAGTTATTATTCGCGCAAACACGAATTCGAGGCGGATGCTTATGCCGCACAACAGACCGATGCACGCGACCTTGCCAGCGCGCTGGTAAAAATGTATCAGGATAATGCCGCCACGCTGACGCCAGATCCGGTGTATTCTACTTTCTACGATACCCACCCGCCCGCGCTGGTGCGTATCGCCCGTTTGCAAACTTTACCAGGAGCGCCATCATGAGGAAGATAATAGGCATGAAGAAGATAATAGGCATGAATAAAATCCTTGCAGTATTGTTGTTAGTCGGCGGCACTGCACAAGCCGCGCCCTTTGCCGATGGCGATGCACAAGCCGGCAAAAAACTGTTCGACGAGAACAAATGCAGCGGCTGCCATATCGGAAAAATGGGCGGCGACGGCAGCACTATTTTCACCCGACCGAACCGCATCGTGAATAACCCGCAGCAGCTGGTCGATCGTATGCTCGTTTGCAGCGGCGCCGTGGGCCTGACCCTGACCCCGAAAAACGAGCATGACCTCGGCGCCTATCTCAACCAGACATACTACAAATTCAAGTGAGCGACGCCGTGACACTATCAATTTTGGCAACCAGGCAATGCAAACCCTGCGCGGCGGATACGCCAGCGCTGTCGCAGAATAATGTGGATAGCCTGCTGCAGCAGCTTGATGGCTGGACGCTGTATGACCGCATTATCGGCAAAACCTTCGAGTTCAAAAACTACTACCAGACCATGGCCTTCGTCAATGCCGTGGCGTGGCTGTCGCACCGCGAAGATCATCATCCCGGGATGACGGTGGGCTATAACAAGTGCCACGTGGAATACACCACCCATGCCGTAAACGGACTGTCGGAGAACGACTTTATCTGCGCCGCCAAGGTGGATGCCTTGCTCAAAATTTGACTGTGATCTCATTCATCCCAGATTGTCCCACGGCGGAATGCACCCCACCCCCCTCTAGGCCCCCTCGCTACGCTCTCCCCTATATCAGGCCGAGAACCGAACCCACTCCTCCCCTGACAAGGGGAGGTTGGGAGGGGTTTGAAGCCGTGGGACAATCTGTGTTTATCCTAGGGCAGGTCGTCGCCGCCTTCAGCCGCCAGTACTTGGTCGAACTACCCGCTGGAGAATTGCTGCCCTGTTTGACGCGCGGCAAAAAAAGCGAAGTGGCATGCGGTGACCTGGTGGAAATTCAGCGCACCGGCGACGCGCAAGGTGTCATCGAAAAAATATCGCCGCGCCGCACCCTGCTCTACCGTTCCGATGCCTTCCGCCAGAAACTCATCGCCGCCAACGTCACCCAGATCATTGTGGTCGTGGCCGCCGAACCCACCTTCAGCGACGAGCTGCTGGCACGCTGCCTCATCGCCGCGCACGACCAGCAACTGGAAACCCTCGTCGTGCTGAACAAATGCGACTTGCTTGCAGCAGCAACGACGGCACGCGCCCAATTACAACCCTACCGCGACATCGGCTATCGCGTGCTGGAACTGTCTGCGAAAAATTCAACAATCCCATCCACCTCAAAAAGCAGTGTGCAGCCTGTCTCATGTGAAGTGGAGGGACGGTTGCCTCCTCCCCCTGCCAGGGGGAGGATTGTGGAGGGGGTGGACTCACTGCGCCCATTTCTCATCGGCCACACCAGCGTACTGGTGGGGCAATCCGGCATGGGCAAATCCACCCTCATCAATGCCTTGCTGCCGGATGCGCAAGCGGCCACAAGGGAAATTTCCACCGCGCTGAATTCCGGCAAACACACCACCACCCACGCCCGTCTCTATCACCTGAACGCAGACAGCCACCTCATAGACTGCCCCGGTGTCCAGGCATTCGGCCTGCATCATTTGGATTTTGGCGCCATTGAAGCGGGCTTTGTCGAGTTCACGCCTTATCGCGGCCAGTGCCGCTTCAACAACTGCCGCCATACCCACGAACCAGATTGCGCACTGAAAAAAGCCATGCAAGAAGGGAAGATAGATACGCGCAGGTTGAAACTGTTTCAGGACATCACGCAGAGCGCCTGTTAGCCCGCACCATGAAATAAAAGCCCCGACTGGTGCGGGGTGTTTATGTCATTTTAAGCACAGCGAGTAATCTTTAAGATCCCTCACTTCGTTCGGGATGATAACGAACGCCGCAACTAGCAAGGAATCCACCCTCAAGAGATTGACCGCCAGATTTTATCGCTCGCAACATGGCCTCCACATAACCCGGTATTGACACGCCTTTCTTGATGGAATAACATTCCAATAAGTATTAGAATGTTATTCATAAACCCCAAGAAAATGAATCCCAGGCAAATCAAAAATATTCTCTACGAGCAAGTGGCGCGGATCGGGAAGGCGGCATCCAGCCCCAAGCGGCTCGAATTTATCGAGCTGCTTTGCCAGGGCGAGAAGAATGTGGAGCAGCTCGCGACAGAAGCGAACATCAGCGTCAAACTCGCCAGCGCCCATTTGAGTGGATTGAAATCGGCCAGCCTGGTGGACACTCGCCGCGAAGGAAAGAATATTTATTACCGCCTGGCGGATGCGCATGTCGCCAGCTTCTGGGTCGCTATCCGAACCCTCGCCGAGGAGCGGCTGGTTGATTTACAAGTGGCGCTCGAAAATCTGGTCGCCAGTCCAGCTAAGCTTTCCCCCGCTGACCGTGCAGAGCTTTTGAAGAAGGCTGCCAGCGGTGAAGTGGTGGTCATTGATGTGCGGCCGGAGGCGGAATATGCGGCTGGGCATTTGCCATTCGCGCGTTCCATTCCTTTGGCAGAACTCAAAAAACGCATCGCAGAATTACCCATGGACAAGGCCATCGTTGCCTATTGCCGCGGCCCATTCTGCCTGTTTGCGACAAAGGCAGTCGCTTTACTCGGTAGAAAAGGCTACCGCGCCATCCGTCTCGAGGACGGGGTCGCGGAATGGCGGACACTTGGTTTTCCCATTGAGAGCTAAATTCTCACTTCGCCCCCTTTGAAAGGGGGTTTCATAAGGAGTGTTCCCATGAAAACCCTGTTCATCCTTAATGCGCCACCCTACGGTTCCGAAGATTCTTACAACGCATTGCGCCTCGCTGGGACATTGGTCGGCCGTCCGGATAACGAAGTGAAGGTCTTTCTGATCGGCGATGCCGCAAGTTGCGCTAAGTCCGGGCAGAAAGTCCCGGAAGGTTTTTACAACATCCAGATCATGCTGAACAAGGTGATCCGCGCCGCGCCGGGTGCGGTCGGTGTCTGCGGCACCTGTATCGCTGCGCGCGGCATCGCTGAAACCGACCTCGTGGAAGGCTCGCACAAAAGCAGTATGGCCGAACTGGCCGAATGGACGGAATGGGCCGACAAGGTCTTGGTATTCTGAAAACCCAAGGAGAGCGCGATGTTTTTCAAACAACTTGCAACAAAGGAAGCAACCCTGTCTTATTTTTTCGGTTGTGGCACCAAGGGTAAGTCTATGGCGGTGGATGTGGTCGCAGGCGATGAAGAGTGGTTCATCGAGGAAGCAAAAAAGGCCAACGTCACGATCAATTACGTGATCGATACCCACGTTCATGCCGACCACTACTCCGGCGGCAGGAAGCTCGCACAAATGGTCGGCGCACCATACTGCCTGCACGAATCTGACAAGGGTCTGGTCAAGTTCGACT
>CAMTXD010000069.1:0-14760 GCA_947085625.1 uncultured Gallionellaceae bacterium | reverse complement strand
CCATTAACCAGAGCCGAAACATCGACGATGCCGCCCGATCCGTCGTTAAACGTGACCGCCAACTGCCACTCCGGAAGCACACTGAGCGCGCGCAAACGCCATGGTGCGGCGGGAATTATTCCAGCGGCTTGATGGGTTTCGGTAATTGCTTCGCTCGACATAGGTTCCAGTCCTCCATTAATTCTTCCCTGTGCTCGTTGGCCCATTACAGCACCATGACCAGTGCTCGGCGCGGTAGCTTCCCCTCAATAACCTGTAGTGTCTGGATGTCGATCTGCGCTTCATACTCGGCGTAGAGGGCGTGGAAATGCGGTGGATTATGCTCGCCACGGATATACATGTGAATGAGTATCCCGAAGAACTGGCTGATGGTTGGCACAACCTTACCCCTTCAACCACCGCGCCGCATCCAGCGCAAAATAAGTCAATATCCCATCCGCCCCCGCACGCTTGAATGACAGCAGGGATTCCAGCACACACGCCTCTTCGTTCAGCCAGCCATTCTGCGCGGCGGCTTTGAGCATCGCGTATTCGCCGCTGACTTGATAGACGAAAGTAGGTGCTTTGAATTCGTCCTTGATGCGCCGCACGATGTCCAGATAGGGCATGCCGGGTTTGACCATGACCATGTCTGCGCCTTCCTGCAAGTCCAGCCCGACTTCCCGCAGCGCTTCGTCGGAATTGGCCGGATCCATCTGGTAGGTGTATTTGTTGCCGGAACCCACGTTCGCGCTGGAGCCGACCGCATCGCGGAACGGGCCGTAAAAGCTGGAGGCGTATTTGGCGGCGTAGGCCATGATGCGGGTGTGGATGCAGCCCTTGCGATCCAGCGCGGCGCGTACGGCGGCGATGCGTCCGTCCATCATGTCGGACGGGGCGACCACGTCCGCTCCGGCTTGCGCGTGGACTTGCGCCTGTTGCGCCAGCATGGCCACGGTCTCGTCGTTCATGACATAGCCGCTGGCATCGAGCAGGCCGTCCTGGCCGTGGCTGGTGTAGGGGTCGAGGGCTATGTCGGTCATGATGCCGAGTTCGGGGAAATGTTTTTTGAGCGCTGCCACCACAATAGGCACTAGACCGTCAGGGTTAAGCGCTTCGCGCGCATCTTCGGTTTTGAACGTGGCACCTATCACCGGGAACAGAGCCAGCATGGGGATGCCCAGCTTGACGCACTCCTCCGCCTGCAGCAGCAGCTTGTCCAGGGTCTGGCGCTTGACTCCCGGCATGGAAGTCACGGTCTCCTCGCGGTTTTTGCCTTCCAGCACGAATACCGGATAAATAAGATCCGCCGCCGTCAGCACGTTTTCACGCATCAGATTGCGCGAGAAGGCATCGCGGCGCATGCGGCGCATGCGTATTTGAGGGTATTGTCCGAGTGTATGCATAAAATAATCCTGATTAAAGTTGGGTTTTTCTGGAACTCTTTCAGAATTCCCCTATCTGACCTTTCGGATGGCGCTAGTCATCTCCCGTTTCCCCTCCCTGAACGGGTTGTCTTGAACCTAAAAGTTAAGACATCTTCCGCCCCTAGCTTCCCCCTTTAGCTAGGGGCATTTTTTTGCCCTAAAATCCAGATTTCATCCCAACTGCTGCGTTGCGGAAAAAATTTCTTGCTTACATATAACGCATATGCGGCGCTGCGAATTTTTTTCCGCGCCTTGCATTTGGGCGAACTCTGAATTTTTGAGCCGTCCTTTATTCCTATTCCTGCGCAAACCACCCTGCAATCACCGCCTCCGCCTCCTCCATCCCGATTTTCTTCAGACTGGAAAACAATTGCACCGAGCAATGGGGAAAATGTTGCGCTAGGTGTAATTTAACACGACTTAATGTCATGCTTGCTTGCTGGCGGCTGAGTTTGTCCGATTTGGTCAGCAGTATGTGCACCGGCTTGCTGGTGGGGGCGAACCAGTCCAGCATTTGCATATCCCGTTCGGTCAGCGGATGGCGCGCATCCATGATAAGCACCAGGCCACACAATGCCCCACGAGTTTGCAAGTACTCGCTTAGCAGGCCTTCCCAGTGCGCTTTTATATCTGGTGGCACCTTGGCATAACCATAGCCGGGCAAGTCCACCAAAAAGCGGCTGTCGCCCAGATCGAAATAATTGAGGTGCTGGGTGCGCCCCGGCGTCTTGCTAGTGTAGGCCAGGCGGACATGGTTAGCCAGGGTGTTGATGGCGCTGGATTTACCCGCGTTGGAACGCCCGGCAAAAGCCACTTCCCGGCCGCCGTGCAGCGGCAGGTCGCGCAAATGATTGACCGTGGTAAAGAAGGCTGCGCGCGAAAATAATCCCATTATTGTGAACCTGGAAATGAATAACTTGAATATTCTGCCCTACACCCATAATTGTCCATGTTATTTATTTCGAGGCCCAAGCTGCGAAAATTTTATCGGCGGCGGCGATGGTCTGTGTGATGTCGGCGTCGGCGTGCGCCGCCGACACGAAGCCCGCCTCAAAGGCGGAGGGCGCGAGATAGACTCCCGCATCCAGCATGGCGTGGAAGAAGCGATTGAACGCTTCCTTGTCGCAGGCCATGACTTCCGCATAGCTGGTCGGCACGGCGCTGCTGAAATACAGGCCGAACATGCCGCCTATGGATTGCGCGCAGAACGGGACGCCATGTTTCCTGGCGCTGGCGGTCAATCCTTCGGTCAGTTGCTTGGCCGTCTGCGCCAAACGCTCGTAAAAGCCGGGGGCCTGCACCAGCTTCAGCGTCGCCAGGCCCGCCGCCACCGCCACCGGATTGCCGGACAGTGTGCCGGCCTGGTATACCGCACCGAGCGGCGCCAGGCATTGCATAATATCGCGCCGCCCGCCGAACGCAGCGGCGGGCAGGCCACCGCCCATGACTTTACCCAGCGTGATTAGATCGGGCTGGATGCCGTAATGGCCGTGCGCGCCTTGCAGGCTGACGCGGAAGCCAGTCATCACTTCATCCAGTATCAGCACCGCGCCGTGTTTAGTGCATAGCGCACGCAGTGTAGCCAGAAATTCGCGCTTGGGGGTAATCAAGTTCATGTTGCCCGCAACGGGTTCAACAATGACAGCGGCAATCTCTTTGCCCATCTGTGCAAAAGTACGTTCCAGTCCGGCCACATCATTGTAGTCCAGCACCGTGGTCAACGCGGCGATTTCTGCGGGCACACCGGATGAACTCGGTTGGCCAAAAGTCAGCGCGCCGGAGCCGGCCTTGACCAGCAAGCCATCCGAGTGGCCGTGATAACAGCCTTCAAATTTGATAATGCGGCTGCGTCCAGTGAAGCCGCGCGCCAGACGGATTGCGGTCATGGTAGCTTCGGTGCCGGAGCTGACCAGGCGCACCATTTCCAGACTTGGCAACAGCTTGCATAACAGCTCAGCCATTTCCAGTTCAGCCGCAGTCGGTGCGCCGAAGCCCAGCCCTTGCGCCGCCGCATCCTGCACTGCCTTGACCACGGCCGGATGGCTATGGCCGACGATCATCGGGCCCCACGAGCCGACATAGTCTATGTAGCGTTTGTCATCGGCGTCCCACACGTAAGCGCCATGGCCGCGCTGGAAAAACAGCGGCGTGCCGCCTACCGATTTGAAGGCGCGCACCGGCGAATTTACTCCGCCGGGAATGACACGTTGCGATTGTTCGAATAACGTTTGATTGCGTGAAGTCATGGTGCCAAGTCCCGAATAAAAAGTTTGGAAAATTCTTGTGCGGTGGCCGTAATATCAGCCGCATTAAATAAAGCCGAAATTACCGCCAGTGCATCCGCTCCGGCCTGCACCAACTGCGCGCCATTTTGCAGGGTGATGCCGCCTATCGCCACCAGCGGCACGGCCAGTTCGGCGCGCGCCTGGCGCAACAATTCGATATCCGCCAGTACGGCATCGGGTTTGACGCCAGAAGGAAAAAATGCACCGAATGCCACGTAATCCGCCCCCGCATCAACCGCTGACCGCGCTGAAGACAGGCGATCATAGCAAGAGATGCCGATGATTTTGTGTTTACCCAGCACAGCGCGCGCCGCTACTATGTCATCATCCATGGCACCCAAATGCACGCCATCCGCTCCCACCTGCGCGGCCAGTTGCGCATCATCATTTACAATAAACGTCACGCCCAATTCGCGCGTCAGTTCGCGCAAAGCGATGGCCTGTGTCAGCCGCAGCGCGGTGTTGGCGGATTTATTGCGATATTGCAATACCCGTGCCCCACCTGCTAGCGCCAGCCGCACGCGGCGCAATAAATCTTTTGTGTCAGCGCAGTCCGGCGTGATGGCATACAGACCTTTAATCCCAGATGGCCTATGAACCACAAACCCCCCCAACCTCCCCTTGTCAGGGGAGGAGCAGGTTCGGCTCTCCCCTGACAAGGGGGAGAGCGTAGCGAGGGGGCCTAGAGGGGGTTTTGGACACATTCTGCCTCATGGTCAATCTGGGTTAATGCATGGTGTCTTGCGGTTCATCCTCTTCATCATCCCCTGCCCAGAACAGGCGATCTGGGATGTGCTGCCCCATGCCGGGGCGGAAGCCATATTGCAGCGCTTGCCAGGTAAATTCCTGCGCTTCTTTTACTGCTTCTTCCATAGGCAGGCCATTGGCCAGCAAGGCGGCGATAGCCGAGGCCAGAGTACAGCCGGAGCCATGATAAATGCCGGGCAGGCGCGCCCAGCTATCACTACGCACCAGGCCACGTTCGCCATACAGGGTGTTGATCACCTTGGGCGTGTGTTCGTGCGTGCCAGTCACCAGCACATACTCGCAACCCAGCAGTACAATGCGCTTGGCGCATTCAGCCAGATCGGGATTGTCCTCTTCGTTGTCCTCATCATGAACGAGGCGTCGCGCCTCAATGCTATTCGGCGTCAGGATGGTGGTCAGCGGCAGCAGCAGTTCACGCAACGCATCCTGCATGTCTTCATTGGCCAGTTCATCGCCGCGGCCGGATGTCAGCACCGGGTCGAACACTAGCGGAATGTCGGGGTAATCCGAAATTACCTCGGCGATCGCCGCAATATTTTCCACACTGCCCAGCAACCCGATTTTGAATACCGCCACCGGCATGTCTTCCAGCACCACGCGCGCCTGGTCGGCCACCCACTCGGCATCAATCGGCAACACATCATCCACTCCGCCGGTGTCTTGTACCGTGATGGCAGTCACCACTGACAGGGCGTGGCAACCCATGCTGGCAATGGTCAAAATATCGGCTTGCAAACCCGCGCCACCAGTGGGGTCGGTGGCGCCAAAGCACAGCACGATGGGCGGAATATCGGACAAGTCGGGTCGGTTCATTGTAAAATGCGGATGCAAAAGTTCGATTTTAACTGAAAATTACCCGCCATGACCTCGATCCCTGAATATAAAACCTACATGTGCCTGATTTGCGGCTGGCTCTATGACGAAGCCAGCGGCTCCCCGGATGACGGCATCCCGCCCGGCACACGATGGGAAGATGTGCCGATCAACTGGACCTGCCCCGAATGTAGTGCGCGCAAGGAAGATTTTGAGATGGTGGAAATTTAGGTAGTGTTGCATTCTTGGTGGAATTTATTTTAATCCACCATTTTCAACACGCGGCTGCGTTTCACTTAATGAATGGGAGCGCCGACGTCCTCGTCGGCATCTGTCATCAAATGCCGACGAGGACGTCAGCGCTCCCAATTTCCAATCTACGGCGATTGAGTATCATCGCTTAAGTTAAAAATAGCCTGCGACACATAACTGGCACGGATGTTTCATTTGTGACGCGCAAGAATTTTTTCTGTTTCCGTGGCAACAAAGGCAGCAAAAGACACTGGGAGAGGGCGTGTCGTGGACACCGTCAGTAAAAAAGCAACGGAACCATTGCCAGCCCCGTCACCTGTAACCCTGGCGCAAGCCTCCGCCTATTGGCTCAAGCTCGGCTTCATCAGTTTCGGCGGGCCTGCCGGGCAAATAGCCATCATGCATCACGATCTGGTCGAGAAAAAACGTTGGCTTTCAGAAAAGCGTTTCCTGCACGCGCTCAACTACTGCATGGTGTTGCCCGGTCCCGAGGCGCAACAGCTCGCCACTTACATCGGCTGGCTGATGCACCGCACCTGGGGCGGCATCATCGCGGGCGGTTTGTTCGTGCTGCCCTCGTTTTTCATCCTGCTGACGTTGGCATGGATATACATGGCTTACGGCGCAGTGCCTGCCGTGGCAGGCGTACTCTACGGCATTAAACCTGCGGTGGTCGCCATCGTGCTGTTTGCCTGCTATCGCATCGGGTCGCGGATATTGAAGAATCCGCTGCTATGGACAATTTCAGTGCTCGCGTTCATCGCTATTTTCGTCCTCCGGCTTCCGTTTCCAGCGATCATATTGGCAGCGGGGCTGGCCGGATATTTCGGTGGGCGTATCTCCCCCAAACACTTCAAGGCGGGAGGCGGACACGACGTGGCGCAAAAAGATTTCGGCGCGGCTCTCATAGACGACGACACGCCTGTACCCAGCCACGCCGTGTTTAGCTGGCTCAGAGTGGCGCGCATTATCGTCATCGGGGTTGGTATCTGGCTGGCGGTGATGGCCGTGCTGCTTGCGCGATACGGCTGGGAAAGCACGTTCACGCAGATGGGCTGGTTCTTCACCAAGGCTGCGCTGCTTACCTTCGGCGGCGCTTACGCGGTGCTGCCTTATGTCTATCAGGGCGCGGTGGAGCATTACCACTGGCTGACTCCGATCCAGATGATAGACGGCTTGGCGCTGGGAGAAGCCACGCCCGGCCCGCTCATCATGGTGATTACCTTTGTCGGTTTCGTCGGCGGTTGGGGCCAGCAAATATTCGGGGCGGATGCGGTGTTTGCCTCAGCATTCGTTGCCTCGGCAATCGCCACCTTCTTCACTTTCCTGCCCAGCTTCATTTTCATATTCCTGGGCGGACCCTTCATCGAAACCACGCACGGCAACCTCAAACTCACCGCGCCGCTCACCGCAATCACTGCCGCCGTGGTGGGCGTCATCGCCAGCCTCGCCCTGTTCTTCGCCTACCATGTATTTTGGATTACGGGTTTCGGCAATGCTGTGGACTGGTTTTCCGTTCTGCTGGCGGCCAGTGCGACGCTCGCCCTGTTCCGTTTTAAGGCCGGCGTGATCTCGGTCATTTTGACTTGCGGGGTTTTGGGCATGGCATGGCGACTGCTGGCTTGACAGTATGGCGCGGGTTTGCCCGCGATTCTAGTAGGGGCAAGGCTTCGGGTTGCTGTCCAATCCCAGACAAGGTAAAATTTCCGCCCTTTCGCCTGTATATTTTGTATTGGGCATGGTATAGCGACGTGACAATGAGTGTCGCCACTTTTTTGGCTTTGGAAATTAAGGAATAACGCATGAGTAACTCTTCGTTGTCAGCCCGGCAAGGTTTGCCCGCCCAGCAGGGTTTGTATGACCCGCGCCATGAGCATGATGCGTGCGGTGTGGGCTTTGTCGCGCACATCAAGGGCAAGCAGAGCCACGCCATGTTGCGTCAGGGTTTGCAGATTCTGGAGAATCTCACCCATCGCGGCGCGGTCGGCGCTGACCCGTTGGCAGGCGATGGCGCGGGTATTCTGATTCAGGTTCCAGATGCGTTTTTGCGCCAGTCTTGTGCGGCGCTTGATGTGAAATTGCCCGCAGCGGGTGAGTATGGAGTGGGCATGTTGTTCCTGCCGCGTGTAGCGGCGGCGCGTGCCGCGTGCGAGCAGGTGGTAGCCGAGAAGATTGCTGCCGAAGGCCAGATGTTACTGGGCTGGCGCGATGTGCCGGTGGATAACGCCAGCCTGGGCGAGAGCGTCAAGGCAGTGGAGCCGCTAGTGCGTCAGGTGTTTATCGGGCGCGGCGCGAATTGCCCGGATGCCGATAGTTTCGAGCGCAAGTTGTTTGTCATACGCAAGACGGTTGAACATGCGGTGCGCACACTGTCGTATGAGCAAGGCAAGGGTTTTTACATCCCCTCCTTTTCCGCGCGCACCATCGTGTACAAAGGCATGCTGCTGGCCAATCAGGTCGGCAAGTATTACCTCGATTTGCAGGATGAGCGCATGGTCAGCGCGCTGGCGCTGGTGCATCAGCGCTTTTCCACCAATACCTTTCCAACCTGGGATAGGGCGCACCCGTATCGCATGATTGCACACAACGGCGAAATCAATACCCTGCGCGGCAATGTGAACTGGATGGCGGCGCGCCATGCGGCGATGTCGTCCAAACTGTTGGGCGCAGACCTGGAAAAGTTGTGGCCGCTGATCGTGGAAGACCAATCCGACTCTGCCTGTTTTGACAACGCGCTGGAATTGCTGGTGGCGGGTGGCTATTCGCTGCCGCACGCGATGATGTTGCTGATACCGGAAGCCTGGGCGGGCAATCCGTTGATGGATGAAGAGCGGCGCGCTTTTTATGAATATCACGCCGCGCTGATGGAGCCGTGGGATGGTCCGGCTGCCGTGGCTTTCACCGATGGCCGCATGATAGGTGCGACGCTGGATCGTAATGGTTTGCGCCCGGCGCGTTATCTGATTACTGATGATGACTTGGTGCTGGTGGCGTCCGAGATGGGCGTGCTGGATATTCCGCAAAATAAAATTATCAAGAAATGGCGGCTGCAGCCGGGCAAGATGTTCCTGATAGATTTGCAAGCGGGCCGGATAATAGATGACGCCGAACTGAAACATCAACTGGCAACCGCCAAGCCCTACCGCCAGTGGATAGAAAAATCGCGCTACTTCCTGGCTGATTTGCCGGGCGCGGAAAGCAAGGAAAAATTAAACGGCACCCTGCTGGATACACAACAGGCATTTGGCTATACCCAGGAAGACATCAAATTCATCCTCGCCCCCATGGCCGCTGCCGGGGAAGAGGCCACCGGCTCCATGGGCAACGATGCCGCGCTGCCGGTGCTGTCGGATAAAAACAAACCGCTGTACAACTATTTTAAGCAGTTGTTCGCGCAGGTGACTAATCCGCCGATAGATCCCATCCGCGAAGAAATCGTGATGTCGCTGACTTCCTTCATCGGCCCCAAACCCAATCTGCTCGGCATAGACGAGACCAACCCGCCGCTGCGCCTGGAAGTGCATCAGCCGGTGCTGTCTAATGAAGACCTGGCCAAATTGCGCGACATCAGCAAGCTGACGCAAGGGCGCTATAAATCCTTTGTGTTGGACATCACCTATCCTGCAGCGCAGGGCGCGGCAGGCTGTAAGCCTGCCATCCAGGCATTGTGTGCCGCCGCCGACCAGGCCGTGGCGGATGGCTACAACGTATTGATTTTGTCCGACCGTCTGGTTGCGCGTGAGCGCGTGGCCATTCCGGCTTTGCTGGCTTGTGCGGGAGTGCATCATCATCTGGTTAGTGTGGGCATGCGCACCAGCACTGGATTGGTAGTAGATACCGGCTCCGCGCGCGAAGTTCATCACTTCGCGCTGCTGGCCGGCTATGGCGCCGAGGCAGTGTGTCCGTGGCTGGCGTTTGAAACACTTGCCGCTATGGCGGATTATCTACCAGCAGGTTTGTCGGACAAAGATGCCGGCAAGCGTTTCATCAAGGCGGTCAACAAAGGCCTGCTCAAGGTCATGTCCAAGATGGGCATATCCACATACCAGTCTTATTGCGGCGCGCAGATTTTCGAGGCGATTGGTTTGAACGCCAGCTTTGTAAAAAGCTATTTCACCGGCACGGCCACGCAGATTGAAGGAATCGGTTTGCAAGAAGTGGCGGAAGAGGCGATGCGCATCCACTTGGCTGCCTACGGCAATGACCCGGTGCTGTCCAACGCGCTGGAAGCGGGCGGCGAATATGCCTATCGAGTGCGCGGCGAAGAGCATATGTGGACGCCGGATGTCATCGCCAAATTGCAGCACGCCACGCGCACCAACAATACTCAGACTTACAAAGAATACGCCAAGCTCATCAATGACCAGAGTCAGCATTTTAAAACGCTACGCGGCTTGTTTGAGCTCAAGCCAGCAGGTGCACCCGTGCCGCTGGACGAGGTTGAACCGGCCAAAGAAATCGTCAAGCGTTTTGTCACTGGCGCGATGTCGCTCGGCTCCATTTCCACCGAGGCGCATACCACTTTGGCGATTGCGATGAACCGCATCGGCGGCAAATCCAACACCGGTGAGGGCGGGGAAGACCCGGCGCGATTCAAGGCCATAAAAGACGGCGACAAGCTGTCAGAAATCATCGGCAAAGGCCGCATTGAGGCCGACCAAGTATTAAAGGCGGGTGACTCACTGCGCTCCAAAATCAAGCAGGTGGCTGCTGGTCGCTTTGGCGTGACGGCAGAGTATTTGAACAGCGCGGACCAAATTCAAATCAAGATGGCGCAGGGTGCGAAGCCCGGCGAGGGCGGCCAGTTGCCCGGCCACAAGGTATCCGAGTACATCGCCGAACTGCGTTCATCGGTGCCGGGCGTGGCGCTGATTTCGCCGCCGCCGCATCACGACATTTATTCGATCGAAGACCTGGCGCAGCTCATCCACGATTTGAAAAACGCCAATCCGCGCGCTTCCATTTCGGTCAAGCTGGTGTCCGAAGTAGGCGTGGGCACGGTGGCGGCGGGGGTGACCAAGGCCAAGGCGGATCACATTACTATTTCCGGCCATGATGGCGGTACCGGCGCCTCGCCGCTGTCCTCCATCAAACATGCGGGCACGCCGTGGGAGCTGGGCTTGGCCGAAGCGCAGCAAACGCTGGTGCTGAATCAACTGCGCGGGCGCATTATCTTGCAGGTGGACGGGCAATTGAAGACCGGCCGCGATGTGTTGATAGGCGCGCTGCTGGGCGCAGATGAATTCGGTTTTGCCACCGCACCGCTGGTGGTGGAAGGCTGCATCATGATGCGTAAATGCCATCTCAATACCTGTCCGGTAGGCGTGGCCACGCAAGACCCGGCACTGCGCAAAAAATTTACCGGTCAGCCGGAACACGTCGTGAATTACTTTTTCTTCGTGGCCGAAGAAGTGCGCGAATACATGGCGCAATTGGGCATACGCAAATTCGATGACCTGATCGGGCGCAGTGATTTGCTCGGCGCAAAACAGGGTATCGCGCACTGGAAGGCGCAGGGCCTGGACTTCTCCAGAATATTCCATCAGCCCGCGATGCCAGCCACTGTGGCGCGCCGCCATGTCGAGGCGCAGGACCACGGACTGGACAAGGCGCTGGATGTACAGCTCATCAAACAGGCCAAAAATGCGCTGGAAACTAAACAGCCAGTACTCATCGAAAGCCCTATACGCAACTTCAACCGCACCGTCGGTGCCATGCTGTCCTCGGAAGTCGCCACGCGTTACGGCAATGCCGGGCTGCCACATGACACCATCACCGTGAAATTAAACGGCACGGCGGGGCAGAGTTTTGGCGCGTTCCTGGCGCACGGCATTACCCTGGAATTGATAGGTGAGGGCAACGACTATGTCGGAAAAGGCTTGTGCGGCGGGCGGATTGTGGTCACCAAGCCCAAGGAATGCAATATCGTCGCATCTGACAATATTATCGTTGGCAACACCGTGATGTACGGCGCGACCAGTGGCGAATGCTATTTCAATGGCGTGGCCGGTGAGCGTTTCGCGGTGCGCAATTCCGGCGCGACTGCGGTGGTGGAAGGCTTGGGTGACCACGGTTGCGAATACATGACCGGCGGTATAGTGATTGTATTGGGTCAGACCGGGCGCAATTTTGCGGCGGGCATGTCCGGCGGGATTGCCTATGTACTGGATGAAGATGGCGGTTTCGAGCGCCGCTGCAACCTGAGCATGGTGCAATTGGAGCCGGTGCCGGAAGAAGCAGCGGCCAGTGAATCGGGCGAAGTGGAAGGCCATGGCCGCGTCCACTTCAACCATCTCGGCCAGGCTGACGAACTGGTGCTGCGCGGCCTGGTGGAAAAACACCTGCGCTACACCGGTAGCGCCCGCGCCAAAGATATACTGGATAACTGGGCGCGCTACCTACCGAAATTCGTCAAGGTCCTGCCGACCGAATATCGTCGCGCGTTGCAGGAAATCGCCGCACAACAAACTAAACAACTGGAGGCTCTGTAGATGGGTAAGCCAACAGGATTTATGGAATTTCGCCGCCTGAGCGAAAAGAGTTTGCCAGTCGCAGAACGCCTGAAAAACTACAAGGAATTCATCCCGCGCCTGAGCGACGAACAGACGGCTACGCAGGGTGCGCGCTGTATGGATTGTGGCATTCCGTTCTGCTCCACTGGCTGTCCGGTCAACAACATCATCCCCGACTGGAATGATTTGGTGTACCGCAATAACTGGTGGCAGGCGCTGGATGTGCTGCATTCCACCAACAATTTTCCCGAATTCACTGGACGGATATGTCCTGCACCATGCGAAGCGGCCTGCACCTTGACTATCAACGACGACGCGGTGGGCATAAAATCCATCGAACACGCCATAATAGACAAAGGCTGGGAGCAAGGCTGGGTAGTGCCGCAACCGGCCACTAAAAAAACCGGCAAAAAAATTGCGGTGGTCGGCTCAGGACCAGCGGGCTTGGCCTGCGCCCAACAACTGGCGCGCGTGGGACATGCGGTGGTGGTGTTTGAAAAGAGCGACCGCATCGGCGGCTTGCTGCGCTATGGTATCCCCGATTTCAAAATGGAAAAGTCGCACATCGACCGCCGCATCGAACAGATGCAAGCCGAGGGCGTGGAATTCCGCGTCAAGCAATACATCGGTGTGGATGTTCCCGCGCAAAAAATAAAAGATGAATTCGACGCGGTGGTATTGACTGGCGGCGCCGAGCAGCCGCGCGACTTGCCGGTGCCAGGGCGCGAGTTGCAGGGTGTGCATTTCGCTATGGAATTTTTGCCGCAACAAAATAAAGTTGTGGCGGGCGACAGTGTGCCCGACCAGATAAAAGCGACCGGTAAACACGTCGTGGTCATCGGCGGCGGTGATACCGGCTCTGATTGTGTCGGCACTTCCAATCGCCACGGCGCGGCTTCGGTGGCGCAGTTTGAAGTCATGCCGCGCGCACCGGAACACGCAAACATACCCCTAGTCTGGCCGTACTGGCCGATGAAACTGCGCACCTCCAGCTCACACGAAGAAGGCTGTGAGCGCGACTGGTCTGTGGCCACCAAGGAATTCATCGGCAGCAACGGCAAGGTCAGCAAGCTGCGCGCCGTGCGCGTGGAATGGAAAGACGGCAAGATGCAGGAAGTGCCAGGCAGCGAATTTGAAATGAAAGCGGATTTGGTATTGCTGGCCATGGGCTTTGTCAGCCCCGTGCAAAAAGTGCTGGATGCATTTGGTGTGGAAAAAGATGGCCGTGGCAACGTCAAGGCGACGACCGAAGATGCGGGCTGTTACAAAACCTCGGTGGACAAAGTGTTCGCCGCCGGTGACATGCGCCGTGGCCAATCGCTGGTGGTGTGGGCGATACGTGAGGGCCGTCAGGCAGCGCGCGCGGTGGATGAATTTTTGATGGGTGGTTCTGATTTGCCACGCTAAAACCCCTCCCCCGCCCTCCCCTTGTCAGGGGAGGGAGCTATCTCCTCCCCTGACAAGGGGAGGGCGGGAGGGGTTGGGTTGCTTCAGGATTTTGTAAATTTTAATCAAAGAGAGCAACATGAATTTCAAAGTAAAGAACGATACCTTCCTGCGCGCTCTACTGCGCCAGCCTACCGAATACACCCCCGTGTGGATGATGCGCCAGGCTGGGCGCTATTTGCCGGAGTACTGCGCCACGCGCAAGCGCGCCGGCAGTTTTCTGGATTTATGCAAAAACACAGACTTGGCTACCGAGGTCACGCTGCAACCGCTGGAGCGATTCCCGCTGGATGCGGCGATTTTATTTTCCGACATTCTGACCGTACCCGATGCGATGGGTCTGGGTTTGTATTTCTCCGAAGGTGAGGGTCCCAAGTTCGAGCGCCCTTTGCGCGACGAAGCCGCCATCAAGGCGCTGCGCGTGCCGGACATAGGCAAAGACCTGCGTTATGTGACCGACGCAGTGTCGCAAATTCGCAAGGCGCTGGATGGAGGTGTGCCGCTGATTGGTTTTTCCGGCAGCCCATGGACACTTTCCTGCTACATGGTGGAATGTGCGGGCAGCAAGGAATACGCGCGCGTGAAAACTTTGATGTACAAAGAGCCTAAGCTGATGCATCACATTCTGGAAGTGACCGCGCAAGCCGTTATCCAGTATCTCAATGCGCAGATTGAAGCAGGCGCGCAGGCCGTGATGATTTTTGATTCCTGGGGCGGGGCGCTGTCACATGCTGCTTACCATGAGTTTTCGCTGCCTTATATGCAGCGCATTGTGGAAGGGCTGAAGAAAGAACATGACGGGGTAAAAATTCCGAGCATCGTGTTTACCAAGGGCGGTGGTTTGTGGATAGACAGCATTGCCGATATAGGCAGCGATGCGGTGGGCCTGGATTGGACCATGGACATCGGTGTGGCGCGGCAGAAAGTGGGGCATAAGGTCGCTTTGCAAGGCAATATTGACCCGGCTGTTTTATTTTCCAATCCCGAAGTTATTCGCATTGAGACAGAGCGAGTGCTTGCTAGCTACGGTTACGGCAGCGGCCATGTGTTTAATCTAGGGCATGGTATTTCCCAGTTTACCGATCCGAACAATGCAGCGGCCTTGGTGCAGGCGGTGCATGAATTGAGCCGCAAGTACCATTAACCTAGAAACCTCAGTTGGACGAGATGGAGTGTGCTATTTTTGGGGTGCAGGGCAAGGCGCAACGACGCGGAATGGTTGTCCCATTCCAAGGAGTTGCGCCTTGCCCTGCGCCGCAAAAACCGTGCAATCCACCT
>CAMTXD010000068.1:0-15618 GCA_947085625.1 uncultured Gallionellaceae bacterium | reverse complement strand
TCCAAGGAGTTGCAACGCAGCCATGTGCCGCAAAAATAGTGCAATCCATCCCGTAGCGACCTCACCCATCGGGTGAAACGATGAATCATGAATAAATTTATTGAAATCATCTTGTTAAATATCCAGATGAGCGGTCAACTGGGGTTTCTAGGTTTAAGCAAAAGCAAGCTGGACGCGGGGTTATGCACAACCCATCCGTCATACCACAGGCCGCTAGGGGTTTTTCCTGCGGCCTTTATGTTTGCGTGGTAACTGATTGTTTTGTAATGATGAAATTTTGTACATAAAATAAGCAGTTAAGTAATGCCACGGCTAGCTTTAGTAATTAAACCAATTATTTTGAAATTGTCCACATCATTATCCACAGCTTGTGTGGATAATAAAAAAACCTCAATCAAGTCAGTCCACTCAATCGAATATTGCAGAAATCGCTGGAAAGGGTTCTACTAAATGCCCATCATTCGAGTTGCGCTGGATGTACCCTTGGCTACGCTGTTTGATTATGCAGTGGTAGCTGGCGTGACTATTGCACCCGGGCAGCGGGTGCTAGTTCCGTTCGGACGCCGACAGGTGGTGGGCGTGGTGATGGAGTGCGTAGCCGACTCTGCTCTGGCTTTAGAACGCATCAAACAAGTAACGCAAGTGTTGGATGAAGCGCCGCTGCTACCCGATGAGCTGCTCGCCTTGCTGCGCTTTTGCAGCGACTATTATCATCATCCGCTGGGTGCTACCGTGCTGCCCGCCTTGCCGGTGCGACTGCGTTCCAGCCAGCCGGTTGCGCTCAAGGAAGCCCTGCACTACACACTCACCGTCAGTGGGCGCTCGCTTGACCTGAACCTCGTCTCCAAACGCCGGGTAGTGCAGCACCGCATATTGGCCGCTTTGCAGCAAGGCGCATTAACTAACGCGCAGTTACGGGCGCTTTCGACTAGCGCAGCATCCGCGCTCAAGGTCTTGTTGCAAGCGGGATGGGTGGAAGAATGCGCAGTATCCGTTGCACCCAGCACATTCACATTTAACAACGCCCACACCCTGACCGCCGAGCAGAGCGGCGCAGTAGATGCGGTCACGCTATCCAAAAACTATGGCTGCTTTTTGTTGCACGGCATTACCGGCAGCGGCAAGACCGAAGTGTATGTGCATCTGATGCACCATATCCTGCAGCAAGGCGGGCAAGTGTTGATGCTGGTGCCGGAAATCAATCTCACCCCGCAACTGGAAAACTATTTCCGCAGCCGCTTTCCCGATGCCGAACTGGTCAGTCTGCACAGCGGCCTGAATGACGGCGAACGCACGCAGAACTGGCTGCGCGCGCAGACCGGCCGGGCGAGCATCGTGCTGGGCACACGTTTAGCGGTGTTCACGCCGCTGCCGCAACTGGCGCTGATTATTGTGGACGAGGAACACGATTCTTCGTTCAAGCAGCAGGATGGGCTAAGGTATTCGGCGCGCGACGTGGCAATTTTTCGCGCCAACCAGCGCGCTGTGCCGATCGTGCTGGGGTCGGCCACGCCCTCGCTGGAGAGTTACCACAACGCGCAAAGCAAACGGTATCAGCTATTGCGCCTGACCCAACGCGCCGCAGTGCAGGCCAGATTGCCAGAGGTGCGCTGCATCAACATCAGCAACACCCTCATGCAACACGGCATCAGCGAGCCGCTGTTAAAGGCGCTGGCCGAACGCCTGCAACGCGGCGAACAAAGCCTGATATTCATCAACCGGCGCGGCTATGCGCCGGTGTTGATGTGCACTGCGTGCGGCTGGATGTCCGGCTGCTCAAATTGCGCCGGGAAGCTGGTGCTACATTTGAACGAGCGCAAGTTGCGCTGCCATCATTGCGGCCATCAAGAGCGTGTGCCGCATGCCTGCCCATCGTGCGGCAATGCCGATTTGCAACCGGTCGGCATCGGTACCCAGCGCGTGGAAAGTGCGCTGCAAGAATATTTTCCGCAGGCGCGTATCCTGCGCGTGGACCGCGACAGTACGCGCAACAAGGGCACTTGGAATGCCATGCGTCAGCAGATACAGGATGATGCAGTGGATATTCTGGTGGGCACGCAGATGCTGGCCAAGGGACATGATTTCCCCAATCTGACTTTGGTCGGCGTACTCAACCCGGACGGCGCGCTATACAGCGCCGATTTCCGCGCCTCGGAAAAGTTATTCGCGCAACTGGCGCAAGTGGCCGGGCGCGCCGGGCGCGCCGACAAACCGGGCGAGGTGCTGATACAGACTGCATTCCCCGACCATCCCCTGTTCCGCGCATTGCATGAGCATAATTACGATAGCTGGGCGCAGACCCTGCTGGCCGAACGACTATCTGCCGGTTTTCCGCCGTTTGTATATCAGGTGTTGTTGCGTGCCGAAGGCCGGGACAAGGGCGAGGTCTATACCTTTCTGCAACAGGCGCAATCTGCTGGAACCGCGCTGGCTTTGCCGGTCGAAGTTTATGGCGTCGTGCCCGCCGCGCTGCCGCGCCGCGCCAATCACCTGCGCGTGCAACTGCTGGTGCAGAGTGATTCGCGAAAATCACTCCAACAATTTTTAAGGGCATGGCGGCCATTGCTGGATGCCCTGCCCGCAAAAAAATTACGCTGGTCGCTGGACATAGATCCGCTGGAGTTTTAAAGTGAGCGCTCTCTAACTCGAATAATATATAGCTCCCTCCCCTTGAAAGGGCGGTGATGTAAACGATTGATCCCAGATTATCCCACGACAGAATGTGCCCCAAACCCCCTCTAGCTCCCCCTTGTCAGGGAGAGAACCGAACCAGCTCCTCCCCTGACAAGGGGAGGTTGGGAGGGGTTTGTGGCTAATAGACAATCCGATCTGATGCTATCCCTCGCCAACATCGTCGGCGCGCAAAACGTGCTGACTGGTGACGCTGCCGCGCCCTATTACACCGATTGGCGTGGGCGTTACTGCGGCCAGGCGCAGGCCGTGGTGCTGCCTGCCGATACGCAGCAGGTCGCAGCAGTGGTTACGCTGTGTACCGCACAGCATATCGCCATCGTGCCGCAAGGTGGCAACACCAGTTTGAGCGGTGCGTCTGTGCCGCTGACTAGCGGCGAGCAAATTGTGCTGAACCTGTCGCGCATGAACCGCATCCGCGCGCTGGACGAGACCAACTACACCATGACCGCAGAGGCTGGCTGCACATTGTTCGATGTGCGTGCAGCGGCAGAGCGGAGCAACCGCCTGTTTCCGCTCGGGCTAACCGCCATCGCAACGCACTGTCAAATCGGCGGCAACCTCTCCACCAACGCTGGCGGCATCAACGTGCTGCGCTACGGCAATATGCGCGACCTGGTGCTGGGGCTGGAAGTGGTGTTACCGGACGGGCGCATCTGGGATGGACTGCGCAGTTTGCGCAAGGACAACACCGGCTACGATTTGAAACATCTATTCATCGGCGCGGAAGGCACGCTGGGCATCATCACCGCCGCCGTGCTGAAACTATTTCCGCGCCCGCAGTCAGTGGCGACGGCGTGTGTGGCAGTGTGCGACCCGGCGGCGGCGGTAGCATTGCTAGCCCATCTGCGCGCCACTTGCGGCGACAAGTTGAGCGCCTTCGAAATCATTTCGCGTTCCTGTCTCAATCTTGTGTTGCAGCACATTCCCGCTACGCGGGAACCCTTTGCTACACGTCATGAATGGATCGTGTTGATCGAACTATCAGACGTGCTGCCAGCACCGCTGGACGCACCTTTGCGCGATGCGCTACCCACATTCGGAACAGGCATCATCGAGTTTGCAGTAACTACCGGCAAAGAACAAGCCGAAGCCTGGTGGAAGCTGCGCAAGAACATCAGCGAGGCGCAAAAAATTGAAGGGGTCAGCATCAAGCACGATGTTTCCGTGCCGATCAGCCATGTGGCGGAATTCATCGCCCAGGCGGATACTGCGCTGCGCGCCACATTCCCCGGCGTGCGCATTGTCGCTTTTGGCCATATTGGTGACGGCAATATCCACTACAACGTCTCAATGTCAGACGCCACGCGCAACGCTGGTCTCATCGCGCAATTTGAAAGTGCAGTGAACCGCATCGTGTACGAAGTTGTTGCGCAACATAACGGCAGCATCAGCGCCGAGCACGGGCTGGGACAACTCAAACGCGACGAGATACGGCATTATAAGAGCACGCTGGAGCTGGAGATGATGCACAACATCAAGCACGCATTCGACCCGTACGGACTGATGAATCCTGGAAAAGTAATTTAATCCGAGGGCGGATGAGCGAAGCGTTATCCGCCGCATGGGGTGTCGCAACATTCGGCGGAAGGCGCTTCGCTTTTCCGCCCTACACGGGCTGCAGTTTTTTTGCAGCATTACCTAAGGCGGATTGATAGTTGATGCAGAATGGTTAAGCTTTCCAACTTGCTTGGTGTGTATAATGCGCACCATGAATAGTGCGGACATCATCAGCAAACTCAAAGCAGATGGATGGGTGTTGGTGCATACCAAAGGCAGCCACCATCAATACAAGCACCCCATCAAGACTGGGCGTATGACTGTCCCACATCCTCGTAAAGATATGCCGTTGCCCACCTTGCGCAGCATCTATCGGCAAGCTGGCTGGGACTGGAAAGAAAGGAAATAACCATGCGCTACCCGATTGTGATTCACAAAGACAAAAGCAGCGATTACGGCGTAATCGTTCCCGATTTGCCTGGATGCTTTTCGGCAGGAGAGACGTTGGATGAGGCAATGGAGATGGCACACGAGGCGGTGGAATGCCATATCGAAGGCTTGCTGTTGGCGGGCGAGTCCCTGCCTGCCGTACTTTCAATTGAGCATCATCAAAGCAATCCCGAATATGCAGACGGTGTCTGGGCATTAGTGGAACTGGACCTAAGCCGACTGGAGGACACTACCGAACGTGTGAATATCACTATTTCACGCAGAGTACTCACCTTGATCGACGAGGCAGCCAAGCGCGCAGGCGAATCACGATCCGGTTTCCTCGCGCGGGCAGGGATCGAAGCTGCGCAACATGCGAGTGGACGTACTGGTTGACGGGATAAGGGGGACGCTTCCCTTTTACGCCACCAATAGACAGCAAAGGGAAGCGACCTCTTTTTCTCCGAAGCATGTAAATTTCAAAAAAGCTGGTTCAACTCAAGACGACGCAATTAGCAACATCAGAGGGTACAATTGTTAATTGTCATATGCTGGATTGCTAGATGCCTATTATAAATTATGGAAAATCAAGAGCTCGACTACATCACCATTAAGGGTTTCAAAAGTATTAGCTCAATTGAAAGGCTTCCGCTTAAGCCAATAAATATAGTCATAGGCGCAAATGGATCAGGAAAATCTAACTTTATTGGCGCATTTTCATTTCTGCATGAAATTCGAGAAGGACGGTTGAATGAATATGTTCGCACAGCAGGCGGTGCCGATCAGTTACTGCACTTTGGTTCAAAAACATCCAAAGCGATTAGTTTAAAAATTTCTTTCCAAAAGGAAGTAAATCAATATTCCCTGCTATTAATTCCAACTCAAGATGATTCGCTAGTTCCTGGTTCAGAATCAGCTTTTTTTTGGGATAAAGTCAGTTATCCAAAAGGGCCATATGAAACTTCCCTGCCCTCACAAGACAATGGTAGGGAAGCTGGAATCAGCAATCCTAAGCATACGCGTACGGCAAATTGGGTACGATTACGACTTGGTCGTTGGAGACTCTACCATGTCCATGACACTAGCTCGACGTCACCGTTACGTAAAACAGCAAAGGTTCACGACAATAATTTTTTGCGTGCCGATGGTTCGAATTTGCCTGCTTTCCTATATTTATTGCAAGAAAAGCATCCTGAGGCTTACAGCCTAATTCGCCGAACAGTTCAAATGGTGGCACCATTTTTTGATGATTTCGTGCTCCGCCCAGATCCACTAAATGAAGAATCGATTCGACTTGCTTGGAAGCATAAAAACTCGGATCAGTATTTTGGAGCATCGGCGCTCTCTGACGGAACACTTCGATTTATCTCTTTAGCCACGCTATTTCTTCAACCCAAATCACTACGTCCATCTGTTGTTCTTGTGGATGAGCCTGAACTGGGTCTTCATCCTTATGCGTTAGCTATGCTTGCTTCGTTGGTCAAGCAAGTGTCTGCCGAGACCCAAGTTATTCTATCTACGCAATCGCCTTTGTTGCTGGATCATTTTGAGCCAGATGATGTCTTAGTTGCGGAACGTATAGAAGGTAGCACTAATATACGACGACTTGAGAACGAGGCTCTTTCAGAATGGCTGAAGGAGTACAGTTTAGGTCAACTTTGGGAAAAGAACGAGCTTGGCGGCCGTCCTACGGCAGGTTGATATGACACGTTTGCTAGTTCATGTGGAAGGTGAAACCGAAGAATCTTTTGTAAACGAAGTATTGCGCGATCACTTGCTAACTATTGGTTATGAAAACATAAGCGCACGAATTGTAGGAAATGCAAGGTTGCGTTCCAGGCGAGGTGGAATTCGGCCTTGGCCGACGGTTCGTGGTGACATCATTCGTCATTTAAAAGAGGATAAAGGCTGCATCGCCACAACTATGGTTGATTATTACGCCCTTCCACAATCAAGCGGAGCCGCATGGCCGGGTCGAGCAGATGCTGCTATTGCGCCACACGAACAAAAAACACAGATTATTAGTAATGCTTTATCTGCTGATTTAGTAAATACGATAGGAGGCAATTTTAATTCATCCCGCTTTGTCCCTTATGTAGTTATGCACGAGTTTGAAGGGCTTCTTTTCAGTGACTGCAAAAGCTTCGGTAATGCCATAGGTAGATCGGATCTCATTACACATTTTCAGGAAATTAGAGATCAGTTTTCAAATCCTGAAGAAATAAACGACTCTCCGATTACGGCACCTTCAAAGCGTGTTGAGGCTTTGGTTGTCGGTTATCAGAAGCCATTGTTTGGCACATTGGCAGCACTTGCTATTGGGCTACCAAAGATTCGCGCAGCTTGTCCAAATTTCAATGATTGGATCACTCATCTTGAATCGCTTGTTTAGTTTCAGAATAATAGGGGACAGGCCAAGGAACATCGGAGGTCTTGCATTCATACATTTCCATTCCCTTTCTGATTCACCACCCTACTCACCGGTGCATAATGCACCCCAAAAAATCCGCTATCGCCTGCATCGGGGACATTGGGGACAGACCACGGTTTTTTTGCAAAAAGTGCCATTGGGGTTAGCATCGCAATAGATCAAGCACGCACTCGACCCGAACAATTTGATGAACCCACAGAAAGTGATCTAATGAAAAAATCTGAAATTAAATTTACTGTTACCCTGGACGAAAACAAGGTGCCCGAAAAGATAGACTGGAGCGCTTCTGATGCGCATAAAGAAAGCACCGCCAAAGCGGTCATGATTGGTGTTTGGGATAGCAAGGAAAAAAATTCGCTGCGTATTGATTTATGGACCAAGGACATGATGGTGGATGAGATGAAGCAGTTCTATCACCAGAACCTGTTGTCCATGGCGGAGTCATTTGGACGCGCCACCGGAGAGAAGGAAGCGGCGCAAGCAATGCGCAGTTTTGCCCAGGAGTTTGGTGAAAGGATGGGCCTAGTAATGAAAAATAAATTTGATGATATAAGGAAAAATAATTAAATGGATATTGCCCTGCTCATCAAGGCGGCCATTCTCGGCATCGTCGAGGGTCTCACCGAGTTCCTGCCCATCTCCAGTACCGGGCACCTGATCATCATCGGCGACCTAATTGGCTATAACGACGAAACCAGCAAGGTGTTCACGATTGTCATCCAGCTCGGCGCGATTCTGGCGGTATGCTGGGATTACCGCGAACGCCTGGGCAAAATGGTGATGGGGCTGCCTAGCGACCCGGTTGCGCAGCGTTTCGCCGGCTTGCTGTTCATCGGCTTTTTGCCTGCGGCGGTGCTGGGGCTGATGTTCCACTCCACCATCAAGGCGCTGCTGTTCAACCCGATCACCGTCGCCACCGCCCTGATCGTCGGCGGGTTCATCATCCTGTACGTGGAGAAGCGCGCCTATCACCCGCGCATCAACTCGGTGGACGAGATGCGCTGGCCGGACGCGCTTAAGGTGGGCTTCGCGCAAGCCATCGCGATGATTCCCGGCACTTCGCGTTCGGGCGCGACCATCATGGGCGGACTGGTGTTCGGCTTGTCGCGCAAGACGGCGACGGAGTTCTCGTTCTTCCTCGCCATCCCCACCATGTTTGCCGCCACTACTTATGATCTGTACAAGAACTGGGCATTGCTGAACATGGCCGACCTGCCGGTGTTCGCGGTGGGTTTCGTCACCGCCTTCATCTCCGCGATGTGGGCGGTAAGGGCTTTCATCCGCTTCATCTCGAATCACACCTTCGTGGTCTTCGCCTGGTATCGCATTGTGTTCGGAGTGGTGGTGCTGGTAACTGCGTATAGCGGTGCGGTGAACTGGTCGGCGGCGTAATTTCAAACTGCTGGTCGTTCAGCCCTGTTCCCACGGCAACCCCGCCGCGCGCCAGCCGCCCAGCACATTGCGGTGTCGGTCGGCATCATGGTCGCCTTCGAAGCCTTCCAGCACGTTATAGCAATCGGCATAACCCTGCTGCGTGGCGACCACGGCGGCATAGTGTGAACGCAAGCCGCTGCGGCAAATAAACATGACCAGCGCTTCTTTATCCACCCGCTGCTCAAGCTGCGCGGTGAAATGCGGATTGGGCTTCATGCCGGGGTAGCTCGCCCATTCGATTTCCACCGCATCGGGAATACGCCCCACCCAGTCCAGCTCGGCGCGCGTGCGCACGTCCACCAGTCGGACGCCGGGCGCGGATTGCATTATTTCATAAGCCTCGATTGGCAGCAGTGCGCCTTCGTAAGGCAAGTCCATTTCCTTGGCGCGGTTTTGCGCAGTTGTCAGAATTTGTGTTATTTTCCCCATGGCATTTCTCCGCTGGTATTCTCAAATATTATATGACCGCAAGTGTTATCCTTGCCCGAATATCTTTGCTATGCGTTGTATATTATCTCAAACGCCATGAAAAATCATACTCACTCGCATACTCACGGCATAGCGGCTGCTTTTGAGCCTGCCCATCCGGAGCGCTTTGCCGCCGCGCGTAAAAGCACCTGGATCAGTATCTGGGTTAATCTGCTGCTGACCCTGCTGCAATTAATTGTAGGCTTCTTTGGCAAATCACAAGCGCTGATGGCAGATGGCCTGCATACCTTGTCCGATCTGCTGGCCGACATCATGGTGTTATTTGCCAACCGCCATGGCAACCGCCACGCCGATGCCAGCCATCCTTACGGCCATGCGCGCATAGAAACCGCAGCCACATTGATTCTGGGAGCAGCATTGGTGATACTGGGCGCGGGACTGCTGATTACCGCCGGGATACGCCTACAAAACCCGCAAAATCTGCAAGAGGTACATCCGCTGACGCTGGTAGTTGTATTATTTACCTTGTTCGCCAAGGAGGGGCTGTTCCGCTATATGCTGGCCGTAGCCAAGCGCGTGCGCTCGCAGATGCTGGTCGCCAACGCCTGGCATGCGCGCTCCGATGCGGCCTCTTCGCTGGTGGTACTGGTCGGGATAGGCGGCAACCTGCTGGGCTACATTTTTCTGGATCTGGTCGCCGCCGCCGTGGTGGGTGGGATGATAGCCTATATGGGGGGCAAGTTTGCCCTGGCAGCGCTGACCGAGCTGGTGGATACCGGCCTTGCCACCGAGGAAGTGGAGGCCATACGCGCCACCCTGGAAGCCACGCCGGGCGTGCGCGGACTGCATGAATTACGTACGCGCAAGATGGCGGACAACGCGCTGGTGGATGCGCATATCATGGTTGATCCGAAAATCAGCGTATCCGAGGGACATTACATCGCTGAGGCGGCTCGGCTATCGGTGCTGGCGCACCATCATGTCATGGATGTGATGGTGCATATAGATCCGGAAGACGACTTGCAAGCCAAGCCCAACGTCCATCTGCCGCACCGCGCCGCCTTGCTGGCCCATCTTGCCCGGCGCCTGGGTGATGACTTGCCGCTGGGCAAGCGCAGCATGTTGCACTATCTGGATGGCAAGGTTGACGCCGATCTGTTCCTGGATCCGGCGGATTACCATGACCCCGCCAAAATAGCGGCGCTGCAGCGCAAGTGCGGCGAAATTACGGCGGATGACGCTTACTTTCGTAGCATTGAGCTGCATCGCAGTCACGCACAAAAATAGTGCATACAGGCATCGTGCGCCCCACTTCAGGGCAAATATTTTATCCATTAATTCGTTTAGATATGGCAAAATGTGCGCTTTGGTGTCGGCAAGCCGTGGCACGCTTCATGCTGAACTAATATCCGGTTTGTTTTGTGTTCGTCATTACGTTTATTGGGAGAGAATTATGTCGCAGTCGGCAGCTGATGTTGTGAAGTTATTAAAAGATCAAGAGGTCAAATTTGTTGACCTGCGTTTTACCGATACCCGTGGCAAAGAACATCATGTTTCTATCCCGGCGCATGTTGTGACGGATAGCGATGACTGGTTTGAAAACGGCCACGCCTTCGATGGCTCTTCCATCGCCGGCTGGAAAGGCATACAGGCCTCAGACATGTTGATGATGCCCGATCCTGATTCCGCCTTCATTGATCCCTTCATGGACGAAACTACGCTGGTTATGACCTGTGATGTGATCGAGCCTTCCGACGGCAAGGGCTACGACCGCGATCCGCGCTCGATCGCCAAACGCGCCGAGGCTTACCTGAAGAGCACAGGCATAGGCGACACTGTATATTTTGGCCCGGAACCTGAATTTTTCATTTTTGATTCGGTCAACTGGCAGGTGGATATGTCCGGTTGCTTCTACAAGGTGAATTCGGAAGAGGCCGCTTGGTCCTCCGCCGAAAAATACGAGAGCGGCAATACCGGCCACCGTCCCACCGTCAAGGGCGGCTATTTCCCGGTGCCGCCGGTTGATTCGTTACACGACATCCGCTCCGCCATATGTCTGGCGCTGGAAGAGATCGGCGTTCCGGTCGAGGTGCATCACCACGAAGTGGCGACTGCCGGCCAGTGCGAAATCGGCACGCGTTTCAGCACGCTGGTGAAGCGCGCCGACCAAACCCAAAAGCTAAAATACGTGGTACACAACGTCGCGCACCAGTATGGCAAGACCGCGACCTTCATGCCCAAGCCCATCGTCGGCGACAACGGTTCCGGCATGCACGTCCATCAATCCGTGTGGAAGGATGGCAAGAACCTGTTTGCCGGCAGCGGCTATGCCGGGCTGTCCGAGATAGCGTTGTATTACATCGGCGGCATCATCAAGCACGCGCGCGCACTGAACGCCATCACCAACCCCGGCACCAACTCCTACAAGCGCCTGGTTCCGGGCTTCGAAGCCCCGGTGAAACTGGCCTACTCGGCACGCAACCGCTCCGCCTCGATCCGCATCCCTTTCGTGCAAAGCGACAAGGCGCGCCGCATCGAAGTGCGCTTCCCGGATCCGACCGCCAACTCCTACCTGGCTTTCGCCGCCATGATGATGGCCGGCTTGGACGGCATCCAGAACAAGATACATCCCGGCGATCCGGCCGACAAAAATCTGTATGACCTGCCGCCAGAAGAAGACGCCAAGATCCCAACCGTGTGCTCCAGCCTGGAGCAGGCGCTGGAACATCTGGATAAGGACCGCGAGTTCCTGACCCGTGGCGGCGTGTTCAGCAATGAGATGATAGATGCCTACATCGAGTTGAAGATGGAGGAAGTAACCCGCTATCGCATGACCACGCATCCGGTCGAGTACGATATGTACTACAGCCTGTAAGCAGTCGTTGCTTGATGCAGAAAACGGGGCCGCAAGGCCCCGTTTTCTTTTTAGAGGTGCCCTTTGCGGGTTGCGGTTTGTCACAGCCTCCAGCTTTGACCTATAATCCTAAATCCGGCGATCGACTGCTCTGATTCCAAGTCTAATTTGAAACTACAATAATTTTGTAGGTCGCCCTTCAGGGCGACATGTCGGGCTGAAGCCCGACCTACGAAAATCTGATGTTGTGAGTGCATTTTTAAATTAGAATTAGAATGAATAATTTGGAATCCCGCATAAATACTGATTTTTTTCTTTCGATGAAACTCACCAATTGAGTGAGTCGTATTGGCCTCATCGCATACTAGGATCGCGGACGTCCCGTCCGCGATCCTACTGCTGAACTTAGGATATTTCACCCCGCCAACCCTTGTAGGATGTCACCATGAAACTCCGCCTCTTGCTGGTAGTGTTGTGTGCAGGCCACGTCGGCTGGGCGCAAGCCGATATTTACAAACATGTTGATGCCGACGGGCATGTGACCTATTCCCGCGTGCCGACCAAGGGCGCAAAAAAGCTTAACCTGGAGCCGTTACCCACCTCGCCCCCGCCGCGCGCGCGCAACCCCAGCCCTTCCGATTTCCCCCGGGTGGATAACAACACGCAACGCAACCGCGATGATACGCGCCGCAAAATCCTTGAGGATGAATTGGCCACAGAGGATAAGCTGCTAGCGACCGCCCGCTACAACCTGAAGGCCGGAGAAGGAAACCCGGAAGTGTCCACGGGCGAGGATGGCAAGACTTACCGCAACGTCGCCAAACACGAAGAAAAGATAAAATCCCTGCAGGGACAGGTAATGTTGCACGAGAAGAATATCGAAGCGCTCAAGACCGAGTTGTCCAAACTCAGGTAATCATAATGCTTGGCATACTTTCTGCTTTGTGAAGAGCTTATGCCAAAAGAAAATATATCAGAGCCTGAATTTCCTACGCTGGAACACCTCACCACAGCAGTCATTCTGCTGGATGAGCAGTCACGCGTGGCTTATATCAATCCGGCAGCGGAAAACCTGTTTGCCTTGAGCAGCAAGAGCCTGGTCGGCCATCCCTTGCAGCACGCCCTCACCCACACCGGGCAGCTGGCCGCCGCGATGCAGCAGGCGGTGAGCAACAACGCCAGTTACATCGAGCATGATCTGACCCTGGGCACACACGCGCATAGCAAGCTGCAATTGCGTTGTATCGCCACTCCGCTGCCATTGGGCAGGCATTATCTGCTGCTCGAATTCCACCCCGTAGATCGCCCGTTGAAATTAGCGCGTGAGGAGCAGATGCTCGATCAGACCCAGGCCAACCGTCTGCTGTTGCGCAATCTGGCGCACGAAATCATGAACCCCTTGGGTGGCATACGCGGCGCGGCGCAATTGCTTGAGCAGGAGCTGGAAAAACCCGGACTGCGCGAATATACCCAAGTGGTAATACAGGAAGCGGATCGTCTGCGTGCGCTGGTGGAAAAGTTGCTCACGCCGCAACACGCGCCTCATTTCAGTGCGCTCAACATCCATGAAGTGCTGGAGCGGGTGCGCAGCCTGGTGTTGGCTGAAATGCCGACGGGATTGAGCATGCAACGCGATTATGACCTTAGCCTGCCGCCACTGCATGGTGACAAGGAGCAACTGATCCAGGTGATGCTCAACATCGTGCGCAATGCAGCGCAGGCCATGCAGGGCACAGGAATCATCGTGTTGCGCACGCGCATCGCGCGCCAGGTCACGCTAATTAAAAAACGACATCGCCTGGCGCTGATGATACAAATCACGGACAACGGCCCTGGCGTGCCGATGCATTTGCGTGACAAGATTTTTTACCCGCTGGTGTCCGGTCGCGCCGACGGGCATGGCTTAGGGCTGACCCTGGCGCAGGATTTCGTCAGCCAGCATCAGGGCAGCATCGAATTCGACAGCGAGCCGGGGCGCACCTGCTTTAGCGTGCTGTTGCCGCTAGAATCACACTTAAATCAAAATCTCACTACAGAGACACAGAGGCATAGAGAAAGCTAAAATCAAACCTTTTGTTGGCTTGTCCGTAAATAAGCAATTTTTACGTACGGGGCGGATCAAAGACGCGAAGCGTCGTATCCGCCATGCTTTTGAATAGGAGCGCCGACGTCCTCCCGGTGCCGGGACAAAAGTTTCATGTAGTCGGTAATTTGATGATAGATGCCGACGAGGACATCGGCGCTCCCGATAGGCGCTTGAGGTTTTCTCTGTGTCTCTGTGTCTCTGTGTCTCTGTGTCTCTGTGTCTCTGTGTCTCTGTGTCTCTGTGGTGATAGGTTTTAAATTTTCAGGAATAATTATTATGAAACCAGTCTGGATCATAGACGACGACCGCTCCATTCGCTGGGTGCTGGAAAAAGCCCTGGCGCGCGAGGATATCGAATTCAAAAGCTTCGCCTCAGCCGACGAAGCATTGCAGGCACTGGTGCAGGGCGCGCCGCAAATGGTCATCAGCGACATCCGCATGCCCGGCAGCTCCGGGCTGGAACTACTGCAAATCCTGCGCGAGCGCTACCCGCATCTGCCGGTCATTATCATGACCGCCTATTCCGACCTAGAGAGCGCGGTCTCCTCTTTTCAGGGCGGGGCATTCGAATACCTGCCCAAGCCGTTCGACATCAATCACGCGATCGAGTTGATCCGCCGCGCGCTGGAACAAAGCCAGCCCAAAAATGTATCTCCCGAAGACACGCTCGCCGCGCCGGATATCCTGGGCCATGCACCGGCCATGCAGGAAGTGTTCCGCGCCATCGGCAGGCTTAGCCAAACGCACGCCACGGTATTGATCAACGGCGAATCCGGCACCGGCAAAGAGCTGGTGGCGCACGCCCTGCACCGCCACAGCCCGCGTGCGGATAAGATTTTCGTCGCCATCAACACCGCCGCCATCCCCAAGGACTTGCTGGAGTCGGAATTATTCGGCCACGAGCGCGGCGCCTTCACCGGCGCCACTGCCACGCGGCGCGGGCGATTCGAGCAGGCCGAAGGTGGCACGCTGTTCCTGGATGAAATTGGCGACATGCCGGCAGAATTACAAACGCGGCTATTGCGCGTGTTGTCCGATGGCAATTTCTACCGCGTCGGCGGCCACCAGCCGATCAAGGCCAATGTGCGCATCATCGCCGCCACTCACCAGAACCTGGACGAGCGCGTGAAACTGGGCCTCTTCCGCGAGGATTTATTTCACCGCCTCAACGTCATTCGCCTGCGTCTGCCGCCGCTGCGCGAACGGCGCGAAGACATCCCCTTGCTGGCGAAATTCTTCATACAGAAAAGTGCGCGCGAACTCGGCGTGGAACAGAAGTCCATCAGCGCCACTGCCATGCAATACCTGACGGCGCAAGATTTTCCCGGCAACGTGCGGCAACTGGAAAACCTGTGCCACTGGCTCACCGTGATGACCCCCTCGCAACAAGTAGAAATCGCCGATCTGCCGCCGGAATGGCGCGAGACATTAGTCACCGCCACCATGCCGGGTGATTGGTGCAGCAGCCTGGCACAGCAAGTCGCGCTCGCGCTACAGCGCGGCGATCAAAATATTCTGGATAATCTTGCTCGGCAATTTGAAAGCACCCTCATCACCCGGGCGCTGCAACACACTGGCGGTCGCCGCATCGAAGCCGCCATGCTGCTAGGCATGGGGCGCAACACGCTGACACGCAAGATTCAGGAGCTGGGGTTGGATGAAGGGAAGCCTGGCTGATTCCATTTTCAGGGCACCTCTAAAAATCCATATTTCATCTCAACTACGGCGTTGCGATAAAAATTTCTTGCTTATATATCCAACATA